>NZ_LT984803.1:1655977-1982372 GCF_900250115.1 Cupriavidus taiwanensis | reverse complement strand
CTTGTGGTTGTCCAGTTCTTCGAGCGTCATCATCGGCAGGTAGATGTCGTGCTCTTCGAAGCGGAACAGCGAGGCCGGGTCGTGCATCAGCACGTTGGTGTCGAGCACGAACAGCTTGCTCGGGCCTTCGGCCTTGCGCGCGCGGCGCGTGGTGCCGGTCGACGGCTTGACCAGGCTCACCGGCGCGGAGGCGACGGCCGGCGTCGATACCGCGGGGGTCTCGGTGCTGCGGGCGCGGGTGCCGCCGGCGGCGCGGGCCTTGACTTCAGGCACCTGTGCGTCGCCGGTTTCCAGCAATGCCACGCGCTCGAGCGCCGGCACAGGTTTCTTGCCCTGTGTGGCGGCTTTGGCCTTAGGCACCGCGGAGACCGGAGCAAATTCGCTCGGATCCAGCAATTGGGCAGGCTTGGCGGGCATGGTAGGCAGCGGCATGCTTGGCTTTCCTTTCAGGGGGACAAGAAGGGGGCGGGAATGTCCGGTCCGCGGCGCCGCGCTACCTCGGCAAAGTGCGAGGCGTTGGAGGCGGCGTGGCGAACCCGGGCCGGGGCATGCATGCGCGAGGCGCCCGGCGCGGACATACATGAGGACCGACGCGGCTGCAAACAAAAAAGCCGCCATGCCTGCGGTACAGGGTTGGCGGCTCTTGGTCGGACTGCCGACATGGCAGGTCCGCTACCGGCCTGTGGCAGGAAGCGCCTGGGCCGGGGAGTCGAAACAGCGTGGCATCCGGAATCTGAACTCATTACGGGCCAATGTATCTGAAGGCTTTGGGTTTGGCAATTGGGTTTGCCAACGTTTGCCGCGCGCGTCCGGATCGGATCCGTTACGGGCAATGCCGGCGCTGCGTCGCGGTCTCAGAGACCGCGCACGATCTCCAGCACTTCGTCGACGTGGCTGGGCACCTTGATGCCGCGCAGCTCGTGCCGCAGGATGCCTTTGCCGTCGATGACGAAGGTGCTGCGCTCGATGCCGCGGTGCTCCTTGCCATACAGCTTTTTCATCTTGATGACATCAAATAATGTGCACACATCTTCGTCGGCATCGGAGATCAGTTCGAACGGCAGTTCCAGCTTGGCCTTGAAGTTTTCATGCGAGCGCAGGCTGTCGCGCGAGATGCCGAATACCTGCACGCCGGCCTTCTCGAAATCCTCGTACTGGTCGCGGAAATTCATTGCCTCCGTGGTGCAGCCCGGCGTGTTGTCCTTCGGGTAGAAGTACAGCACCACCGTCTTGCCGCGGTAGTCGGCCAGGCGGAAGGTGGCGTCGCCGGTCATCGGCGCGCTGAAGTCGGGGATGGCCTTGTTGAGACTGACGGTCATGCTTGTGGCTCCTTGGGGGAGGGGCAGGGGATCGGTGAAATCGTTGGAATCGGGAGAGGGGCTGCCGCCTCAGCGCGAGCAGATTGGGGCGCCTCGCGCGGACTTCAAGCGTGGCGACTGCTCAACTTTCTCCGCGGGCGCGTCAGGTGGCCTCCGGCTCGAGCAGCAGCACCGCTGCCACCTTGCGCCCCTCGGCCATCAGGATGTTGTAGGTGCGGCACGCCGCCTGCATGTCCATGGCGTCGACGCCGACATGGCGGCGCGCCAGCGATGCGGTCAGGCGCGGGTGCGGAAAGCGCAGCCGGGAGCCGGTGCCCAGCAGCACCACTTCAGGCGCGAGTTCGGACAGCTGCTCGAAATGCGCGGGCTCCAGGTCTTCGAAGCGGTCGACCGGCCAGGGCCGGACTTCGCCCTCCGGCATGACCAGCACCGAGTTGGTGTGGCGCACCAGGTTGATTTCGATATAACCGGGCCCGTAGGCCGTGACGGTGTTGAGCGACTGGGGCTGGTCGGCGTGGAGTTTCACTTGGGGATCTCGGCGATGGCCGGCGCGGGCTGGCGGGCGGGTCCGCGGAGCGGAGGGCCGGCGGGCCGGGCGGGCAATGGATGGACGGGCAACGGACGGACGGCAACGTGCAGGCTGCCGCGGTGCGCGCGGACAGCGCACGCTGCAATGCAAGAATCCCTGCCGAAGTCTGTCATAATCCGATAAATTATAGCTTTTGCCTCCCTGTCTGCCACGTTTGCGTTGCATCGCAGCGGACGGCGCCTCCGCATTCTTTCAGATTCTGTCAGATCGCCCCGATTCCCAGTCCGGTGCCGCCGACGCGGCACGCCACGCTTGCCCGACATCGCCGTGAAACCCATCCAGAAATCCAACAAACTCAATAACGTTTGCTACGACATCCGCGGGCCGGTGCTGGAAAAGGCCAAGCAGATGGAGGAAGAGGGGCACAAGATCATCAAGCTGAATATCGGCAACCTGGCCGTGTTCGGCTTCGACGCGCCGGAGGAAATTCAGCAGGACATGATGCGAAACCTGCCGAATTCGGCAGGTTATTCCGATTCCAAGGGCATATTCGCCGCGCGCAAGGCGATCATGCACTATACCCAGCAAAAAAATATCGAAGGCGTCGGCCTGGACGATATCTATGTGGGCAACGGCGCCTCCGAGCTGATCGTGATGGCCGTCAACGCACTGCTCAATACCGGCGACGAAGTGCTGGTACCGGCGCCGGACTACCCGCTGTGGACCGCCGCGGTCAGCCTGTCGGGCGGCACGCCGGTGCACTACATCTGCGACGAGTCCAACGAGTGGATGCCCGATCCGGCCGATATCCGCGCGCGCATCACGCCGCATACCAAGGCCATCGTCATCATCAACCCGAACAACCCCACCGGGGCGCTGTATTCGGATGAGCTGCTGCTCGAGATCGTCGCGATCGCGCGCGAGCACGGCCTGATCATCTTTGCCGACGAGATCTACGACAAGGTCCTGTACGACGGCGTCACCCACACCTCGATCGCCTCGCTGTCGACCGACGTGCTGACGGTGACCTTCAACGGCCTGTCGAAGAACTACCGCTCGTGCGGCTACCGGGCCGGCTGGATGGTGGTGTCGGGCGACAAGCGCCCGGCCATCGACTACATCGAAGGCCTGAACATGCTGTCGTCGATGCGCCTGTGCGCCAACGTGCCGGGCCAGTGGGCGATCCAGACCGCGCTGGGCGGCTACCAGAGCATCAATGACCTGGTCGCCGAAGGCGGGCGCCTGCGGCGCCAGCGCGACCTGGCCTATGAGCTGATCACCGCGATCCCGGGCGTGACCTGCGTCAAGCCCAAGGCGGCGCTGTACCTGTTCCCGAAGCTGGACCTGTCGATGTACCCGGTGCAGGACGACCAGGAGTTCATCTATGAACTGCTGCAGGAGTCCAAGGTGCTGCTGGTGCAGGGCTCCGGCTTCAACTGGGCCCGGCCCGACCATTTCCGCATCGTGTTCCTGCCGCACGAGGAAGACCTGCGCGAGGCCATCGGCCGTATCGCGCGCTTCCTCGAGGCGTACCGGAAACGCCACGGCAAGGCAGCGGCCTGATTCGCGGCCGCGCCGCAACCCATCCTTAGCAACTCAGAAGATTGTCCATGAACCCCATCAAAGTTGGCCTGCTCGGCATCGGTACCGTCGGTAGCGGCACGTTCAACGTGCTCAAGCGCAACCAGGAAGAAATTCGTCGCCGCGCCGGCCGCGGCATCGAGATCGCCGTGGTGGCCGATCTCAACACCGAACGCGCGCGCGAACTGACCAACGGGGAAGTGGAAGTCGTCAGCGACGCCAACGCGGTGGTCAACCGCCCCGACATCGACATCGTCATCGAACTGATCGGCGGCTACGGCATCGCGCGCGAGCTGGCGCTCAAGGCGATCGAGAACGGCAAGCACGTGGTCACCGCCAACAAGGCGCTGCTGGCCGTGCACGGCAACGAGATCTTCGAGGCCGCGCGCAAGAAGGGCGTGATCGTCGCGTTCGAGGCCGCGGTGGCCGGCGGCATCCCCATCATCAAGGCGCTGCGCGAAGGCCTGACCGCCAACCGCATCCAGTGGATCGCCGGCATCATCAACGGCACCACCAACTTCATCCTGTCCGAGATGCGCGACAAGGGCCTGGATTTCGACGCGGTCCTGAAGGAAGCGCAGCAGCTGGGCTACGCCGAGGCTGACCCGACCTTCGACATCGAGGGCGTCGACGCCGCGCACAAGGTCACGCTGATGAGCGCGATCGCGTTCGGCATGCCGGTGCAGTTCGACAAGGCCCACGTCGAAGGCATCACCAGGCTGTCGGCCACCGACATCAAGTATGCCGAGGAACTGGGCTACCGCATCAAGCTGCTCGGCATCACGCGCCGCCGCGACGACGGCGTCGAGCTGCGCGTGCATCCGACCCTGGTGCCGGCCACGCGCCTGATCGCCAATGTGGAAGGCGCGATGAACGCGGTGCTGGTGCAGGGCGATGCCGTGGGCGCCACGCTCTACTACGGCAAGGGCGCCGGCGCCGAGCCGACCGCCTCGGCGGTGATCGCCGACCTGGTCGACGTGACCCGCCTGCACACCGCCGACCCGGGGCACCGCGTGCCGCACCTGGCGTTCCAGCCCGACGAGCTGTCGAGCGTGCCGGTGCTGCCGATCGAAGAGATCAACAGCTCGTACTACCTGCGCATGCGCGTGTCCGACGAGACCGGCGTGCTGGCCGAGATCACCCGCATCCTGGCCGAGGGCGGCATCTCGATCGACGCCATGCTGCAGAAGGAATCGCGCGAAGGCGAGCCGCAGACCGACATCATCATCCTGACCCACATCACGCGCGAGAAGCACGTCAACGCCGCCATCGCCAAGATCGAGGCACTGCCCACGGTGCTCTCCGCCGTGACGCGCCTGCGCATGGAAGAACTGAACTAAGGGCCGGACCGGACCATTGTCATGAAATACCAGTCGACCCGCGGCCACGAGATGCCGCAATCGTTTTCCGAGATCCTGCTGGGCGGCCTGGCGCCGGACGGCGGCCTGTACCTGCCCGCGCAGTATCCGCAGGTCAGCGCCGATGAGCTGGAAGCGTGGCGCAAGCTGCCGTATGCCGACCTGGCCTACGAGATCCTGCGCAAGTTCTGCGACGACATTCCCGCCGAAGACCTGCGCGCGCTGACGCGCAAGACTTACACCGCCGAGGTGTACTGCAACGCGCGCGAGGGCGACAACACCGCCGACATCACGCCGCTGCGCACGCTGGGCGAAGAGGGCGATACCAGGCTGCAATTGCTGGGCCTGTCCAACGGCCCGACGCTGGCGTTCAAGGACATGGCGATGCAGTTGCTCGGCAACCTGTTCGAGTACGCGCTCGCCTGCGCCGGCCAGGAGCTGAACATCCTGGGCGCCACCTCGGGCGACACCGGCAGCGCCGCCGAATACGCGATGCGCGGCAAGCGCGGCATCCGCGTGTTCATGCTGAGCCCGCACCGCAAGATGAGCGCGTTCCAGACCGCGCAGATGTTCAGCCTGCAGGACCCGAACATCTTCAACATCGCCATCGACGGCGTGTTCGACGACGCCCAGGACATCGTCAAGGCAGTCTCGAACGACCACGCCTTCAAGGCGCGCCAGAAGATCGGCACGGTCAACTCGATCAACTGGGCGCGCGTGGTGGCCCAGGTGGTGTACTACTTCAAGGGCTGGCTGCTGGCGACCGACGGTCCCGGCCAGAAGGTTTCGTTCTGCGTGCCCTCGGGCAACTTCGGCAACGTCTGCGCCGGCCATATCGCGCGCATGATGGGCCTGCCGATCGACAAGCTGGTGGTCGCCACCAACGAGAACGACGTGCTCGACGAGTTCTTCCGCACCGGCGCCTACCGCGTGCGCAAGTCGGCCGAGACCTACCACACCTCCAGCCCGAGCATGGACATCTCCAAGGCCTCGAACTTCGAGCGCTTCGTGTTCGACCTGCTGGGGCAGGATGGCGGCAAGCTGGCGGCGCTGTTCCGCGACGTGGAAGAGAAGGGCGGCTTCGACCTGGCGGGCACGCCGGAATTCGACCGCATCCGCCAGTTCGGCTTCGTCTCGGGACGCAGCACGCACGAGGACCGGCTTGCGACCATCCGCGACCTGTCGTCGCGCTATGGCATCACCATCGATACCCATACCGCCGATGGCATCAAGGTGGCGCGCGAGCATCTCAGCGCCGGGGTGCCGATGGTGGTGCTGGAAACCGCGCTGCCGGCCAAGTTTGCCGACACCATCCGTGAAGCGCTCGGGCACGAGCCGGAGCGCCCGGCGAAGTTCGACGGCATCGAGAGCCTGCCGCAGCGCTTCGAGGTGATGCCGGCCGACGCCACGCAGGTCAAGGCCTATATCGCCCGCCACACCGGCCTGTAAGCGCGGTGGCGCGGACCTGGCTGCGGCGCCGCCGCGTGCCGGGTCCGGGCCAACTCGCTACAATCAGGCTGCGGGCCCGATCCACGGTCCCCGGATTGCCAGCCCCGCGCGCGGGTGCCGGCAATGCGCGGACCGTTTTTCGTGGGCCAACCCTCTCCACATCGCACCATGACCCAAGCCGCAGCACCTTCCCGCCCCCCGATGCTGACCATGGCCCAGGCGCTTGACGCGCTGCTTGGCGCCGCCCGGCCGCTGGCGCAGGCCGAGTCCATCGACACGCTGGCCGCCAATGCTCGCGTGCTGGCCGCGCCGGTGACGAGCACGCTGCGCGTGCCGCCGGCCGACAATACCTCGATGGACGGCTACGCCGTGCGCGCCGCCGAGGTGCCGGCCGCGGGCACGCGGCTGCGCGTGTCGCAACGGATTCCCGCCGGCCATGTCGGCACGGCCCTGGAGCCGGGCACCGCGGCGCGCATCTTCACCGGCGGGCTGATTCCGCCCGGCGCCGATGCCGTGGTGATGCAGGAGCAATGCACGGCCACGGGCGACGACGTGATCGTCAACCACGTGCCGCAATCCGGCGAATGGGTGCGGCGCGCCGGCGAGGATATCGAAGCCGGCAGCGTGATCCTGCCGGCCGGCACGCGGCTGACGCCGCAGGCACTGGGGCTGGCCGCCTCGGTCGGCCAGGCGAAGCTGGAAGTGGTGCGGCGCGTGCGCGTCGCGGTGTTCTTCACCGGCGACGAACTGGCGATGCCGGGCGAGCCGCTCAAGCCTGGCGCGATCTACAACTCCAACCGCTTCACGCTGCGCGGCCTGCTGGAAAACCTGGGCTGCGAGGTCAGCGACTTCGGCATCGTGCCGGACACGCTGGCCGCCACCCGCGAGACGCTGCGCCGCGCGGCGCAGGGCCATGACCTGATCATTACCTCGGGCGGGGTCTCGGTCGGCGAGGAGGACCATATCAAGCCCGCGGTCGAGGCCGAAGGGCGGCTCGATATGTGGCAGATCGCAATCAAGCCGGGCAAGCCGCTCGCGTTCGGGCAGGTCGGCAGCGGCAGCGAGCCGGCGTTTTTCCTCGGGCTGCCGGGCAATCCCGTCTCCAGCTTCGTCACCTTCCTGCTGTTCGTGCGCCCGTTCATCCTGCGCCTGCAGGGCGTGGCCGACGTAACGCCGCGGCGCCTGCCGCTGCGCGCGGATTTCGAGCTGAACAAGGGCGACCGCCGCAACGAGTTCCTGCGCGCACGCCTCAACGCCGAAGGCGGACTGGACCTGTTCCCCAACCAGGGCTCGGGCGTGCTGACTTCCACTGTCTGGGGCGATGGCCTGATCGACAATCCGCCCAACCAGGCGATCGCGCGCGGCGACACCGTGCAGTTCATTCCGTTTGACGGCCTGCTCGCGTAGCGGCCGGCATGACCCGAGGCAGAAGGCAGCGATGATCATCGAACTCCGATTCTTTGCCAGCGTGCGCGAGCAGCTCGGCGTGTCCGCCGAGCGCGCCGAGGTGCCGCCCGAGGTGCGCACCGTCGGCGCGCTGCGCCAGTGGCTGCGCCAGCGCGGCGGCGCCTGGGCCGAGACCCTGGCCGAGGGCCGCGCGCTGCGCATGGCCGTCGACCACGCCGTGGCCCGCGCCGAGACCGCGCTTGCCGACGGCTGCGAAGTCGCGTTTTTCCCGCCCGTAACCGGAGGCTGAGATGAGCGTCAGGGTGCAGCGCGAGGATTTTGACCTGGGCGCCGAGGTCGCGGCACTGCGCGCCGATAACCCGGAGGTCGGCGCCGTGGCCAGCTTTATCGGCACCGTGCGCGACGTCAGCGAGGGCAGCGCCGTCAGCGCGATGGAGCTGGAGCATTACCCGGGCATGACCGAGAAGGCGCTGGCGCAGATCGAGGCGGCGGCGTGCGCGCGCTGGGAGCTGCTGGGCGTCACCATCATCCACCGCGTCGGCCCGCTGCTTCCGCTGGACCAGATCGTGCTGGTCGCGGTGGCTTCGAAGCATCGCGGCAATGCCTTTGCCGCGTGTGAATTCATCATGGACTACCTCAAGTCCGAAGCACCGTTCTGGAAGAAGGAGGAAACCCCGGAGGGCGCGCGCTGGGTCGATGCACGGGTGACCGATGAAGACGCGCTGAAGCGCTGGGGCATTGAGTCGATCAACGCCAGCGGCGAGGACCAGCCCTGATGGGGCCGTTGGGGTTTGTCGCCGTCGGTGTCGGCGCCGCGGCGGGGGCATGGCTGCGCTGGGGCTTTTCGGTGCTGTGGAATGCCATCAATCCGGCGATGCCGTACGGCACGCTCGCGGCCAACCTGCTGGGTGGCTACCTGATGGGGCTGGCGGTTGGCTTCTTCGATACCCATGCCGGACTGCCGCCGGAATGGCGCCTGCTGGCCATCACCGGCTTCCTCGGCGGGCTGACCACGTTCTCGACGTTCTCGAGCGAGGTCGTGGCGAACCTGATCGCCGGGGACTACGGCTGGGCGGCGATGCACTTGCTGCTGCATCTCGGCGGCTCATTGCTGCTGACCGCGCTGGGGCTCTGGAGCTATCGCGTGCTGGCCTGACCGGCCTCCCGGATCAGGGCCAGCAGCGCGGCATTGAAGGCCTGTGCCTGCTCCATATGCGGGCTGTGACCGGCGCCGGCGACCACGCTGAACCCTGCCGCCGGGTGCAAGGCCCGCGTGGCAATGCCCACCGCCGGCGCATAGAGCCGGCTGGCTTCTCCATACAAATGAAACAGCGGCAGGCGCGCCGCGCGCAGCGTGGCGCGGAAATCCTGCCGCGCCATGTCTTCCCACAAGCTGGCCAGCGTCGCGGCATCGCACTGCTGCGCCATGTGCGCGATGCGCTGCGTCGCGGCTGCCGGCGGGCGCCGGCCTGCCGCCCACAAGCCTGATGCCACCGACGGCGCCAGCCGGGGCCAGTCGGCGCGGACGCGCTCCGCCATCTGCCGGGCCTGGGCCAGGTCGTAATGGCCGTGCAGTCCATGCGCCCAGCCCGGGTCGGTGACCATGCGCGGCGTCATGTCGATGCTGCCCACCGCCGCCAGCGGTAACTGCGGCTGGTCGCGCAGCAGCGCCCAGGCCACCATCGCGCCCATCGACCAGCCCGCCACCACCACGTCACCCAGCCCGAGGTGCCCGACCAGCGCGGCCACGTCGCGCGCGAGCGCCGCCACGGTTGCGCCCGCGCGCTGCCGCGACAGGCCGTGCCCGGCATGGTCGGGAGCGATCACGCGGAAGCCGGCCAGCGCCAGCGCGCGCTGTCCGTCAAAGGCCGCGCCGTTGACCGACCAGCCGTGCAGCAACAGCAGGGGCCGTCCCTGGCCGGCCTCGCGCCAGCCGGGCAGGGCGCCGCGCGCCGGATGGAGCGCATAGGGCGGCGCGGCGGGGCTGGCGGGTACCGGATCGAAAGCGTCCAACGGCGTGTCTCGGCGGGCGGCAGGGGTAGAAGATGCGCGGAAGGGGGCCCGCGGGTGAGGGTGCCTCTCTATTGACATCCACGCTTGGCAATTTATACGATGAAACATGAATCAGATATCAGGTTTTGCCTGAATATCGGTTCCGGGCGACGGCAGGGTCATGGCAGGCGCGAGGAGGCGCCGGTTCAGCCCGGTTGGCGCCGGCAGCACAGGCAGCGGTCGGCATTGCCATGACAAGGCGCGCAGCGCCAACGGAGACAAGATGTCCACCACCGAGACTGGCGACACCGGCATCGCCGACGTCGACGCCACCGGCCCCGCAGGCGGCATGGGCTCGCCCAAGACCGCGCGCGGGCAGAAGACCCGCGAGGCGCTGCTGCGCGCCGCCGAGAAGGTGTTTGGCGAGAAGGGCTACTACGCCGCGTCGATCTCCGAGATCACGCAGGAAGCCAAGGTGGCGATGGGCACCTTCTACCTGTACTTCAAGGACAAGGAAGACATCTTCCGCGCGCTGGTCGCGCACATGCTGGAACTGGTGCGCGCGCACCTGCGCAAGCACGTGGCGGTCGCCGAGACCCAGATGGAGGCGGAGCGCCTGGGCCTGAAGGCGTTCCTGTCCTTCGTCTCGCGCCACAAGAACCTGTACCGGATCGTGCTGGATTCTTACTCGGTCGACGAGACCATCTACAGCAGCTATTTCCAGGTGTTCGCCGAGCTCTACAGCCGGCGGCTGACGCGCGCGGAAGAGCAGGGCGAGATCGTGCCCGGCGATGCCGAGGTGCGCGCCTGGTGCCTGATCGGCATCAGCAATTTCCTTGGCATGCGCTATGCGCGCTGGAAGCGTCCGCCGTCGATGGAGAAGGTGGTCGACACCGCTTTCGACCTGATCGCGCACGGCCTGCAGCCGCGCCAGACGCGATAGGTCCGGCCGGGGCGAGCGCTGCCATTGCGCGCCAGTCCCGGCCCGCATGCGCCGCAAGCCGGCATGCCACGCAGTTGCAGCAGGTTTCATCCCTACAAACACAAACGAGACCGAACCCAGGAGACCGCAATGCATCGCACCCCCCACGCCCTACGCGCCCTGGCCCTGGCCGCCGCGCTGCTCGGCGCCGGCGCCGCGCTGGCCAAGGACATCCGCATCGCCCACGTCTACGACAAGACCGGCGCGCTCGAGGCCTATGCCAAGCAGACCCAGACCGGCCTGATGATGGGCCTGGAATACGCCACCAACGGCACCATGGCCGTCAACGGCAACAAGCTGGTGGTGATCGAGAAAGACACCCAGGGCAAGCCGGACGTGGCCAAGGCCCAACTGGCCGCGGCCTACAGCGACGACCGCGCCGACCTCGCGGTGGGTCCGACTTCATCGGGCACGGCGCTGGCGATGCTGCCGGTGGCCGAGGAATACAAGAAAGTGCTGCTGGTCGAGCCCGCCGTGGCCGACTCCATCACCGGCGACAAGTGGAACCGCTATATCTTCCGCACCGGCCGCAATTCGTCGCAGGACGCGATTTCGAACGCGGTGGCGCTGGACAAGCCGGGCGTGCAGATCGCCACGCTGGCGCAGGACTATGCCTTCGGCCGCGACGGCGTCAAGGCGTTCAAGGGCGCGCTGAAGCACGCGAAGATCGTGCACGAGGAATACCTGCCGACCAACACCACCGACTTCACCGCGGGCGCGCAGCGGTTGTTCGATGCGCTCAAGGACAAGCCTGGCCGCAAGGTGATCTTCATCATCTGGGCCGGCGCCGGCAACCCGTTCAAGATCGCCGACCTGGACCCCAAGCGCTACGGCATCGAGATCGCCACCGGCGGCAACATCCTGCCCGCGATGGCCAGCTACAAGAACTTCCCGGGCATGGAGGGGGCCACGTACTACTACTTCGGCATTCCCAAGAACAAGGCCAACGAGTGGCTGGTGTCCAACCACTACAGCAAGTTCAAGGCGCCGCCCGATTTCTTCACCGCCGGCGGCATGAGCGCGGGCATCGCGCTGGTCGAGGCCCTGAAGAAGACCAACGGCGATACCGGCACCGACAAGCTGATCACGGCGATGGAGGGCATGTCGTTCGAGACCCCGAAGGGCAGGATGACCTTCCGCAAGGAAGACCACCAGGCGATGCAGTCGATGTACCACTTCAAGATCAAGGTGGACCCGGCCTTTGCCTGGGGCGTGCCGGAACTCGTGCGCGAGATCAAGCCCGAGGAAATGAACGTGCCCGTGCGCAACCACCGCTGATGGACGCGCCAGCCTCCTACGCCAGGACCGCGCCGGCGCCGGCGCCGGCGCCGTCGCAGCCGGCGGCCCAGCCCGCCGGCACGGCGTCGCCGGCGGCGCGGCCGCTGCTGGAAACGCGCGGGCTCACCATCCGCTTTGGCGGCCACGTCGCCGTCAATGCGGTGTCGTGCGCGTTCCGGCCCGGCGAGCTGACCTGCATCGTCGGCCCCAACGGCGCCGGCAAGACCACGTATTTCAACCTGATCTCGGGACAGTTGCCGCCCACTGCCGGGCAGATCCTGCTCGACGGCGAGGACGTGACGCGCCTGCCGGTGTCGCAGAAGACCCGGCGCGGCATCGGCCGCGCGTTCCAGCTGACCAGCCTGTTCCCGCAGCTGTCGGTGCTGGAGAACGTGCGGCTGGCGGTGCAGGCGCGGCAGCAGCGCGGCATCGACCTGTTCTCGATGTGGTCGCGCCAGCCAGACCTGCAGGCGCAGGCCATGGCCATCCTGGAACGCGTGGCGCTGGCCGGCAAGCGCCACCTGGCGGTGGCATCGCTGCCGCACGGCGACCAGCGCAAGCTGGAGGTCGGCATCCTGCTCGCGCTGCAGCCGCGCGTGTTCATGTTCGACGAACCCACCGCGGGCATGAGCGTCGACGAAGTGCCGGTGATCCTGGACCTGATCCGCGAGCTCCGCCAGGACCGCAGCAAGACCGTGCTGCTGGTCGAACACAAGATGGACGTGGTGCGCTCGCTGGCCGACCGCATCATCGTGCTGCACAACGGCACGCTGGTGGCCGATGGCGATCCCGCCGGGGTGATCGCATCGCCGGTGGTGCAGCAGGCCTACCTGGGCCTGCCGGAAGAGGAGGGCAGCCATGGCTGAGGTGACCACGGCGGAGCCGATCCTGCAACTGCAGGACGTGCAGACCCATATCGGCCCTTACCACATCCTGCACGGCGTCAGCTTCGCGGTGCCGCGCGGCGGCGTGACCATGCTGCTGGGGCGCAACGGCGCCGGCAAGACCACCACGCTGCGCACCATCATGGGCCTGTGGCAGGCCAGCGCCGGCACTGTCAGCTTCAACGGCGCCGACATCACCCGCCACAGCACGCCGGCGATCGCGCAGGCCGGCATTGCCTACGTGCCCGAGAACATGAGCGTGTTCTCCGACCTGACCGTGGCCGAGAACATGCGCCTGGCGGCCCGCAGCGGTGCCATCGACGCACGCCGGCTGGACTGGGTATTCCGCATGTTCCCGGCGCTGAAGACCTTCTGGCACCAGCGCGCCGGGGTGCTGTCGGGCGGGCAGAAGCAGATGCTGTCGGTGGCGCGCGCCATCATCGAGCCGCGCCAGCTGCTGATCGTCGACGAGCCGACCAAGGGGCTGGCGCCGGCGATCATCCAGAACATGATCCATGTGTTCCGCGAGCTCAAGCAGACCGAGGTCTCGATCCTGCTGGTGGAGCAGAACTTCCATATGGCGAAGTCGGTGGGCGATACGGTGGCGGTGATGGACGATGGCCGCATCGTGCATACCGGCACGATGGCGGCGCTGGCGGAGGACGAGGCATTGCAGCAGCGGCTGCTGGGGCTGTCGCTGGCGGCGCACCAGTAGCAGAGCTCCAGCAAGACCGATGGTTGGCTCCCTCTCCCGCTCGCGGGAGAGGGACGGCGGGTGAGGGCAGGCGTCGGCATGCCGACAGGCATCACTTCGTCGACACGCCCGCCCTCACCCCAACCCTCTCCCGCCAGCGGGAGAGGGAGCACACAGCGCGCGGAAAAATTGCCGCGGCAGGACGAGACACATGACGACTTCAACCACCTTGCCGGCCGCAAGCCCGGCCGCGCCGCCCGGCGTCCGCCTCGACTGGACCCCGCTGGCGCTCGCGCCGTTGCTGATGCTGCTTGCCCTCCCCTTGATAGGCAGCCCCTCCACCTGGCTCACCCTGACCATTGCCGGCCTGGCGATGGGGATGATCATCTTCGTGGTGTCGTCCGGCCTGACGCTGGTGTTCGGCCTGATGGACGTGCTCAACTTCGGCCATGGCGCGTTCATCGCACTGGGCGCCTATGTCGCGGCCTCGGTGCTGTTGCCGCTGGCGGGCTGGGTCGAGGCCGACAGCCTGGCGCTGAACCTGTCGGTCTTTGCCCTGGCGATCGCCGCGGCGATGGTGGCAGCCGGGGCGGTCGGGCTGTTCTTCGAGCGCGTGGTGGTGCGCCCGGTCTACGGCCAGCACCTGAAGCAGATCCTGATCACGATGGGCGGCATGATCGTGGCCGAGCAGCTGATCAAGGCGATCTGGGGCCCGGAGACCATCGCGCTGCAGGTGCCCACCACCTTCCGCGGCGCGGTGCTGCTGGGCGACGCGGCGATCGAGAAATACCGGCTGATCGCGATGGCGCTGGGCTTGGTGATCTTCATCGCCATGCTGCTGCTGCTCAACCGCACCCGCATCGGCCTGCTGATCCGCGCCGGGGTGGAGAACCGCGAGATGGTCGAGGCGCTGGGCTACCGGGTGCGCCGGCTGTTCGTCGGCGTGTTCGCCGCGGGCGCGGCGCTGGCAGGACTGGGTGGGGTGCTGTGGGGCTTGTACCAGCAGAACATCACGGCGGCGATCGGGGCGCAGGTCAATGTGCTGATCTTCATCGTGATCATCATCGGCGGGCTCGGCTCGACCACGGGCTGCTTCGTTGGCGCGCTGCTGGTGGGACTGATGGCCAACTACACCGGCTTCCTGTTTCCCAAGGTCGCGCTGTTCTCCAACATCCTGCTGATGATGCTGATCCTGCTGTGGCGCCCGCAAGGGCTGTTCCCGGTGGCGCGGCGCTGAGGAGAACGACCATGATCCGACTTCTGTCCGGCGACCTGCCGCGCAGCCGCGTGCTGGTGGCACTGCTGCTGCTGATCCTGGTGGCGCTGGCGTGCGCGCCGTTTGCGTTTCCCGGCGCGCGCGCGCTGAACATGGCGGCCAAGATCTGCATCTTCGTGGTGCTGGTGGCCAGCTACGACCTGCTGCTGGGCTATACCGGCATCGTCTCGTTTGCCCACACCATGTTTTTCGGCATCGGCGGCTATGGCGTGGCCATTGCCATGTCGCGCATGGAGCCGGGCTGGGGCGCATTGCTGGCCGGCACCGCCGGCGCGCTGGCGGTATCGGCGCTGCTGGCCTTCCTGATCGGGCTGTTCTCGCTGCGGGTGCGGGCGATCTTCTTCGCCATGATCACGCTGGCGGTGGCCACCGCCTTCGCCACGCTGGTCTCGCAGCTGTCGGAGTGGACCGGCGGCGAGGACGGGCTGACCTTCAAGGTGCCCGAGGTGTTGCGCCCCGGCTTTACGCTGGGAGACGCCGAATGGCTGGGCGTGCCGCTGAGCGGCAAGCTGCTCAGCTACTACCTGGTATTCGCCGGCGCGCTGGTGCTGTTCCTGGCGCTGCTGCGCATCGTCAACTCGCCATTCGGCCGGGTGTTGCAGGCGATCCGCGAGAACGACTTCCGCGCCGAGGCGATCGGCTACCGCACCGTGGTCTACCGCACGGTGTCGACGGTGCTGTCGGCCATGTTTGCCACGCTGGCGGGCGTGCTGATGGCAATCTGGCTGCGCTACAACGGCCCCGACACCTCGCTGTCGTTCGAGATCATGGTCGACATCCTGCTGATCGTCGTGATCGGCGGCATGGGCACACTCTACGGCGCCGTGATCGGCACCGTGCTGTTCCTGCTGGCGCAGACCTACCTGCAGGACGTGATGAAGCTGGCCAGCGACGGCACTGCCGCGCTGCCGCTGCTGTCGGCGCTGCTGCATCCCGACCGCTGGCTGCTGTGGCTGGGCCTGCTGTTCGTGCTGAGCGTCTATTATTTCCCGCAGGGCGTGGTGGGCAGGCTGCGCGGCAGCGGGCCGGTCCAGGACATCGCCAGCTGAGCGGAGGCAAGCCCATGTACGTGATCGACTGGCTGCACCGGAACGCGCAGCATTTCCCCGACAAGGTTGCGCTGGTCGACGTGGAGAGCGGCCGCCACGTGACCTACCGCCATGTCGACGAGCGCGCCAGCCGCTTCGCCGAATACCTGCGCGACCATCTGCGCCTGGCACCGGGCACGCGCGTGGCGGTGCTGGCGCACAACAGCTCGGACTATCTCGAAATGCTGTATGGCTGCGCCAAGGCCGGCATGGTGATGGTGTGCCTGAACTGGCGCCTGACTGCGGCCGAACTGCTGCCGATCCTGCACGACTGCACGCCGGCAGTGCTGGTGGCGGGCGATGGCTTCCTGGGCGTGGCGGCGGAGCTGGCGCGGGCGGTGCCGTTGCGCGCGGTGCTGCACCTGGCCGACGACGAGGCCGCCGACGTGCCCGGCGGCTGGACCGAGTATGAGGCCGTGCTGGATGCGGCGTCCGGGCGCATCATCGAAATGCCGTGCCGCGACGAGAGCGAAATCTGGCACCTGCTGTACACCTCGGGCACCACCGGCAAGCCCAAGGGCGTGATCCAGACCTACGGGATGGTGTTCTTCAACGCCGTCAACGCGATGCTGGCGAACCAGATCACGCGCGACGACGTGTTCCTCAACGTGCTGCCGTTCTTTCATACCGGGGGGCTGAACCTGTACGCCAACCCGGTGCTGCACGCCGGCGGCACGGTGCACATCATGCGGCAGTTCGAGCCGCAGGCGGTGCTGGCCCGGCTCGACCGCGGCAGCGGCGCGGGCATCACCATGTTCTTCGCGGTGCCGGCGGTATACCTGTTCCTGGGCCAGCACCCCCGCTTCGCCCAGGCGGACCTGTCGGGCGTGCGCAATATGGCGGCGGGCGGCTCGCCGGTGCCCCGGCCCTTGCTGCAAGCCTACCTGGACAAGGGCGTGACCATCCGCTTCGGCTTCGGCATGACCGAGACCGGCCCCACGGTCTTCGTTTGCGACGAGGACACCGCGCGCCGCAAGCTCGGCAGCATCGGCAAGCCGGTGGGATCGATGCTGACCCGCATCGTCGATCCGCTCGGCGTGGACGTAGGGCCCGGCGAGCGCGGCGAATTGCTGATCAAGGGGCCGGGCGTGACGCCGGGCTACTGGAACCTGCCCGAGGCCACCGCGCAGGCGCTGCGCGACGGCTGGCTGCATTCCGGAGATATCGCCTATTGCGACGAGGACGGCGACTACTACATCGTCGACCGCGCCAAGGACATGTTTATCTCGGGCGGCGAGAATGTCTATCCGGCCGAGGTCGAGAACGTGCTGTTCCAGCTGCCGGGCGTGGCGGAGGCGGCGGTGATCGGCACGCCGGATGCGCGCTGGGGCGAGGTCGGCATGGCGCTGTTGGTGCTGCACCCGGGTGCAGCGCTCGACGCCGATGCCGTGATCGCCCATTGCAAGGCGCACCTGGCCGGCTACAAGGTGCCGCGCCAGGTGCGCTTTCTCGATGCGCTGCCGCGCACGCCGTCCGGCAAGGTGGAAAAGCACAAGCTGCGCGCCGGCTTCGCCGGCAATGGTGGCTGAGGCGCGCGGCGGTCGGCACATTTTTGCCAGGGGTCCAGAAGTTCGCAGTGGCAGTCTCCGCAGTCTCCGCAGTCTCCGCAGTCTCCGCAGTCTCCGCAGTCTCCGCAGTCTCCGCAGTCTTCCATTGGCAGGTCTATGACGGCCCCGGCACGGGGCGACAGAAGGAGGTTGACATGCAATCCACGCAGCATTCGCCGCGGCGGCGCCGCGGTCTCAGGCTCACGGCGCTGGCGGCGGCCGCTTCGATGCTGGCCGCATGCGGTTCCGGCGACGACGACAACGGCAATGGCGGCAAGCCCAATACCAAGCCGGCCTACATCGGCGCGGTCACCGTCAGCAGCTATGACGGCGCCACCGATGACCTCCTGACCGCCGGCCTTGGCAAGGACGGGCTGGCCAGCAGCACCGCGCCGCTGCCGCTCAACCCCACCGCGCCCACCGCGGCCGAACTGCGCCGCTATGCGATCTATACCAACTATCGCGCCATTGTCGATACCAGCGCCGGCGGCGGCTACGGCTCGCTCTATGGCCCCAACGTCGATGCGCAAGGCAATGTCACGGCGTCCGAGGGCAAGGTCGCGGGCGTGGAGTACGTGGCATATTCGGACGACGGCTCGGGCCAGCAGAACGTGACCATGCTGGTGCAGATACCGGCCACCTTCAATACCGCCAGACCGTGCCTGATCACTGCGACCTCGTCGGGCTCGCGCGGGGTCTATGGCGCCATCGGCACCGGCGAGTGGGGCCTGAAGCGCGGCTGCGCGGTGGCCTATACCGACAAGGGCACCGGCGCCGCGCCGCATGACCTCGATACCGACACGGTGGCGCTGATCGACGGCACCCGCACCACGCGCGCGGCCGCCGGCACCAACGCGCATTTCGCCGCGCCGGCCGGCGCCACCTCGCTGGCGGAATTCACTGCCGCCAACCCGCACCGGCTGGCTTTCAAGCACGCGCATTCGCGGCGCAACCCGGAGAAGGACTGGGGCAAGTTCACGCTGCAGGCGGTGGAGTTTGCGCTGTGGGCCATCAATGACCGCTTCGGCGCCGTGTCGGCCAACGGCACGCGCCAGCGCACGCTGGACCAGGACAAGGTGCTGGTGATCGCATCGAGCGTGTCCAATGGCGGCGGTGCCGCCGTAGCCGCCGCCGAGCAGGATGCGGGCGACCTGATCGATGGCGTGGCGGTGGCCGAGCCCAACCTGAACATGCCGCCCAACACCGGCATCGTGGTGCGTCGCGGCGCGGCGCAGGTGGCGGCCTCGGGGCTGACGCTGTACGACTACACCACCACGGCCAACCTGCTGCAGCACTGCGCCGGGCGCGCCACCGCGCTGACCCAGGCGCCGTTCTACACCAACCCGACCATGGCGCCGTTCTTCGCCGCGCGCTGCCAGACCCTGGCCGAGAAGGGACTGGTCACCGGCGCCAACACGGACCAGCAGAGCGCCAGCGCGCTGCAGGCGCTGCGTGCCGCCGGCTGGGAAGCCGAATCGGACGACCTGCATCCGTCGCTGGCCGCGTTCGACGTGGCGGCCGCGATCTCGGTCACCTACGCCAACGCCTATGCGCAGGCCAGCGTCACCGACCGGCTGTGCGGCTACAGCTTTGCCGCCACGCTGACCGACCTGAAGCCGGTCGCGATCGCACCGGCCGCGCTGGCGTCGATGTACGCGACCGGCAACGGCGTGCCGCCGCAGGCGCCGGTCCAGCTGATCAACGACCGCGATCCGCAGCACGGGCCCTACCTGAACCTGCCCTCCGTGTCCGCCTCGACCCAGCGCGCCGACCTCAATTACGACGGCGCCAGCTGCCTGCGCAGCCTGCTGACCGGCTCCGATGCGGCGGCGCTGGCATTGCAGGCCGGCCAGGCGCTGACGCTGCGCAACGGCAACCTGCGCGGCAAGCCGGCGCTGATCGTGCATGGGCGCAGCGACGCGCTGCTGCCGGTCAACCACACCTCGCGCCCCTACCTTGGCCTGAACCGCCAGCAGGAGGGCGTGACCAGCAAGCTGTCCTACGTGGAGGTCGAGAACGCGCAGCATTTCGATGCCTTCATCGGCGTGGTGCCGGGCTACAGCAACCGCTATGTGCCGCTGCACGTCTACCTGAACCGGGCCCTGGACGCGGTCTACGACAACCTGACCACCGGCAGGGCGCTGCCGCCGTCGCAGGTGGTGCGGACCACGCCGCGCGGGGGCACCCTCAACACCCCGGCGCCGGCGCTGCTGTCGTCCAACGTGCCGCCGTTCGCCGCCACGCCGGCGCCCGGCAATGCCATCACCGTCAACGCCAATACCGTACAGGTGCCCGACTGATGCACGACGACCCGCCGCGCGTGCTGTCGCAGCGCGATTTCGACCGCTTCGCCGCGCTCTCGCGCGACGACAACCCGATCCACTGCGATCCGGCCTTTGCCCGTGGCACGCATTTCGGTGCCACGGTGTCGCACGGCATGTTGCTGTTCGCGCTGCTGTGCGCGCATAGCGCGCGGCAACTGCCGGGACCGGCTTTGCCGGTCGCGCAGACGCTGATGTTTCCGGCGCCGGCTTTCGTCGGCGATGCGGTGCGGTTTGCGCTGTCGGCGCAGCCGGCGCCCGCCGGGCTGGCCGCCTACGCCACCACGGTTAGCAGTGCGGGCGGGTCCGGCCAGGCGCCGCGGGTGACGGCGGTGGGCGAGTCGCGCTGGCTGGCCGACGCGTGTCCTGCCGCGCTCGCCGGCCTGCCAGACCGGGCGGACCCGGTTGCGCGGGACGGCGACGCGGCCCTGTACGGCCTGCGTCCGGGCCAGCAGGCGGCCGCGGTGCGGGCCTTCACCGCGGCGGACCTGGACGAGTACATCGCGCTCACCGGCGATGCCAACCCGTTCCACGCCGATGCCGGCTTCGCCCGCGCGCGGGGCTTCGCCGGCCCGCTGGTGCCGTTGCCATTGCTGGCCGGCATGTTTTCCGACCTGCTCGGCACCCGGCTGCCCGGCCGCGGTACCGGCTGGATGAAGCAATCGCTGCGGCTGGCGGCGCCGCCCCGGCTCGACGAGCCGCTGACGGCGCGGGTGCGGATCGTGCGGCTGCGCGCGGACAAGGACCTGGTCAACCTTGCCAGCGTGGTCACCGGCGCGGACGGCCGGGTGGTAGTGCAGGGCGAGTCGCTGGTGCTGGTGCGCAACCTGGCGGACAAGGGCGCCGACCGCGCCGCGTAGCGGGCCCGCGTATCCCGCGTATCCCGCGTATTGCGGGCATCACATCGCGCCACGCCGGCAGGCCGGCGCCGCGCAATGCCGGCCAGCCGCAACGCCGCACCGCATGCGGCCTTGAAATGTCACGGCAAAGCCTTATCTTTCGGTATGACATCGAGTGTCCGGCAGGGCATACGGGCGCGCCGGCAACCGCCGCCGGCGCCAGCGCCCGCGCATCAGGACACGACCTTATCCGAGAGAGGGAATCCTTATGCGTCTAGACAAGCTGACCACCCGGTTCCAGGAAGCGCTGGCTGATGCGCAAAGCCTGGCGCTGGCCAACGACAACCAGTACATCGATCCGCAGCACGTGCTGCGTGCCCTGCTGGCGCAGGACGACGGTGCCGCCCGCGCGCTGCTGGCGCGCGCCGGCGCCAACGTGCAGGGCCTGCAGACGGCGCTGGACGCGGCCATCAAGCGCCTGCCGCAAGTGCAGGGCACCAGCGAGGTCCAGATCGGTCGCGACCTGGTCAACCTGCTCAATGCCACCGAGAAGGAAGCGATCAAGCGCGGCGACCAGTTCATCGCCAGCGAGCTGTTCCTGCTCGCCGTCGCCGACGACAAGGGCGACGCCGGCCGCATCGCGCGCGAGCACGGGCTCAACCGCAAGTCGCTGGAATCGGCGATCCAGGCCGTGCGCGGCGGCGATTCGGTCAACAGCGCCGAGGCCGAAGGCCAGCGCGAGGCCCTGAAGAAATACACCATCGACCTGACCGAGCGCGCCCGCATCGGCAAGCTCGATCCGGTGATCGGCCGCGACGACGAAATCCGCCGCGCGATCCAGATCCTGCAGCGCCGCACCAAGAACAATCCCGTGCTGATCGGCGAGCCGGGCGTGGGCAAGACCGCCATCGTCGAAGGCCTGGCGCAGCGCATCGTCAACGGCGAGGTGCCCGAGAGCCTGAAGAACAAGCGCGTGCTGGTGCTCGACATGGCCGGCCTGCTGGCCGGCGCCAAGTACCGCGGCGAGTTCGAGGAGCGGCTCAAGGCCGTGCTGAACGACGTCGCCAAGGACGAGGGCCAGACCATCGTCTTCATCGACGAGATCCACACCATGGTCGGCGCCGGCAAGGCCGAGGGTGCGATCGACGCGGGCAACATGCTCAAGCCGGCGCTGGCGCGCGGCGAACTGCACTGCATCGGCGCGACCACGCTGGACGAGTACCGCAAGTACATCGAGAAGGACGCCGCGCTCGAGCGCCGCTTCCAGAAGGTGCTGGTCGACGAGCCGAGCGTCGAGGCCACCATCGCCATCCTGCGCGGCCTGCAGGAAAAGTACGAGCTGCACCACGGGGTCGAGATCACCGACCCGGCCATCGTCGCCGCGGCGGAGCTGTCGCACCGCTATATCACCGACCGTTTCCTGCCCGACAAGGCCATCGACCTGATCGACGAGGCCGCCGCGCGCATCAAGATGGAAATCGATTCCAAGCCGGAGTCGATGGACAAGCTCGAGCGCCGCACCATCCAGCTGAAGATCGAGCGCGAGGCGGTCAAGAAAGAGACCGACGAGGCTTCGCTGAAGCGCCTGGAGCTGATCGAGCAGGAGATCGCGCGCCTGGAGAAGGAGTACGCCGACCTTGACGAAATCTGGAAGGCCGAGAAGGGCGCCGCGCAGGGCACGGCCGCGCTGAAGGAAGAGATCGAGAAGATCAAGCTCGAGATCGCCAAGCTGCAGCGCGAAGGCAAGCTCGACAAGGTGGCCGAGCTGCAGTATGGCAAGCTGCCGGGCCTGGAAGGCAAGCTCAAGGCCGCGACCGACGCCGAAGCCAGCGAGCAGAAGCAGCCCAACAAGCTGCTGCGCACGCAGGTGGGCGCCGAGGAAATCGCCGAGGTGGTCAGCCGTGCCACCGGTATCCCGGTATCGAAGATGATGCAGGGCGAGCGCGAGAAGCTGCTGAAGATGGAAGAGCGACTGCATGGGCGCGTGGTCGGCCAGGACGAGGCCGTGCGGCTGGTGTCCGACGCCATCCGTCGTTCGCGTGCCGGGCTCGCCGACGAGAACAAGCCCTATGGCTCGTTCCTGTTCCTGGGACCGACCGGCGTCGGCAAGACGGAGCTGTGCAAGGCGCTGGCCGAGTTCATGTTCGATTCGGAAGAGCACCTGATCCGCATCGACATGAGCGAATTCATGGAGAAGCACAGCGTCAGCCGCCTGATCGGCGCGCCGCCGGGATACGTGGGCTATGAAGAGGGCGGCTACCTGACCGAAGCCGTGCGCCGCAAGCCGTACAGCGTGGTGCTGCTCGACGAAGTCGAGAAGGCCCACCCGGACGTCTTCAACGTACTGCTGCAGGTGCTCGACGACGGCCGGCTGACCGACGGCCAGGGGCGCACCGTGGACTTCAAGAACACGGTGATCGTGATGACCTCCAACCTTGGTTCGCAGATCATCCAGGCGATGACCGGCGAGCCGCAGGAAGCGATCAAGGGCGCGGTCTGGCAGGAGGTGCGCACGCATTTCCGGCCGGAGTTCCTGAACCGGATCGATGAGGTCGTGGTGTTCCACGCGCTCGACCAGAAGAACATCGAATCGATCGCGCGCATCCAGCTGCAGCGCCTGCAGGCCCGCCTGGCCCGCATGGACATGACGCTGGAGGTCAGCGACCATGCGCTGGAGAAGATCGCCAGCGCGGGCTACGACCCGGTGTTCGGTGCGCGGCCGCTCAAGCGCGCGATCCAGCAGCAGATCGAGAACCCGGTGGCACGGGCCATCCTCGAAGGCAAATTCGCCGCCAAGGATGTGGTGCCGGTGGACTATGCAGACGGGGAGTTCACGTTCGGGCGGAAGCTGGACTGAGGCCGATGCGCCCCCTGAACAGAGGGCGCCGCCAAGCGCTGCCGAATCATCCCTGCGCGAGAGCGCAGGGATTTTTTTATGCCGAGGCCGTGTAATGCGGTCCGCACGCGTGCAAATATTTCACGCGGCAATGCGCCCCGAAGCCCGCGGTCGCCAAGGAAATGCAGGCCGGTTTAAATGGCACCTTTTTTGCGTCACAAAAGGTTTGAGTTTCCCTACAAGGCGCTGCGCCCACGCAGCCCCATCCCCAGGAGCCCTTTATGAACGACAAGCCTTTCCTCACAGACGTCAAGACCCTGCGTGAGCGTGCCCGTCAGCACATCGACGAAGGGGCGGTGACCGCGGGCTACGCCGCCGACCGCGACACCGTGCTGAAGCTGTTGAACGACGCGCTGGCTACCGAACTGGTCTGCGTGTTGCGCTACCGTCGACATTACTTCATGGCCAAGGGGCCGAACTCCAAGAGCGTGGCCGATGAATTCCTGGCGCATTCGAATGAAGAGCAGGGCCATGCCGACCAGATTGCCGAGCGCATCGTCCAGCTGGGCGGTGAGCCTGACTTTGCCCCGGACGGCCTGACCAGCCGCTCGCATGCGGAGTATGTGGCCGGCACCTCGCTGACCGACATGATCAAGGAAGACCTGGTGGCCGAGCGCATTGCCATCGACAGCTACCGCGAGATCATCCAGTTCCTGGGCGAGCGCGACCCGACGTCGCGCCGGCTGATGGAATCGATCCTGGCGGTGGAAGAGGAGCATGCCGACGAGATGGCTGACCTGCTGAGCCGGCAGGGCGGCGGCTGACGGGATTGCCGCCCGCTTGATATTGGTCAAGCCGCGGCCGCGGCCGGCCCGATAAGATCTGCCCTGTCATGGAGATGCGGGGGCGCTCTTCATGACTTGTCTACCCGTTTCCAGAATGGAAACTTCGCCCGCACCGGTTTGCCGGTGCGGGCGTTTTCTTTGGTACGTGCCGCTTGCGCCACCTGCCGCCTGCGCGTCCCGGCCATCCGCGCCGGCGAGCACCCGGCGCGGGTATGCCCATATTTCCGCCGGATCTTATGCAGAAAACGGCGAAGGATCGGCGAAACCCTTCGTTCCGTTCGGATTGCCCCGTCGGTAGTCTTGCTCCTGACACCAGCCCGCCCGCCAGGCGGGCCACGCAAACAGGCGCGAGGCGCCATCCACGACAGACGGGAGCAACACAAGATGATTCGCAAACTGGCCATCGGCCTGGCCGTCCTGGCAGCAATCGGCGCGGCGCAGACCGCGGGCGCTGCCACCCTGCTCAACGTTTCCTACGATCCGACGCGCGAGTTGTATGTCGATGTCAACGCCGCCTTCGCCAAGGCCTGGAAGGCCCAGGGCGGCGACGCCGTGAACGTGCGCCAGTCGCACGGCGGCTCGGGCAAGCAGGCGCGCTCGGTGATCGACGGGCTCGACGCCGACGTGGTCACGCTGGCGCTGGGTTATGACATCGACGCCATCGCCGAAAAGGGCCTGATCAAGCCCGACTGGCAGAAGCGCCTGCCGCACAACGCCTCGCCGTACACCTCGACCATCGTGTTCCTGGTGCGCAAGGGCAATCCCAAGGGCATCAAGGACTGGGGCGACCTGGTCAAGCCCGGCGTGCAGGTGATCACCCCCAACCCCAAGACCTCGGGCGGCGCGCGCTGGAACTATCTGGCGGCTTGGGGCTATGCGCTGCGCCAGCCGGGCGGCAACGATGCCAAGGCGCGCGACTTCGTCGGCGAACTGCTCAAGCATGTGCCGGTGCTGGATTCGGGCGCGCGCGGCGCCACCACCACCTTTGTCGAACGCGGCCTGGGGGATGTGCTGATCGCGTGGGAGAACGAAGCCATCCTGGCGATCAAGGAGCTGGGCCCGGACAAGTTCGACATTGTCGCGCCGTCGGTGTCGATCCTGGCCGAGCCGCCGGTGGCGGTGGTCGACAAGGTGGTCGACAAGAAGGGCACGCGCAAGGCGGCCGAGGCCTACCTGCAGTTCCTGTACACCGAGGAAGGGCAGGAGATCGCGGCAAAGAACTACTACCGACCGATCTCGCAGAAGGTCGCGGCCAAGTATGCGGCCAATTTCCCGAAGGTAAAGCTGTTCACCATCGACGAGGTGTTTGGCGGCTGGCAGAAGGCGCAGAAGGCCCACTTTGCCGACGGCGGCTCGTTCGACCAGATCTACCAGCCCGGCAAGAAATAAACCACGAGACCGGCGTGCCGGGCCGCGTGGGGCGGCCGCGGCGCGACCGGTACATCAGAAGAAGGAAGCCCCGATGTCCATCCTGACGCTCTCCGGCAGCCCGTCGGCCCAGTCCCGCTCCGGTCTTGTGCTGGCGCACCTGCGCACGGCGCTCGAGGCTGCCGGTGAACGCACCCGCCATCTCGACCTGCGCGAGCTTCCCGCGGGTCCGCTGCTGGCAGCCCATGTGGACGACCCCGTCATCTCGGCCGCGGTGCATGCCGTGTCCGAGGCGCAGGTGGTGGTGCTGGCCACGCCGGTCTACAAGGCCGCCTACAGCGGCCTGCTCAAGGCCTTCCTGGATCTGCTGCCGCAGGCCGGACTGCGCGACAAGATCGTGCTGCCGATCGCTACCGGCGGCAGCCTGGCCCATGCGCTGGCGATCGACTACGCGCTGCGCCCGGTGCTGTCCGCGCTGGGCTCGCGCCAGGTCCTGCCCGGCATCTTTGCCGTGGACCAGCAGATCGAAGCGGTTGAAGCCGCCGGCACGCGCCGCGTGCGCTTCGATGCCGCGCTGACGGCCCGCCTGGACGAGGGCGTGCTGCGCATGCGCGATGCGCTGGCCCATTCCCGCATCGCGGTGCCGCTTGATGTGGTGCCCGGCGCCCATGCCCGGCGCGCCGCCGCGGTCGCGGTGGCCGAGCGATGTCCTGCCTGAACTGATGGATTGACTGTAGTGGCGCCGGCCAGCCCGGCGCAACGGCAGCGACGCCATGCCACCCGCCACGCGGGGCCGGCAGGGACGCTTGCTGCCGCAACCATCCTGGACATCGATCTGGCCCGCAGCACATCGGCGCGGGCCATGGAGGACATCACATGACAACGATCAACCCGCTGCGCACGGCAAACCAGCGCCGCCGCCTGATTACCGCCGCGCTGGTGCTTGCCACCGGCCTGGCCTACGGGCTGCTGCCCGGCCGCGCCCAGGCGCAGTCGAACAACATCGATCCCAAGGTGCTGCGTATCGGCTACCAGAAGTACGGCACGCTGACTCTGCTGAAGGCGCGCGGGACGCTGGAAAAGCGCCTGGCGCCGCAAGGCATCGCCGTCAGATGGACCGAGTTCCCCGCCGGGCCGCAATTGCTTGAGGGACTTAACGTCGGCGCCGTCGACTTCGGCACCGTCGGCGAGGCGCCGCCGATCTTTGCCCAGGCCGCGGGCGCGCAGCTGGTCTATGTCGGCAACGAGCCGCCGGCACCGGTGGCCGAGGCCATCGTCGTGCCCAGGGGCTCCGCGCTGCGTTCCGTGGCCGACCTGCGCGGCAAGCGCGTCGCGCTGAACAAGGGCTCGAACGTGCATTACCTGCTGGTGCGCCAGCTGGAGAAGGCGGGCATCCCCTATAGCGAGATCCAGCCGGTCTACCTGCCGCCGGCCGACGCGCGTGCCGCCTTCGAGCGCGGTGCCGTCGATGCCTGGGTGATCTGGGACCCGTTCCTGGCCGCGGCCGAGAAGCAGCTGGGCGCGCGCGTGCTGGCCGATGGCCGCGGCGCGGATGGCACGAACGTGGTCAGCAACCACCAGTTCTACCTGGCTTCGCGCCCCTATGCGCAGGCTCGGCCGGAGATCGTCAGCCTGATCCTGGATGAACTGGCCACGCTGGGCACCTGGGCGCAAAGGAATCCAAAGGAGGCCTCCACGGTGCTGAGCGGTGAGACCGGGCTGCCGGCCGATGTGCTCGCGCTTGCGGTCTCGCGCTTCTCGTACGGCGCGCGCCCGGTCAGCGCCGAGGTGCTGGCCGGGCAGCAACGCATTGCCGACGCCTTCCATTCCCTGAAGCTGATTCCCAAGCCGGTCAAGGTAGCCGATGCGCGCTGGGACGCGCCGCAGCAGCAGGCCAGGCGCTGACACGCCAGCGAAGAAGAACAGGAGCACGACATGCAAGTTTTCTGGTTCATCCCCACCCACGGCGACAGCCGCTACCTCGGCACTTCCGAAGGCGCGCGCGCGGTCGGTTTCGATTATCTCAGGCAGGTCGCGGTGGCCGCCGACACGCTGGGCTATGAAGGGGTGCTGATCCCCACGGGCCGCTCATGCGAAGACCCGTGGGTGGTCGCATCGGCGCTGGCTGCAGTGACGCAGCGCCTGAAGTTCCTGGTCGCGGTACGCCCGGGCCTGATGGCACCGACACTGGCCGCGCGCATGGCCGCGACCTTCGACCGCATCTCCAACGGCCGCTTGCTGATCAACCTCGTCACCGGCGGCGATCGCGCCGAGCTGGAGGGCGACGGCCTGTTTCTCGACCACAGCGCGCGCTACGAGGCCTCGGCCGAATTCCTGCGCATCTGGCGCGAGGTCCTGGCCGCCAGTCATGGCGGGGGCAAGGTGGACTTCGAGGGCGCACACCTGAGCGTGAAGGGGGCCACTGTCCTCTATCCGCCGCTGCAGCAGCCGCATCCGCCGGTGTACTTCGGCGGCTCGTCGGCGCCGGCACATGCGCTGGCCGGCGAGCAGGTCGATACCTACCTGAGCTGGGGCGAGCCGCCCGCGGCGGTGGCGCAGAAGCTGGACGACGTGCGCCGCCACGCTGCGCGCCACGGCCGCACGGTGAAGTTCGGCATCCGCCTGCATGTGATCGTGCGCGAAACCGAAGCTGCCGCCTGGGCCGCCGCCGATGACCTGATCAGCCGGCTGGACGACGAGACCGTGGCGCGCGCGCAGGCCGTTTTCGCCAACATGGATTCCGAAGGGCAGCGCCGCATGGCCGCGCTGCATGCGGGCGGCACGCGCCGCACGCGCGAAGCGCTGGAAATCAGCCCCAACCTGTGGGCCGGCGTCGGCCTGGTGCGCGGCGGCGCCGGCACCGCGCTGGTGGGGGATCCGCACACCGTGGCCGAGCGCATGCGCGAATACGCGGGGTTGGGCATCGACACCTTCGTGCTGTCCGGCTATCCGCATCTGGAAGAAGCCTACCGCTTTGCCGAGCTGGTGTTCCCGCTGCTGCCGCGCTCGGTGCGCGCGAAGCTCGACACGCTGCCGGGCAAGGTGCTGTCGGGTCCGTTCGGTGAAGTCATGGCGACCGGCATCGTGCCGCGCGCCGCGCAGAGCTAAAGTGGAGGACAGCCATGAACGCCCCTCAGTCATCTCCGCCGCGCCAGGCGCCGCAGGCACTGGCGCGCGCAGCGGCTCCGTGGATCGTGCCGGTGCTGCTGATCCTCGCATGGCAGCTGGCCTCGCAGAACGGCTGGCTTTCCAGCCGGGTGCTGCCGGCCCCGCTGGCGGTGGTGCAGGCCGCGTGGGAACTCGCGCGCTCCGGCGAGTTGTGGCGGCACGTCGGCGTCAGCACCTGGCGTGCGCTGGCGGGCTTTGCCGTCGGTGGCGGGCTGGGCCTGCTGCTGGGGCTGCTGACCGGCACCTTCCGCACCGCGGCCACGCTGCTCGACAGCACGCTGCAGATGGTGCGCAACATCCCGGCGCTGGCGCTGATCCCGCTGGTGATCCTGTGGTTCGGCATCGACGAGAGCGCCAAGCTGTTCCTGGTGTCGCTGGGCGTGTTTTTCCCGGTCTACCTGAACACCTACCACGGTATCCGCTCGGTCGACGCGGGGCTGGTGGAAATGGCGCGCAGCTACGGCTTGTCCGGCTGGGAGCTGTATCGCGAAGTCATCCTGCCCGGCGCGCTGCCGGGCATCCTGGTGGGCGTGCGCTTCGCGCTCGGGTTGATGTGGGTGGTGCTGATCGTGGCGGAGACCATCTCCGCGCAATCGGGCATCGGCTACATGACCATGAATGCGCGGGAGTTCCTGCAAACCGACGTGGTGCTGGTGGGTATCCTGCTCTACGCCCTGCTGGGCAAGCTGGCCGACTGGCTGTCGCGCGGGCTGGAGCGCTACTGGCTGCGCTGGCATCCGGGCTACGCCGCGGCCTGACCGGCCCGGCACCCCAATCAAGGCAAGGAGATCGAGATGCAGATGTATCCGGTGGAACAGGCGGCCCTGGCCGAACTGGAAGCAGGCCTCGCCCGCCGCGAGGCGGCCCGGCCGGTGGCCGAGGCGCCGCGCACGGCGGGCGGCGTGGCATTGCACGTGCGCCAGGTGGTCAAGCGCTACGACGGCCGCGAAGTGCTGCACAACGTGGCGCTGGACGTGGCGCCGGGCGAGTTCCTGGCGATCGTCGGGCGCAGCGGCTGCGGCAAGAGCACGCTGCTGCGGCTGGTGGCGGGGCTGGAAGCTGTCGATGGCGGCGGCATCACCGTGGATGGCGACGCCGCTGCCAGCGGCCGCGCGCGTCAGGCCGATGTGCGGGTGATGTTCCAGGACGCGCGGCTGCTGCCGTGGAAACGCGTGCTGGACAACGTGGCGCTGGGCCTGCCGCGCGCACGCCGCGCCGAAGCGGCGCAGGTGCTGGCGCAGGTGGGGCTGGCCGAGCGCGCGCAGGCGTGGCCGGCCCGGCTGTCCGGTGGCCAGCGCCAGCGCGTGGCGCTGGCGCGCGCGCTGGTGCACCGCCCGCAGCTGTTGCTGCTCGACGAACCGCTGGGCGCGCTGGATGCGCTGACGCGCATCGAAATGCAGGCGCTGATCGAATCGCTGTGGCGCCGGCTGGGCTTCACCGCGCTGCTGGTCACGCACGATGTCGCCGAAGCGGTGGCGCTGGCCGACCGCATCGTGCTGATCGAGGACGGCCGCATCGCCATGGACACGCGCGTGGCGCTGGCGCGGCCGCGCGAACGCGGCGCCGCGGGCTTTGCGCAACTGGAAGCCGAGGTGCTGCAGCGGGTGATGCGGCCGGCGCCGCCGGCCGGGAGCGCTGGTGCGCAGGCCGCCGCGCCCGCTGCACCCGCTGCACCCGCGCCGCTGCATGTGAGCTGGGCGGCCTGACCGCAGCGCGCCCGGCCCGGCTTGCACCTTAGCGCCGGGCGGCGCATATCGACGCTCTTTATTCTTCATACGCCGGGGCCCGCCAGGCTCCTATCATGAGCAGGGGACGGCCGCTGGCGTCGCGCTTGCCCCCATCACCAATCAGACCTCCGGCCCGAGCGGCCCGGTCAACCCAAGGATCACCATGCCAGGCGAGCATGAACCCACGGGCGCGGCATCCGCGCTCCAACGCTATCTCGAATCGCTGCCGGGCCAGCCGCTGGCGGACCGGCAACTGTGGCGCGATGCGCGCGGGCAGGTGCAGGGCCAGTTCTTCAACTGCTCGCTGACCAGCGCGTTCGAGCCGCTGGTCACGCTGGCGGACCGGCAGGTGGTGGCGCATGAAGGCGCCATCCATACCTACGCCGAGGACGGCGTCGGCCTGGCGGCGTGGAAGCTGTTCGCGATGGCGGCGGACGATCACACGCTGGTGTCGCTGGACCGGCTCTCGCGCCTGTTGCATGCCATCAATTACTTTGCCGCGGACGGCGCGCACAAGCTGGTGCTGAACGTGCATAACCGGCTGCTCGCCGCGGTGGCCGACGACCACGGCGCGGCCTTCCGGCGCGCGCTGCAGTCGCTGGGATTGCCGCTGGAGCGCTGCGTGATCCAGGTGCCGGCCAGCGCCAATGATGATCTCGGGCTGCTGCTGCATGTGGTGGGAAATTACCGTCGCAATGGCTTCGCGGTGAGCCTGCAGGCCTCGGATCCGGCGGAGGCGGGCGCGCTGATGGCGCATGCGCTGCCAGACTGGCTCAAGCTGGACATGCGCCGCACCTGGACCGACCGCCAGCTGTCCGGCCTGCGCGCCAGCGCCGCCAGCGCCGGCGTCACCCTGATCGGGCGGCGCCTGCAGGACGCCGAGAGCATCGAACGCCTGCAGGCCGCCGGCATCGGCCTGGGGCAGGGCGCCTTTGCCGGCGGGCTGGTGAGCGCGGCCGGCCTGCGCGCGCTGGAGGGGGCGGCTACGCACGCCGCCCGATCGCATGCACTGAGTGAGGAGCCGGTATGACGCCATCGGACAGGACCGTGTCAGGCCGCGCCACGCGGCTGGAAATTCCCCGCCACCTGCAGGTGCTGACGGTGCCCGGCTTGCACGGCAGCGGCCCGGGGCACTGGCAGAGCCGCTGGGAACAGCAGTTTCCGGACTGGCAGCGGGTCGAGCAGCATGACTGGTCGCGCCCGAGCCTGCCGCTGTGGGCCGAGCGCGTTTCCGAAGGGGTGATGCGGGCCCGGCGCGTGGCCGCGCGCGGCGCCGTGCTGGTGGCGCACAGCTTTGGTTGCCTGGCGGCGCTGCGCCAGGCGGCGCTGGACCCGGTCGGCATCGCCGGCGCGTTGCTGGTAGCGCCTGCGGATCCGGACAAGTTCGGCGTAGCGGCCTTGCTGCCCGCCTACCGGCTGCCGTTCCCGACCATCCTCGCGGCCAGCCGCAACGACCCTTGGATGCCGCAGCGCACCGCCTTCTCGTGGGGCACGCTGTGGGGCAGCGAACTGGTCGACGTGGGCCATCTCGGCCATATCAACGCCGACTCTGCATTGGGCGAGTGGCCGGAAGGCCTCGCGCTGCTCGATACGCTGGTGCAACGGATCGCCCAGGCCGGGGACATCGGCGCTCCAAGTGCTTCATCAACCCCTTGGGAGGCGGGCGTGGAAGTCGCGCCGACGGTCCCTTATATCTAAACCGTCTAAGAAAATTCATAAAGATTCGTTCTTTTTATAAAGACGGCTCTGCAAAATCTGTCTCGTAGGCCGGCGCATGCGCCGGCGCCATAAAGAATGGCGTGCCGGACCGGGCCACCAGGCCCTGGCAGCGCACCGCTCACAGACGAGACGACATGCCTCCATCCATTTCCCTGGCCGACGCGCCGCCGCCGGCGGCGCCCCGCGCGCCCGAGTCCGGCGCCGCGCCCGCGCCGCGCCGGCCGTCCACGCAGCGCTTCACCGTGCTGCCGGGCTTCGGCCTGTCGCTCGGCTTCACCCTGTTCTACCTGACGCTGATCGTGCTGGTGCCGCTATCCGCCACGTTCCTGAAGACTTTCACGATGACGTGGGACGCGTTCTGGAACTCGATCACGGCGCCGCGCGTGGTGGCATCGCTGCAGCTGAGCTTCGGCGCGTCGCTGATCGCGGCCATCGTCAATACGGTGTTCGGGCTGATCGTGGCATGGGTACTGGTGCGCTACCGCTTTGTCGGCAAGCGCCTGATCGATGCGCTGGTCGACCTGCCGTTCGCGCTGCCGACCGCGGTGGCCGGCATCGCGCTGACCGCGCTGTTCGCCGGCAACGGCTGGATCGGCCGCTACCTGGAGCCGCTCGGCATCAAGGTCGCGTTCACGCCGCTGGGCGTGGTGGTGGCGCTGACCTTTATCGGCCTGCCGTTCGTGGTGCGCACGGTGCAGCCGGTGCTCGAAGATGTCGAGCAGGAACTGGAAGAGGCCGCCGCCAGCCTCGGCGCCAACCGGCTGCAGACCTTCCGTCGCGTGATCCTGCCGGCGATCCTGCCGGCGCTGCTGACCGGGTTTGCGCTGTCGTTCGCGCGCGCCACCGGCGAGTACGGCTCGGTGGTGTTCATCTCGGGCAACATGCCGATGGTGTCCGAGATCGCGCCGCTGATGATCTATTCCAAGCTGGAGCAGTACGACTACGCCGGCGCCACCGCGGTGGCGGTGGTGATGCTGGTGATCTCGTTCGCGCTGCTGCTGCTGATCAACCTGCTGCAGGCCTGGACGCGCCGCCACCAGTCGGGTGCGCGCGCCGCGCTGGCCGTCAAAGCGCCCGCCACGGGCAAGGAGTCCTGAGATGGCCGGAGCAATTTCGGCACGCCTCGGCGGCCACGGCAGCGCCAGCGGCCATCATCGCTTCGACGCCACCGGCGAGGCACCATGGGTGCGCTACACGCTGATCGCGTTGGCGGTCCTGTTCCTGACGCTGTTCCTGTTCGTGCCGCTGGCGTCGGTGTTCTATGAAGCCTTGCGCAAGGGTGTGCAGACCTACTGGGAAGCGCTGGTCGAGCCTGACGCACTGGCCGCGATCCAGCTCACGCTGACGGGGGCGGCGATCGCGGTGCCGCTGAACGTGGTGTTCGGCGTGGCGGCGGCATGGGCCATCGCCAAGTTCGATTTCCGCGGCAAGCACCTGCTGATCACGCTGATCGACCTGCCGTTCTCGGTGTCGCCGGTGATCTCCGGCCTGGTCTACGTGCTGCTGTTCGGCGCGCAGGGCTGGCTCGGCCCATGGCTGGAAGCGCACGACATCAAGATCATGTTCGCGGTGCCGGGCATCGTGCTGGCCACCATCTTCGTGACCTTCCCCTTCGTCGCGCGCGAGCTGATCCCGCTGATGCAGGCGCAGGGCAGCGAAGAGGAAGAGGCGGCGATCGTGCTGGGCGCGTCGGGCTGGCAGACCTTCCGCCATATCACGCTGCCCAATATCCGCTGGGGCCTGCTGTACGGCGTGATCCTGTGCAATGCGCGCGCGATGGGCGAGTTCGGCGCGGTGTCGGTAGTGTCGGGCCATATCCGCGGGCTGACCAACACCATGCCGCTGCACGTGGAGATCCTCTACAACGAGTACAACTTCGCGGCCGCGTTCGCGGTGGCGTCGCTGCTGACCCTGCTGGCGCTGGTGACCCTCGGCATCAAGACGCTGGTGGAGTGGCGCGCCCGCAAGGAAACCGAAGAGGCCGCGCCGGAGCGGCCGCTGGCAACCCTGCCGGCATCAGTGCAAGGACAAGCATCATGAGCATCCAGGTCAAGAACGTAGAGAAGCGCTTTGGCGATTTCGTCGCGCTGGACAAGGTCTCGCTCGATTTCGACGAGGGCGAGCTGACCGCGCTGCTGGGGCCATCCGGCTGCGGCAAGACCACGCTGCTGCGCATCATCGCCGGCCTGGAGCGCGCCGATGCGGGCCAGATCGTGCTGGCCGGGCGCGATGCCTCGGACCAGCACGTACGCCAGCGCCAGGTGGGCTTCGTGTTCCAGCACTACGCGCTGTTCAAGCATATGAGCGTGTTCGAGAACGTGGCCTTCGGCCTGCGCGTGAAGCCGCGCGCCGAGCGCCCGAGCGAGGCGCAGATCCGCGAAAAGGTGCGCGCGCTGCTCGACCTGGTGCAGCTCGACTGGCTCGCCGAGCGCTACCCGGCGCAGCTGTCGGGCGGCCAGCGCCAGCGCATCGCCCTGGCGCGCGCGCTGGCGGTGGAGCCGCGCGTGCTGCTGCTCGACGAACCCTTCGGCGCGCTCGACGCCAAGGTGCGCAAGGAACTGCGCCGCTGGCTGCGGCGCCTGCACGACGAGCTGCATGTGACCAGCGTGTTCGTCACGCACGACCAGGAAGAAGCGCTGGAAGTGGCCGACCAGGTGGTGCTGATGAACCGCGGCCGCGTCGAGCAGTACGGCTCGCCCGAGGCGGTCTACAACCATCCGGCGACGCCGTTCGTGTTCGGTTTCCTCGGCAACGTCAACCTGTTCCACGGCCGGCTCGAAGTGGGGGAGAGCGGCGGCCTGCTGCATACCGGCGAGGCGGTGCTGCCGGTGGTCGGCAGCGGCCACGAGACCGCCGGCGACGCGGTCGCCTATGTCCGTCCGCACGACCTGGACCTGGAGCGCTATGCCCCCGGCGCCGACGGCATTGCCGTGACGCTGCGCCGCGCGCTGACGCTGGGCCCGGTCGCCCAGCTCGAACTCGAGCGCGAAGACAACCAGGACCTGATCGAGGTGGCGCTGCCGCTCGAGCGCTTCCGCCACGCGGGCTTTCGCGAAGGCGAGCTGCTCGCCGTGCGGCCGCGCCAGCTGCGCGTGTTTACGCAGGCCCACGGCGCCGCCCCCACCCAAAAACAAGAGGCCGCACGATGAACTTCCAGCAACTCCGTTCGATCCGCGAGGCGGTGCGCCGCCAGTTCAACCTGACCGAGGTCGCCAACGCGCTCTATACCTCGCAACCCGGCGTGTCGCGCCAGATCCGCGAGCTGGAGGAGGAACTGGGGGTGGAGATCTTCGAGCGCTACGGCAAGCGCCTGACCGGGCTGACCGAGCCCGGCCGCGAGATCGTGCGCATCGTCGAGCGCCTGCTGCTCGAAGCCGAGAACCTGCGCCAGGCCGGCGACGAATACGCCGGCCGCCACACCGGCCGGCTCACCGTCGCCACCACCCACACCCAGGCGCGCTACGCCTTGCCGCGGGTGGTGCAGGCGTTCCGCCGCGAATACCCGCATGTGACGCTGGCACTGCAAGAGGCGTCGCCCACGCATATCGTCGAGCTGCTGCTGACCGGGCAGGCCGATATCGGCATCGCCACCGAGGCGCTGGCGACCGAGGCCGGGCTGACCTCGTTCGAGGCCTACAGCTGGCAGCACGTGCTGGTGGTGTCGCCCGACCATCCGCTGACGCGCCTGCCGGAACCGACGCTCGAAGACGTCGCGGGCTTCCAGCTGATCACCTACGACGCCGGCTTCACCGGCCGCCGCAAGATCGACAGCGCCTTTGCCGAGGCCGGGCTGCAGCCCGAGATCGTGCTGACGGCACTCGATGCCGACGTGATCAAGACCTATGCCGAACTCGACCTCGGCGTCGGCATCATCGCGTCGATGGCCTATGACCAACGCAAGGACTCCGGCTTGGTGCGGATCTCGGCAGACCACCTGTTCGCGCCCAACACCACCAGCGTGGCGGTGCGCCGCGGCGCCTACCTGCGCGGCTATGCGCACGCCTTCATCAACATGTTCGCACCGCACCTGTCGCGCGACACCGTGAGCAGCGCGCTGTCCGAGCAGGACCGCCAGGCCCTGGCCGCCTGATCCGGCGCGCGGCGCCCCCAGCACCCGCGGGGGCGGCGGATACGCCGTCCGCACCCCCCCGGTGCCGTTCGCACCCCGTGCCCGCCGTTCGTCGCAACGGACTTTCTTCCACCCCCGCCGCGCGGTACATTCCCTGCACGTGCCCGCACTGGCATTCCGGCCAGTGCCGCGTGTACCGCAGCGCAACAAAGTTTGCGCGCGGCCGCCGGCCGGCAAGGGCCGGGCAAGGGAGAGAGACCATCATGCGCGACCACGAACCGCTGCTGCACGGGCAGTGGCGCGGCAATGCCCGCAACCACCAGGATCCCCGCAACCTGCTGCTGCATATCGTGGCCGTGCCGATGTTCATGGCCGGCACCGTGCTGGGCCTCTATGGCCTGCTGCGCCTGAACGTGCCGGCGATCGCGCTGGGGCTGGTGTGCATGGGCATGTCGATGGCGCTGCAGGGTCGGGGCCACCGGCTCGAGGCCCATGCGCCGGAGCCGTTTGCCGGGCCGGCCGATATCGCCGGTCGCATCCTGGCCGAGCAATGGATCACGTTTCCGCGCTATGTGCTGTCCGGACAATGGTGGCGCGCGCTGTCGGGCCGCAGCATGGCGCCGGCACCCGCGCGGTCTGGCGACGCGACCGGGCAGGGTGGCTGAGCCACCGCCATGTCGCCGCTACATCACCCGCTGTATTGCGCAGGGCGAAAGCCGCGCTAACATGAACGCCATGGACCGCTGCTTCACACACGCCTGCACCGCCGCCATCCCGTCCCGCCTGAATATCCTCGGGCGCGACCTGCTGTTCGTGCTGTGCATGAACTCGGTGATCGCCATCAGCCTGAACTACGGCTTCCAGACCGGCGGCACGCTCTGGCACAACTTCGTCTACAGCCAGCTGATCGGGCTGTCGATCTGGGTGCTGATCGACATCCCGCGCGTGGTGATCTGGTGGAACGACCGGCCGCGCCGCTGGCCCTTCCTGCTGCTCGCCGCCGCGGCCGTGCCCGCGGGCGTGGTATTCGGCAGCTGGGCCACGCGCGTGGTGCTGGACCTGCCGCCCAAGTCGGCCGACGAGGCCGGCGGGATGCTGCGCATGTGTCTGGTGGTAGGCATGCTGGCGGCCGCGTCGATGATCTATTTCTACTGGTCGCGCGAGAAGCTGGCCTCGCTGGAGCGGCAGGCGGCGCTGGACGCGCTGCAGCGCGAGGAAGCCGAAAAGCAGCTGGTGCGCGCGCAGCTGATGGCGCTGCAGGCGCAGATCGAGCCGCACTTCCTGTTCAACTCGCTGGCCAACCTCGACGGCCTGATCGCCACCGATCCGCCGGCGGCGCGGCAGCTGCTGCAGCGGCTGATCGGCTTCCTGCGCATGTCGCTGGCGCACACCCGCGCCGAGCAATGCACGCTGCGGCAGGAGTTCGAGCTGCTGCGCAGCTATCTCGAGATCCAGGCCCTGCGCTTCGGCCAGCGACTGTCGTATGACATCGACCTGCCGCGCGACCTGGCCAAGGTGGAAATCCCGCCGATGCTGATCCAGCCGCTGGTGGAGAACGCGGTCACGCATGGCATCGAACCCTGCATGATCGGCGGCCATATCCGGCTGTCGGCACGCGCGGCCGGCGACAACGCGGTGCAGGTGGTGATCGCCGATACCGGGGTCGGTTTCGGCCAGGCCTCGGGCAAGGGTTCGGGGCTGGGCATCACCCATGTGCGCGAGCGCCTGGCGCGTATCTTCGGCGCGGCGGCGACCATGCAGATGGAAGAGAACACGCCGCGTGGCGTGGTGGTGCGGCTGACCTTGCCGCTGGAGCGCCCGGCCGAGGCGCCCACCTTGACCCAGACCGTCACCGCCGTGCCGGACGGCATGCCGGTATCCGCCCCGCCATGCCACGGCTCTGAGGCGCACGCGCTGTCGCTTCACCTGAAAAAAAACAAGCGCCGCAGGTTGCGCCCGTGCCGGCGCGCCCGCGGCGCCACCAAGCTGCCAACGCCAACGCCAACGCCCCCACGCCCCCATGACCCCGACCCTGCTGATTGCCGACGACGAAGCGCTGCTCGCCCGCGTGCTCGAATCCGAACTGGCGGCCCTGTGGCCCGAGGCCCGGGTCGTGTCCGTGGTCCACGACGGCGTGGCCGCGCTGGCGGCGGCACGCGAGCACCAGCCGCGCGTGGCCTTCCTCGATATCCGCATGCCGGGCATGAGCGGCATGGACGTGGCGCGCGAACTGATCGAATTCGATGTCCCGCCGCTGGTGGTGTTCGTCACCGCCTACGACCAGTTTGCGCTGGAGGCCTTCGAGCGCGCCGCGGTCGACTACGTGCTCAAGCCGGTGCAGCGCGAGCGGCTGGAAGCGACCGTGCAGCGCCTGAAGGACCGGCTGGCCGCGCCCGCGGAAGCGGAAGACGGCGACGAGGAAGCCGCGGTGGCCGAGACCGACCGGCTCGGCCAGCTGCTGGCGCGCCTGGAATCGCTCGAGCATGCCGCGCCGGGCGCGGCCGGCGCGCCGCAGCGCCAGTACCTGCGCTTTATCAAGGCACTGGTGGGGCAGGAGGTGCGCATCATCCCGGTCGATGAAGTGATCTACCTGGAAGCCACCGACAAGTACGTCAACGTGGTTTCCGGCGCCGGCGAGGCGCTGATCCGCACCAGCCTGCGCGAGCTGACCCAGCAACTCGATCCCGAGCGCTTCTGGCAGGTGCACCGCGGCACCGTGGTCAACATCAGCTGCGTCGCCAGCGCGGTCAACCAGTCGCTGGGCCGGCTGTCGCTGCGGCTGCGCGACCGGCCGGAGCTGCTGCCGGTGGCGCGCCAGTACGCACACCTGTTCAAGCAGATGTGAGGGCGCCGGCGGGGCAGCAAGGGCCAGGCCGCGGGCGGCGTGGCCACCACCTGCCAGCAGCGGGCAGGGGTTTTCCTCTATGATGCGGGCTTCGGCCCGTATTTTTTTGCCCGCCGCCCATCCCACCGCATCGCCCCTCCGACCGCCAGCGCCATGCCCACCGCCGCCCTCGAACCCACCCCCAATTCCCTTCGCCACGACGCCCAGGTGATCGGGCTGGTGGGACTGGCGCATGGCGTCTCGCACTTCTACCACCTGTTGCTGGCGCCGCTGTTCCCGTGGATCAAGGCCGAGTTCGGGCTGAGCTACGCCGAGCTGGGCCTGCTGATGACGGTGTTCTTCGCGGTCTCGGCGGTGGTGCAGACCGCGTCGGGCTTCGTGGTCGACCGCTTCGGCGCGCGGCCGGTGCTGTTCGGCGGGCTGGCCTGCCTGGGCGCGGCGGCCTTGCTGCTGTCGGCCAGCGGCGGCTATGCCGGGCTGCTGATCGGCGCGGCGGTGGCGGGCCTCGGCAATGGCGTATTCCATCCGGCCGACTTCACGCTGCTGAACAAGCATGTGTCGCAGCCGCGGCTGGGCCACGCGTTCTCGGTGCACGGCATTTCCGGCAACCTGGGCTGGGCCGCGGCGCCGCTGTTCCTGGTGGCGATTGCCAACCTCGCCAGCTGGCGCGTGGCACTGGCGGCGGCGTCGGCAGTGGCCTTGATCGTGCTGGCCGTGCTGGTGGCGCTGCGCCACGTGCTGGACCCGCGCGAAGTGCAGGCCGCGGTGGGCCGGTCTGCCGCCCGCGCCGCGGGGGCTGGCGCCAGCGTGCTCGGTTTCCTGCGCCTGCCGCAGGTGTGGGTGTGCTGGGGCTTCTTCCTGCTGACCACGTTCTCCGCCGCCGGCATCCAGAGCTTTGCGCCCACCGCGCTGACCTACCTGTATGGCATGCCGTTCACGCTCGCCACTGCGTCGTACACCGTCTACATGCTGTGCAGCGCCGGCGGCATGGTGGTCGGCGGCTTTGCAGCCAGCCGCACCAGCAACCATGACCGGCTGATCGCGCTGAGCTTCACCGTGTCGGGCCTGATGGCGGTGCTGGTGGGGCTGAACCTGGTGCCCGCGCTGCTGGTGCCGGTGCTGATGGGCGTGATCGGCTTTGGCGCCGGCACCGCCGGGCCGTCGCGCGACCTGCTGGTGCGCGCGGCAGCGCCGGCCGGCGCCACCGGGCGCGTCTACGGCGTGGTCTACTCTGGCCTGGATATCGGCCTGGCCTGCGGCCCGCTGTTCTTCGGCGCGCTGATGGATGCGAGGCTGCCGGCCTGGGTCTTCTTCATGATCGGCGGCTTCCAGTTGCTGTCGATCTTCACCGCGGTGACCGTGGGCAACGGCAACCGCTCGCGCAGCCAGGCCGCGGCACGGGCGGAGGCCGCCTAGCCTAGCCCGGCCCGCCAGCCCGCCGCTATTCGAATCCGCTTGCCTGAGGAACGTTTCCATGCCAATGACCCCGGCCAACGCCACCCAGCCTGAAGACACCGATCGCGGCACGCCGTTGCCGGGCGGCCACATCCTGGTCGACGCGCTGCTGGCGCACGGGGCCGAGCTGGCCTTCGGCGTGCCGGGCGAAAGCTACCTGGCGGTGCTCGATGGTTTCCACCGCCGCCGCGACCGGCTGCGCTTCATCGTTTGCCGCCAGGAGGGCGGCGCCGCGGTGATGGCCGAAGCCTACGGCAAGCTGACCGGGCGCCCCGGGCTGGCCTTCTGCACGCGCGGTCCCGGCGCCACCAATGCCAGCATCGGCGTGCATACCGCGTTCCAGGACTCGACCCCGATGATCCTGTTCATCGGCCAGGTCGGCACCGATTTCATGGACCGCGAGGCCTTCCAGGAGATCGACTACCGCCGCATGTTCGGCCAGATGGCCAAGTGGGTGGCGCAGATCGACCGGGTCGAACGCATCCCCGAATACATCGCGCGCGCCTACCAGACCGCCACCTCGGGCCGTCCCGGCCCGGTGGTGCTGGCGCTGCCCGAAGACATGCTGGCTCAAACCGCCACGGTGCCGCAGTTGCAGGCCTATCAGCGCGTCATGGCCTGGCCCGGCGAGGGTGAGCTGGCGCGCCTGGCCGAGATGCTCCATGCTGCCGAGCGCCCGTTCGTGCTGGCCGGCGGCAGCGGCTGGACGCCGCAGGCCTGCGCCGACCTGCAGGCCTTTGCCGAGCGCTTCGCGCTGCCGGTGGGCTGCGCCTTCCGCGGCCAGGACCTGTTCGACAACCGCCATCCCAACTACGCCGGCGATGTCGGCATCGGCATCAACCCCGCGCTGGCCGAGCGCATCCGCAATGCCGACCTGGTGCTCGCGATCGGCCCGCGGCTGGGCGAGATGACCACCGGCGGCTACGCGCTGATCGCGGCGCCGCGGCCGGCGCAGAAGCTGGTCCATGTGCATGCCGGAGCCGAGGAGCTGGGCAGCGTGTACCAGGCCGACCTGATGATCCAGGCCGCGATGCCGGCGATCGCGGCGCGCCTGGCCGGCCTGCAGCCCAAGGGGGCGCCACGCTGGCAAGCCTGGACCGAAGCCGCGCATGCCGATTACGAACGCTACCTGCAGCCGCCGCCGTTCACCGGGCAGGGCGTCGACATGGCCGAAGTCATTCGCACGCTGGACCAGATGCTGCCGGCCGACGCGGTGGTGACCAATGGCGCCGGCAACTATGCCGGCTGGCTGCACCGCTATTTCCACTATCGGCCGTTCACCGGCGGCGGCCGCGGCCAGCTGGCGCCGACCAGCGGCGCGATGGGCTACGGCGTGCCGGCCGCCGTCGGCGCCAAGATCGCCTTCCCGCAGCGCACCGTGGTGGCGCTGGCGGGCGACGGCTGCTTCCTGATGAATGGCCAGGAACTTGCTACGTCGATGCAATACCAGGCGCCGGTGATCATCATCGTCGTCAACAACGGCATGTACGGCACCATCCGCATGCACCAGGAACGCGAATACCCCGCGCACGTGTCCGGCACCGAACTGCGCAATCCCGACTTTGCCGCACTGGCGCGCGCCTACGGGGCACGCGGCGCCACCGTCACCACGACCGGGGCCTTTGCGCCGGCATTGCGCGAGGCGCTGGCGGCGCCGGTGTCGACCTTGATCGAAATCCAGGTGGACCCGGACGTGATCACGCCGCGCACCACGCTGAGCGCGATCCGCGCGCAGGCACTGGCGAGCCGGAAGCCGTGACGCCGTACCGCAATGCATTGATTCTTTCCTATCAGGAGACCGTAGATGAAGCCCGTCACCACCGACCTGTGCGACGCGCATGAAGACCGCCTGGCCGACGGCACGCTGCGCGTGATGGCGCCAGTGTTCCGCGCCTTCGGCAAACAGCCGGCGTTTGCCGGTCCCGCCGCGACGCTCAAGGTGTTCGAAGACAACTCGCTGGTGCGCAGCACGCTGGAGTCGCCGGGGCGGGGGCGCGTGCTGGTGATCGACGGCGGCGGCTCGCTGCGCTGCGCGCTGGTAGGCGGCAACCTGGGCCTGCTGGCGGAGAAGAACGGCTGGGCCGGCATCGTCGTCAACGGCTGCATCCGCGATACCGCCGAGCTGGACGTGTGCGACATCGGCATCCGCGCGCTGGCCGCGCACCCGCAGAAGAGCCAGAAGCGCAACGTGGGCGAGAGCGAGGTCGCGGTGCAGATGCCGGGCGCGGTGGTGCGTCCGGGCAACTGGATCTACGTCGATGTCGACGGGATCCTGATCGCCGACGAGCCGCTGGAGCGCTGAGCATGCCGCGCGTCTTCGTCTACGGCACGCTGCGCGCCGGCGAGGTCAACGACCTGAACGCCGCGGCCCGGCGCCACGGCATTGCCGCGCCCACGCTGCTGGGCGCTGGCACGGTGGCCGGCAGGCTTTATGACTTCGGCACGTATCCCGGCCTGGTGCTGGACGCCGGCGGCGGGCCGGTGGTCGGCGATATCTACGAGATTGCCGAAGCCCTGCTGCCGGTGCTGGACGAGATCGAGGAGGTCTATCCGGGCCAGGCCACGCTGTTCGTGCGCGCGGAACAGGCGGTGCAGTGCAATGGCCAGCCCGTCGCCTGCCTGCTGTATCCGGTGGCCGACGCCGCGACCGCCGCGCTGCCGCGTATAGACGGCGGCGACTGGGTCGCCTATCGCCGCGCCCGCGATACGGCCGCGGCCTGAATCCCGCACGCGTTTCAAACCAGCGGCGCCCATTCGCGGCGCCGTTTGTTTTTTGCGGCATGGCCAACCATCGTGCTGGTCCATGGCTATCCCGATAACAGCGAAGTCTGGCACGGCGTGGGATCGACGCTTAACGGCGCTGCATGCGAGCCGAGGCCACCGGCAGCTTGCGCTACCTTCCGAAAATTTCACAATGTGGAAAAAGATTTTGGGCCGCAAAAATCCCGGTTTGCGTAGCACAACGGCATTTCTCATGATGAAAGATTCTGTCCCGCATCATGAAATAAGTTAAGCAAGATACTGATTTAAAAGAAAAATAAATCTTGGTTCGCCACAGGCTTCGGGGTTGTTGCGACGCGGTAGCGTTCTCTAAACTCTTATATAAGACACAGGGCCCTGGGTGCGAAAACAGCGGCCAGCGCATCGGCGACGCGACGCAGCCCCGGGTCGGGCGAGCACGAGATTCTCAGCCATCCCCAATCACGTTCAGGAGAGCGACCATGAACCGCCAAGAGCAGATCCAGGCCCTGCAGACAGACTGGGAGACCAATCCGCGCTGGAAGGGTATCAAGCGTCATTTCACCGCCGAAGACGTGGTGCGCCTGCGCGGTTCGGTCCAGGTCGAGCACACCCTGGCGCGCCGTGGCGCCGAAAAACTGTGGCACCTGCTGCATACCGAACCGTTCGTCAACTCGCTCGGCGCGCTGACCGGCAACCAGGCCATGCAGCAGGTCAAGGCCGGCCTGAAGGCGATCTACCTCTCGGGCTGGCAGGTCGCCGGCGACGCCAACCTGGCTGGCGAGATGTACCCCGACCAGTCGCTGTATCCGGCCAACTCGGTGCCCCAGGTGGTCAAGCGCATCAACAACACCTTCCAGCGCGCCGACCAGATCCAGTGGAGCGAAGGCTCGGGCGACACCGACTTCTTCGCACCGATCGTGGCCGACGCGGAAGCCGGCTTCGGCGGCGTGCTGAACGCCTTCGAACTGATGAAGTCCATGATCGAGGCGGGCGCCGCCGGCGTGCACTTCGAGGACCAGCTCGCTTCGGTGAAGAAGTGCGGCCACATGGGCGGCAAGGTGCTGGTGCCGACCCGCGAAGCCGTCGCCAAGCTGACCGCCGCGCGCCTGGCCGCCGACGTCTCGGGCGTGCCGACGCTGGTGATCGCCCGCACCGACGCCGAAGCCGCCGACCTGCTGACCTCGGACATCGACGACAACGACAAGCCCTTCTGCACCGGCGAGCGCACCGTCGAAGGCTTCTACCGCGTCCGCAACGGCCTGGAGCAGTCGATCTCGCGCGCGCTGGCCTACGCCGAGGTCGCCGACCTGGTGTGGTGCGAGACCGGCAAGCCGGACCTGGAATTCGCCAAGAAGTTTGCCGAGGCCGTGCACGCCCGCTTCCCGGGCAAGATGCTGGCCTACAACTGCTCGCCATCGTTCAACTGGAAGAAGAACCTGGACGACGCCACCATCGCCCGGTTCCAGCGCGAGCTGGGCGCGATGGGCTACAAGTTCCAGTTCATCACGCTGGCCGGCTTCCACTCGCTCAACTACTCGATGTTCAACCTGGCCTACGGCTATGCCCGCAACCAGATGAGCGCGTTCGTCGAACTGCAGGAAGCGGAGTTCAAGGCCGCCGAAAAGGGCTTCACCGCGGTCAAGCACCAGCGCGAAGTCGGCACCGGTTACTTCGACGCCGTGACCCAGGCCATCGAAGGCGGCCAGTCGTCGACGACCGCGCTGAAGGGTTCGACCGAAGACGAGCAGTTCTTCGAACACAAGAAAGTGGCCTGACTCTCCTGGTCACTCCCGCCGGCTCGTGGGTCCGGCGGGATCGGGCGGGCGTGCGACCATCACGCTCTCCCTTTTAGGCGACGCGCCGTTCTCTCTCAGGGACGGCGCGATTTTTTTGTTTCCAATGCGACCGCCGTACACAGGCTGGATGCGGGAGCGCGTAGCGGCGCTTCACTCGAAGGTGCCGGCCGCCTTGGAGAGCGTCCACCCCACGCCGAGACATAGACCAACCCATCCAAGCGCGATCAGGGCGACGTCGTGCCAGTTCATCGTGCGACGCCCGGGTCGGCGCAATTTGAATGTGTCCCGTGACGAAGGCATGGCGGTCTCCCTCGAAGGCATGGGAACAGGCTAGGGCACTGGCCTGAGATTTCACGGACGGATTTGTAAAGGTTTGTTGCGGTGCGGATGAGCCACTGCCCATCGCCCCCGGGGCCGCCGCATTTTTTGCGTCCCTCGATCTGGAAGATTATCCAAATGCAACAAATTGTCATTTTTGGCGGCTTGCAGCATTTGGGTGATTCCCTGGCGCGGGCAGATAGCTTAAAGTGCCGGGGCCTTTATCGGCACCTCCGAGCCACTCCCCCCAGAACAACATCATGAAAGCAACTCTCTCGCTCGCTGCCTGCGCCGTCGCGGCGGCACTGCTGGCCGGCTGTTCCGGCGGCATGCCCACCAATGTCGACGGCATGCTGAGCGCCGGCACCTCGCTGGCCAAGGCTGCCACGCTGTCGGACGCCGACGTCAAGAGCCTGTCGGACCAGGCTTGCGCGGAATCGGACAAGACCAACAAGCTCGCCGCCGCCAACAGCACCTACAGCAAGCGCCTGGTCAAGATCATGAGCGGGCTGAAGAACAGCGACGTGCCCAATGTCAACGCCAAGGTCTACATGACCAAGGACGTCAACGCCTGGGCCATGGCCAACGGCTGCGTGCGCGTGTACAGCGGCCTGATGGACATGATGACCGACGACGAAGTGCGCGGCGTGCTGGGCCACGAGCTGGGCCACGTGGCGCTGGGCCACACCAAGAAGGCCATGCAGGTGGCCTACACCGCCACCGCGGCGCGCGGCGCGGCGGCGTCGGCCGGCAATGGCGCGGTGGCGGCGCTGTCGCAATCGCAGCTGGGCGAGCTGGGCGAGAAGCTGATCAACGCGCAGTTCTCGCAGTCGCAGGAAACCGCGGCCGATGACTATTCGTTCGACCTGCTGACCAAGAACAGGGCCAGCACCAAGGGCCTGGTCACGGCGTTCCAGAAGTTGGCCAAGCTCGATGGCGGCAAGTCCGGCATGTTCTCGTCGCACCCGGGTTCGGAAGACCGCGCCAAGCACATCGAGCAGCGCATCAGCAAGGCTTCGTAAGCGGCCCGCGCAAGCAAAAAACCGCCCGCACCGGCATGACCGGTGCGGGCGGTTTTGCTTTGGCGCGCGCTGCGCCGGGATTCAGCGGTAGACGATCACCGGAATGTCGGTATGCGTCAGCACCTTCTGCGTCTCGCTGCCGAGCAGCAGGCCGGATAGCCCGCGCCGGCCGTGCGAGGCCATGAAGATCACGTCGCAGCCGTGGCGCTCGGCGGCGTCGATGATGCCGAGGTAGGGCACGGCAAAGGTCGACATGTCGGCGTCGAAGGTAACGCCGGCCGCCGTGGCCAGGTTTTCAATCTCTTTCAGATACAGCTTGGCCTGGTTCTCGATGCGGTCCTTGAACGCCTGCGGGGCCTCGAACACGATCTCGCTGAACGGCGTGTACGGGTATTCCTCCAGGCAGACATAGGCCGTGACGCGCGCGCCGATCGCCTTGGCGAGCTCCAGTCCGCCGTTGATGGCCTTCTTGGAGAGTTCCGAGCCGTCGGTGGGAAGCAGGATATGTTGGAACATGCGGGGCTCCTTTGCTGACTAGGGTCGGGGCAGGGCGGCGACCCGCCGGTTCGCGGCATGGCCGCGGCGCCGGGCAACGCCTGTCGTGAATCCATTGTAGTCAGTGTGCCGAGAAGGTCATTGCGTAATGTCAATGGCATCCGGATGGGCCCCGGCAGGACCCGCGAGCTCCGAGCGGTCAGTCCGCCAGCACTTCCGCCACGGGCAGCGCCGCGGCCTGCTCGGCGCGCCGCCAGTAGGACGGATTGCCGTAGGTGTTCTTCAGGTGGTCGATAAACAGCCGCACCCGCAGCGGCAGGTGCTTGCGCTGCGGGAACACCGCATGGATACCGATCGGCGGCGCCTGGAACTCGTCCAGCACCGTCACCAGACGCCCGCTGGCAATCTCGCTGCCCACCTCCCACCACGAGCGCCAGGCCAGTCCGTGGCCCCGCAGGCACCACTCGTGCAGCACCGCGCCGTCGCTGCATTCCATGGTGCCGCCCACCTTCACGGTCACGGTGCGGCCTTCCTCCTGGAACACCCAGCCGCGCTGCATGTTGGCGCTGGCGCCGAAGGCCAGGCAGTTATGGCGCTGCAGGTCCTCCGGCGTATTCGGGCGCCCCGCGCGCGCCAGGTAGTCCGGCGCGGCCACCACCACCCGCCGGGTTTCGGCGAGCCGGATCGACACCAGGCTCGAGTCGGGCAGGTCGCCCAGGCGGATGGCGCAGTCGAAGCCTTCGTTGACCAGGTCGACCACGCGATCGGACAGGTCCAGCGTGATCGACACGTCCGGGTGCGACTCGACGAACAGCGGCACCAGCGGCGCCACGTGCTTGCGCCCATAGCCGGCCGGCGCGGTCACGCGCAGGTGGCCGCTGGCCTTGACGCCGCCGGCCGAGACGCTGGCCTCGGCGTTGTGCAGGTCGTTGAGGATGCGCTGGCAATCCTCCAGGAAGGCCGAGCCTTCGAAGGTCAGGCTGATCTTGCGCGTGGTCCGTACCAGCAGCTTGACGCCCAGCCGCTCTTCGAGCGCATCGATGCGCCGGCCGATGATCGCCGGCGCCACGCCCTCGGCCGCGGCGGCGGCGGACAGGCTGCCGCGCGAGGCGACGGATACAAAGGTCTCCAGTTGTTTGAAATGGTCCACGGATTGTTTCGCCTGATATGCGCGGGAGGTCCCGCGGGGTGCCGCGCTGGCCACGCAACGGGTGCCGGGGCGGGTCTTCGGTCACCAGTGCAGAGGATTTGGTGCGGAGTTTTGTTTTAGTGAGCCAAGATTAGTTGTGTAAAAGTAAAAGATCAAGTGACCGACGGCCACTTTGCCGCACTGCAGCGTCTCCCTACAATTCGATGCATTCAATGGTGTACAGAGCCCTCGCAGCTGTGGTCTGCTCGCCGCTCCACCCCGTTGCCCCGTACCTTGCAGGTTATCCAGGCTCCCATGAACAAGATCCGCGCCGTCGTCTTCGATGCCTATGGCACGCTGTTCGACGTGTACTCCGTCACCGCGCGCGCGGAACAGCTGTTTCCGGGCCGCGGCGAGGCGCTGGCGCTGCTGTGGCGCGAGCGCCAGATCGACTACACCCGCATCCGCACCATGGCCGCGCCCGACGGCGCGCGCTACAAGCCGTTCTGGGCCATCACCGTGGATGCGCTGCGCTACGCCGCCGAGCGCCTGGGCCTGCCGCTGGACGAAGCCGCCGAGGCCCAGCTGCTGAAGGAATACGCGTGCCTGTCGGCGTTCCCGGAAAACCTGGGCGCGCTCAAGCGCCTGCGCAAGGCGGGGCTGCCGCTGGGCATCCTGTCCAACGGCAATACGGAGATGCTCGACATCTCGGTCAAGAGTGCCGGCATGCACGGCCTGTTCGACCATGTGCTGTCGGTCGATGCGGTGCGCCAGTACAAGACCGCGCCGGCCGCCTATGCGCTCGGGCCGCTGGCGTTCGGCCTGGAGGCGCAGGAGATGCTGTTCGTCTCGTCCAACGGCTGGGACGCGTGCGGCGCCACCTGGTATGGCTACACCACTTTCTGGATCAACCGTGCCGGCCATCCGGCGGAGCGGCTCGATGTCGCCCCCGCCGGCGCCGGGCACGACATGAACGACCTGCTCGAATTCGTCCGCGCCCATGGCGTGGCGGCATAGCAGGGCGCCCAACAACCAAAGCTATCGCAATCGTTTAACAGGAGAACACTGATGGCTATCACGCTGCCCGCGGGCATGAAGATTACCGGCGAAATCCTGCCGGCCTACGAAGATATCCTCACGCCGGAAGCCCTGGCCCTGGTAGACAAGCTGCACCGCGCCTTCGAGCCGCGCCGTCAGGAACTGCTGGCCGCGCGCGTCGCGCGCGCCAAGCGCCTGGACGCCGGTGAAGTTCCCGATTTCCTGCCGGAAACCAAGAGCATCCGCGAAGGCGACTGGAAGGTTGCGCCGGTGCCCAAGGCGCTGGAATGCCGCCGCGTGGAAATCACCGGCCCGGTCGAAGCCAAGATGGTGATCAACGCCTTCAACTCGGGCGCTGACAGCTACATGACCGACTTCGAGGATTCCAATACGCCCAACTGGCACAACCAGCTGCAGGGCCAGGTCAACCTGAAGGCCGCCGTGCGCCGCACGCTGACGCTGGAATCGAAGGGCAAGCAATACAAGCTGAACGACAAGATCGCCACGCTGCAGGTGCGTCCGCGCGGCTGGCACCTGGACGAGAAGCACGTCACCATCGACGGCAAGCGCGTCTCGGGCGGCATCTTCGACTTCGCGCTGTTCCTGTTCCACAACGCCAAGGAACAAATCGCCCGCGGCGCCGGCCCGTTCTTCTACCTGCCCAAGATGGAAAGCCATCTGGAAGCGCGCCTGTGGAACGACATCTTCGTGATGGCGCAGAACGAAATCGGCCTGCCGCAAGGCACCATCAAGGCCACCGTGCTGATCGAGACCATCCTCGCCGCGTTCGAGATGGACGAGATCCTGTATGAGCTGCGCGAGCACAGCGCCGGCCTGAACGCCGGCCGCTGGGACTACATCTTCTCGTGCATCAAGAAGTTCAAGAACGACAAGGACTTCTGCCTGGCCGACCGCGCCAAGGTCACCATGACCGCGCCGTTCATGCGCTCGTACGCGCTGCTGCTGCTCAAGACCTGTCACCACCGCGGCGCGCCCGCGATCGGCGGCATGAGCGCGCTGATCCCGATCAAGAACGATCCGGAGAAGAACGCCATCGCCATGGAAGGCATCATCAGCGACAAGCGCCGCGACGCCGCCGACGGCTACGACGGCGGCTGGGTGGCGCACCCGGGCCTGGTCGAGCCGGCCATGAAGGAATTCGTGGCGGTGCTGGGCGACCAGCCGAACCAGTTCGGCAAGCAGCGTCCGGACGTGCAGGTGAAGGGGGCCGACCTGCTGAACTTCCAGCCGGAAACGCCGATCACCGAGCACGGCCTGCGCATGAACATCAACGTCGGCATCCACTACCTGGGCGCCTGGCTGGCCGGCAACGGCTGCGTGCCGATCCACAACCTGATGGAAGACGCCGCCACCGCCGAGATCTCGCGCTCGCAAGTGTGGCAGTGGATCCGCTCGCCCAAGGGCAAGCTGGAAGACGGCACCAAGGTCACGGCCGAGCTGGTGCGCAAGCTGATCCCGGAAGAGCTGGCCAAGGTCAAGGAACTGGTTGGTGGCGACACCAGCACCTATGACCGCGCTGCCGAGATTTTCGAGCAGATGTCGACGTCGGCGGACTTTGCCGAGTTCCTGACGCTGCCGCTGTACGAAGAAGTCTGAACAACCCGGCATTGGCAATCGGAAACCGCAGCTTCGGCTGCGGTTTTTTTATTGCTTCCGCGCCCGGCGGTGCGTTAAGCCGGGCTTACACCTGTCATGCACTGCAGCAACACAGCGTAAATACTTGTAACTTTAGAGCCTCGGACTTCACTTTTATTGTTCTGTCTTCAATACTTTGTGGGTTTATCCCTAGGGTCTGAATTGGAGTAAACACTCTAGGATGCGGTTTCGATGGTGCGCTGCAAGATCCGCTGCGCGGCACGGTCGGAACGCTTGGTCGTGACCGATTGCCAGCGCTGGCGCGCCATTTCGTCCGACCCACCCACAGGAGATCCGCATGTCACCTTTTACGCCCGAACAATTTGCTGCGGCGCAGAAGTCCAACGTGAACCATTTGTTCGCGCTGACGAACACGGCGTTTGAAGGTTTCCAGAAGCTGACCGAGCTGAACCTGCAGGCCTTCAAGACCACGCTCGCCGAAGGCCAGGTCAATGCCGAAGCGGTACTGGCCGGCAAGGACCTGCGCGAAGTGTTCGCGGCCCAGGGCAACCTGGCCCAGCCGGCTGCCGAGAAGGCGGTCGCGTATGCGCGCCATGTCTATGAAATCGCCTCGAACACCCAGGCGGAACTCAGCAAGGCCGTCGAGGCCCAGTACGAACAGCACAACCGCAACGTCCAGGCCTTGGTCGACACCTTCGTGAAGAACGCGCCGGCCGGTTCGGAAGCACTGACCGCGCTGCTGCAGTCGGGCGTCGCCGCGGCCAATACCACCTACCAGTCGTTCCAGGACGCCGCCAAGCAGACCGCCGAAGTCGCCAAGGCCAACTTTGCCAAGACCGCCGCTGCCGCATCGGCCACGGCCGCGAACGCTACGCCTCGCGCCGCCAAGGCGTAACCACAGCACGGCGCTGGCCCGGCAGGACCGGGCAGCGTACTGACTACAGATCGCGGGCATGCAGGCCGGGAACGTCGCGTTCCCTGGCCCGCGGCACCGCGACATCCAACCTTCCCGCCCCATCCATGCGCACCGGGACCGGCACGGTCCGGCCCGGCATGGCAGCGCTTTGCCTGCGCGAAGGAAGCGGGAACTTGCCCGGGGACCCAGGGGAATGTCCCTTCCTGCATGGCAGGGGTCTTTTTCAACTCACGACAACGACGCAATCAGCATGACGAAGAGAATCGCATTGGTAACAGGTGGCATGGGTGGACTCGGCGAGGCCATCAGCATCCGGCTGCACGACGCCGGCCATGCCGTGGTGGTGACGCACTCGCCCGGCAACGCCCACGCCGGGGACTGGCTGGCCAAGATGGCGGCCAGCGGCCGCGAGATGCGCGCCTATGAGGTCGACGTATCGGACTATGACGCCTGCCAGGCCTGCGCCGCGCGCATCCTGGCCGACGTTGGCCGCGTTGACATCCTGGTGAACAATGCCGGCATTACGCGCGACATGGCGTTCAAGAAGATGGACAAGCCGAACTGGGATGCGGTGATGCGGACCAATCTCGATTCGGTGTTCAACCTCACCAAGCCGCTGTGCGAAGGCATGGTCGAGCGCGGCTGGGGCCGCATCATCAATATCTCGTCGGTCAACGGCTCCAAGGGCGCGTTCGGCCAGACCAACTATGCCGCGGCCAAGGCCGGCATGCACGGCTTCACCAAGTCGCTGGCGCTGGAAGTGGCGCGCAAGGGCGTGACCGTCAACACGGTCTCGCCGGGCTACCTCGGCACCAAGATGGTCAACGCCGTGCCCAAGGAGATCATGGAGACCAAGATCCTGCCGCAGATTCCGATGGGCCGTGTCGGCAAGCCGGAAGAAGTGGCCGCACTGGTTGCCTACCTGTGCTCGGAAGACGCGGCCTATGTGACCGGCTCCAATATCGCCATCAACGGCGGGCAGCACATGCAGTAAGGCGGTCGGGAGCGGACCTCGGCACCGGCGCTGTCCGCTTCCGCAAGGTCCGTGCCGCCAGCGCGACGGCCAGGCGTCGGGAGCTGGCCATCGTTGCGTTCCGCCGCAAGCCGGATTCTTGTCCATACTGGAGCTTGACCGGCGGATCACCTCACCTCCGCCGCGAACCAACGCATGGGGAGGGAATCGTGTTCAAGCACATCTTGCTGGCCACCGATGGCTCGGAACTTTCAAGGATGGCGATGGAGGCGGCGATCGGCTTTGTCAAGGCCGATGGCGCCAAACTGACTGCCTATACCTGCATGGAAGAGTATCCCTACCTGGCATCGGGCGACGCCGGCCATCCCAGGCGCCAGGCCTTCGAAGAGCAGGAGGCCGAACGGGCCAGGGCGCGGCTGGAAGAAGTGGTCGCGGCCGCCAGGGCGGCGGGCGTGCCGTGCGCCACCGACATGACGGCAACCATACCCTACAAGGGCATCATCGACGCCGCGGCAAGGCACGAGTGTGATGTGATCTTCATGGCGTCGCACGGCCGCAGGGGCCTGGACGCCTTGCTGGTCGGCAGTGAAACGCAGAAGGTGCTGACCCACTGCCGGGTTCCCGTGCTGGTCTACCGCTGAAGGCGCGGGCGCGCAGTGCGCAGGCCCGCGCTGGGGCCTGCCGCCGGACTCATTGCACGGAGGTGCTGCCATGGCGGACATCGAACAGGACAAGGTGGTCGGCGTGCTCAATCGGATCCTCGAGGCCGAGCTCGCCGGCGTGGTGCGCTACACGCACTATTCGTTCCTGATCTTCGGCTTCGGGCGCATCCCGATCGTGTCGTGGCTGCGCGAGCAGGCCAACGAGTCGCTGCTGCATGCCCAGCAGGCCGGCGAATGGATCACCACCCTTGGCGCCTATCCCTCGCTCGGCATCGGCGAACTGCTGGACGCCCACACCCAGGATATCGGGGCGATCCTGCGTGAATCGCTGGCGACGGAACAGCAGGCCCTCGAGCTTTACCGCGAACTGCTGACCCTGGTCGAGGGCCGCTCCGTGGCGCTGGAAGAATATGCGCGGCAACTGATCCAGCTGGAGGAGCTGCATGCGGGCGAGGTCGAGAAAATGCTGCGCAAGCCCGGCGCAGTGGTGGCGGGGCAGGCGGGGAAGGCCTGACCAGGGCCAGCGCAACGTCGGTTTTTGTCTCGCCGCGGAGCGCTATCGGCGCCCACGATGCCTCAGGTCGACTGGCGCTGGATGATGCGAAAGCCGACGTCGATAACGGGCTGCGAAACGGCCTTGCCCTGGCAACGGTCGAGCAGCAGCCGCGCCGCCAGGGCGCCGATGGCGGCCCCATCCACGTGCACCGTGGTCAACGACGGATTCAGGTGTGCGGCGAAATCGGCATCGCCGAAACCACAGATGGCGAGGTCCTGGGGAATGCGCAACCCGCGCGCAAGCGCCTCCACCATGACGCCTTGCGCGAGCTGATCGGAACTGCAGTAGATGGCGCGGATGCGCGGATCCTGCTCCAGCAGCCTGGCCAGCGCCTGCCGGCCGAGCGCCAGGCTGCTCGGCGCCGGCACCACCACGGTGGGAACGTCGTGCCCCACGGTCGAGACAAAGCCTTCACGGCGCACCGCTGCGCGGTGATCGTCGCCGGTGGCAATGCCCAGCTGGCGCCAGCCCTTGCCGAGGAAGTAGCCGGCAATGGAACTGCCGACCTTCACGTGCGAAAAGCCCACGGTCATGTCGACCGGGCGGTCACTGAGATCCCAGGTTTCGACCACCGGAATACCCGCACGGCGCAAGCGCTCGCGGGCGGCTTGCGAGTGGACCAGTCCGGTCACCACGATGCCGTCGGGGCGGCGGCTGATCATCGTGCCCAGCAAGGCGTCTTCACGCGCGTGGTCGTAGCCGGTCTGTCCCAGGATCAGCTGGTAGCCGGCCGCGTCCAGCGCATCGGTCAGCGCCTTGACCGTCGGCAGGAACTGCGCCACCGCGATATTCGGGACCAGTGCGGCAATCATCAGGCTACGCTTGGACTTCAGTCCGCCGGCGAGCAGGTTGGGAATGTAGCCGGTCGCTGTCACGGCCTGCTGCACCCGCGCGATGGTCTTCTCCGACACCATGCCGGGATTGCTGAGTGCGCGCGAGGCGGTGATCAGGGAGACACCGGCCTCGCGTGCCACGTCATGCAAGGTCACGGATTTCGGCGGGTTGGTATTGGTCATCCGGGTCCTGACTCAGGGTAAATCGCTAGCGTCAACCTTGCCGGGCAGCGTTGACGCGCTAAAATGACAACGTTATCATCCGTCCATTCCCCACGGCACCCGTAGTGTCCTTGCCTGTACCGGCCAGGAACTGCGTGAAATGGCTGATGACGGATGGATTATACCAATCTTGTTCGTCCACAAATGATAACGTTGTCATTTCGACTTGCCCAGCCGTGGGTGACACCTTCCTTTCCTTAGCAAGGCATGCCATGACTCTCCCCAAGACCCCGTCCGCCGACGCCATTGCCTGGATCCGGCTCTCATCGTGTTACCTGCCGCTGGCCACGCCGATCAGCGATGCCAAGGTCCTGACCGGCCGGCAGAAGCCGATGACCGAGGTGGCGATTCTCTTTGCCGAGATCCGGACGGCGCAGGGCCAGGAGGGCATCGGCTTCAGCTACGCCAAGCGTGCCGGCGGTCCCGGACAGTTCGCGCACGCCAGTGAAATTGCGCCGGCGTTGATCGGTGAGGATCCCAGTGACATTGCCCGGCTGTGGGACAAGCTCTGCTGGGCCGGCGCGTCGGTGGGGCGCAGCGGCTTGTCGACCCAGGCGATCGGAGCCTTTGATGTGGCGCTGTGGGACCTCAAGGCCAGGCGGGCCGGCCTGTCGCTGGCAAAGCTGCTGGGCGCCCACCGCGACGCGGTGCGCTGCTACAACACGTCCGGCGGCTTTCTGCACACGCCGCTGGACCAGCTGCTGGCCAATGCGGCGGCGTCGGTGGCGCGCGGCATCGGCGGCATCAAGCTGAAGGTGGGCCAGCCGGACGGGGCGCTCGACCTCAGGCGGGTGGCCGCGGTGCGCGAGCACCTGGGGGATGCGGTGCCGCTGATGGTCGATGCCAACCAGCAATGGGACCGCCCCACTGCGCAGCGCATGTGCCGCACCTTCGAATCGTTCAACCTCGTGTGGATCGAAGAGCCGCTCGACGCCTATGACCATGAAGGCCATGCCGCGCTCGCGACCCAGTTCGATACCCCGATCGCGACCGGCGAGATGCTGACCAGCGCTGCCGAACACTGGGACCTGATCCGCCATCGCGCGGCCGATTACCTGATGCCCGATGCGCCGCGGGTGGGCGGCATCACTCCGTTCCTCAAGGTTGCGGCCCTGGCCGAGCAGGCGGGCCTGATGCTGGCGCCGCACTTCGCCATGGAGTTGCATGTGCACCTTGCCGCGGCCTATCCGCGCGAGCCATGGGTGGAACATTTCGACTGGCTGGAGCCGCTGTTCAACGAGCGGCTGGAGATCCGGGACGGCCGGATCATCGTGCCGGCCAGGCCGGGGCTTGGCGTCACCATCAGCGAGCAGGCCCGCGCCTGGACGCGACACCAGGCCGAATTCGGCGATCGCGCCTGACGTGCCCCGTCATACCGAAAACCCAGGAGACAGAACATGAAAAAGCTGATTGCATCCGTGCTGACCACGGTAGCCATGGCCGGCGCGCAGGCGGCGTGGCCCGAGAAGCCCGTCACGCTGGTGGTCCCTTTCCCGGCGGGCGGGTCGACCGACAATGTCGCGCGGATCCTGAGCGCAAAGTTCCAGGCGCAATTCGGGGGCAGTTTCGTGGTCGACAACCGCCCGGGGGCGGCCGGCATGATCGGTGCGGCTGCCGTCAGGCGTGCGCCGGCCGATGGCTATACCGTCTTCGTCTCGTCGCTCGGCCCGTTCGTCATCGGCCCGCATCTGGCGAAGCATGCGGGTTATGATCCGCTCAGGGATTTCGACTACATCAGCGTCGCGGTGCAGGCGCCGAACGTGCTGGCGGTGCCTGCCGCTTCACGCTTCAAGACCGTCCAGGATGTTATTGCCTACGCCAAGGCCAATCCCGACAAGATGACGTTCGCCTCCGCAGGCAACGGCACTAGCGATCACCTCACCGCGGCGCTGTTCTGGCAGCAAACCGGCACGAGCGGTATCCACATCCCCTACAAGGGCGGTGCTCCGGCGATGAATGACCTCATCGGCGGACAAGTCGATGCCACCTTCATGAATATCAATACCGCGGTCCCGCATATCCGGGCGGGAAAGCTGCGCGCGCTCGCCATTACCAGCACCAGGCGAGCGCCGATCCTGCCCGACGTGCCAACCATGGAAGAGTCCGGCCTCAAGGGCGTGACGGTCTATTCCTGGCAAGCGCTGGCGGCGCCCAGGGGCCTTCCCGCAGAGATCCGGGCGAAGCTGCATGCCGCCACCGTGGAGGCGCTCAATGATCCGGCAGTCAAGGCAAAATTGCTCGATGTCGGTTTTGAAATCGTGGCCAATACGCCGGAACAGTTCACCGCGTTCCAGGCGTCGGAGTTCGCCCGCTGGAAAAAGGTCATCGAGGCGGGAAAGATTACGGCCGACTGACCGAGCCCGGCAGCGCAGCTTATTTGCTGCCGTCGCGCGCATCCCCGCCGATCGCGTCGACGATGATCATGGTGCGGTCCAGCACGCCGCGCTCGTCGAAGTAGGCGCTGAAGTGAGCCGGCTGATACGCGCCGGCGTAGAGCCGGTACGACCACGCCTCGCGTTTCATCATCGGGTAGTACTCGACCGGCTCGCGCGGCAGGCCGAAGTGCTCGGCCACGTCCTGCTTGGTCCACACGCCGGGGCGGGCAGCGTAGATTTCCTTCTCGGTCAGCATCTGGCGGAAGCTGGTCAGGTTGCCGCCCGCGTCGAAGTCCGCGGCATAGACTTCGAAGCCGAGCGGCTGCTTGGAATAGATCCAGCGGCTGGTGCCGTTGGCGAACGGATAGATTTCGGAAGGCGCGCCGAAGGTATCGCGCACGGCGCTCTGCGGGCTGCCGAGCATTTTCTGCGCGGTCTGCACGGGCTGCAGGGTCGCGCAGGCGCATAGCAGGGTTGCCGCGGTGGCGGCCAGCCAGACGGACAGGCGATGGCGCATGGTGGATCTCCGGTAAGGGCAGCGGACGGGAATCCTTTCAGCATAGCGCAACGCATCCGGGCGCGGGCTGGCGCTTCCGCTGGCGCATCCGATCTGCCGGCGATCACCAGCCAAAGCGGTAATCTTGCGCCGGATGCAGCCGCCAGGTGCCGTCGCCCGGCAGTTCCAGCACCTGGCGGTGGTATTTCAGCAGCGTGGGCCGGTGGCTGACGCTGACCAGCGTCGCCTGCAACCCGCCCAGCAACTGGTACAGGGCTTCTTCGTTGCTGATGTCGAGGGCGCTGGTGGCCTCGTCCAGCATCACATAGCGCGGCCTGGAGAGCAGCACGCGCGCGATGGTCAGCCGCTGCTGCTCGCCAAGCGACAGCACCTTGCTCCAGTCCACTTCCGTGTCCAGCCCGCCGAAGCGGCCGGCGATGTCGCGCAGGTTGACGGTATCCAGCAATTGCAGCAGTTCGTCGTCTGCGACCTGCCGGCCGACATGGTTGGGGTAGAGCAGCTGGCTGCGCAGGCTGCCGACCACCATGTACGGATGCTGCGGCAGGAACAGCATGTCCTGCGGCGCCGGCCGCGCGATGCGGCCGCTGCCGCTGTTCCACAGCCCCGCGATCGCGCGCATCAGCGAACTCTTGCCGCCGCCGCTGGCGCCGACGATGAGCAGGCCCTCGCCGGGGTTGATCGACACGCTCAGGTCGGTGACCAGCGTACGCTCCTGACTGGGCGTCTGCAGCGTGACGTGTTCCAGCGCCAGCCGTGCATCCTGGCGTGACTCGATGGTGCTGGCTGCGCGCGGCGTGCTGGCCTTCTTGCCGGTCAGGGTGCTGGAGAAGGTGTCCAGGCGGTCGAGGCCGGCCACGAACCGGCTCAGGTCTTCAAAGTTGTCGACGATCACCGTCAGCGCATTCAGCACGGCGGCAAAGGCGCCCGCGGCGCGGATCGCGCTGCCGACCTCGAGCTCGCCGTCGAGCACGCGCGAGGCCACGATGGCGCTGGGCAGCAGGATGGTCAGGAAGCCATAGCCATACTGGAACATGTTCAGCCCGAGCTGCCACCGGATAAGCCGCTCGAAATTCTGGAACGCCTTGCCGAAGCGCCCGCGGACATGGGAAGACTCCTGCGGCTCGCCGCGATAGAACGCGATCGACTCGGCATTCTCGCGCACGCGGATCAGGCTGAAGCGGAAATCCGCCTCGCGCTTGAGCTGGTAGAAATTCAGGCCGATCAGCACGCGCCCGAAACAGGCGATCGAGACGAAGGTACCGGCGATGGCGTACACCACCAGGAAATAGACCAGCTCCCTGGAGATCATCCACAGCACCGCGCTGAACGCAATCAGCTGCAGCAGCGCGCCGATGCTGATCGACAGGAAGAACAGCGACTGCCGCGTAAAGGTGTTGATGTCCTCGGAGATGCGCTGGTCGGGATTGTCGATGCCGGCATCCGCATTGAGCTTGTAGAAAATGCGGTTCTTGAAATATCCGTCCAGGTAATGATGGGTCATCCAGCGCCGCCAGTGCAGGCCCAGCATGTTGCGGATGTAGTAATAGACCGCGTAGACGGGAATGGCGACGATCAGGATATACAGGCAGGTACGGATCGAGGCCCAGAAGCGCTCGGCGTCGCGCGCCGCCAGCGCCGAGGTGAATTCGCCGGTCTGCTCGTTGATCAGCACCTCGGCCTGGGTCTGGCCCAGCAGCAGCAGGACCAGCACCAGCAGCAGGCCGGCCGCCTTCCATCGCTCCTGCGAGACCCAGTACGGTTTGGCGATCACCCAATAGCGGGTCCAGACGTGCCGCGTCGAGGTGGCGGGGCGTTTGCCGGGGGGCGGAGTGCTGTCGGCCACCTGCGGCTCGGGCACGGCGCTCATAATCCACCTCCGGGGTGCTGAGCGGATTTCATTATCGTCACATGGCGGCTCCGGTCCGGGCGCGAACCGGCGCGGCGGAAAATGACTATTGAAATATAGGCCAGCAAAATCAATGCCCGGCGCTTTTGCGCACGCCGGCGCGATGGTCGTGGCTTGACGCGTGGTCCGAAGCTGATTCCAATCCCGGGTGGACCGTTTCCCTAACACAGGCCGCCCCCGCATGGACCGTTTCGACGCGCTGCAACTTTTCACCCGGATCGTGGAACTGGGCTCGTTCACCCGTGCCGCGAGCGCGCTGGACATGCCGCGCGCCACCGCCACGCATGCGATCAAGGAAACCGAGGCGCGCGTCGGCGCCCGGCTGCTGGAGCGCACCACGCGGCAGGTGCGTCCTACGCTGGACGGGCAAGCCTTCTATGAGCGCGGCAAGCAGGTGCTGCAGGCGCTGGAAGACGCCGAAACCTCGCTCAGCACGCAGGTGGCCGACCCGCGCGGCACGCTGCGGCTGGACCTGCACGGCACCCATGCGACGCGGATCATCCTGCCGCGCATCGGCGAATTTCGCGCGCGCTACCCGCATATCGAGCTGGTCATCAGCAGCGGCGACCGCCTGGTCGACCTGATCGGGGAGGGCATCGATTGCGTGGTGCGCGCCGGCCGGCCGCGCGATTCGTCGCTGGTGGCGAGGCGCCTGGCGGAGCTGCCCGAGGTGCTGTGCGCCAGCCCCGCATACCTGGCGGCGCACGGCACGCCGCGGCATCCGTTGGAGCTGGCCGGACACGTCGGCGTGGGCTTCTTTTCCCGCAGCCATGACAGCCGCTATCCGTTCACGCTGACCGTCGATGGCGAGGTGCGCGCGTTCCGGGCCAGCGGCTGGATTTCAGTCAGCGATGCCGAGTGCTATACCAGCGCGGCGCTGGCCGGCTGCGGCCTGATCCAGGTGCCTCGCTTCCGCGTCGAAGACCATTTGCGCGCCGGGCGGCTGGTGCCGGTGCTGGAGGCCTGGCCATGCCCGGATTTGCCGGTGTCGGCGCTGTATCCGTTCCACCGGCAGCTGGCGCCGCGCGTACGGGTGTTCGTCGACTGGGTGGCGGGGATCTACGCGGCGCGGTTCGGGCCGCCGCGGGCCGACGCCGGCGCCGCGCATGGTGGAAACCCGGGCGTGTCCCAGGCCTGAACACTCACTAAGATGAAAGGCCCGCCGCCGCTGCGGCGCACAACGATAACGCGGAGACTTCATCTATGGATCGTCGACAGTTCCTGGGCACCGCGGGACTCGCGCTGGCGGCCGGCGTGGCGCCGCACGCGCTGGCCCAGCAGTGGCCCGCGCGCGCCATCCGCCTGGTGGTGGCCTATCCGCCGGGTGGCGGCACCGATGTGGTGGCGCGCCTGTTCGCCGACTACCTTGCGCGCGCGACGGGCCAGTCGGTGGTGGTCGAGAACAAGCCAGGCGGCGCCACCATTCCCGCCACGCAGGACGTGATCCGCGCGAAGAACGACGGCCAGACCCTGCTGGTGACGCTGGGCTCTTCAGCCACCTCGGGCGCGCATATCAACCGCGTGCCCTACGATCCGTTGACCGACCTGACCGCGCTGGCCGAACTCGGCCGCGCGCCGGTGCTGCTGGCCGCCAGCAAGGACGCACCGTACAACACGCTGAAGGAACTGGTCGCCTACGCCAAGGCGAATCCGGGCAAGCCGATCCACTCGGCCTCGTACGGTCCGGGCACGTCGTCGCACTTCGGCCCGCTGCTGTTCAACCGGCTCGCCGGCACCCATCTGGAACCGGTGCTGTACAAGGGTTCGGCACCGGCCACGCAGGACCTGGTGGGCGGCGTGGTGCCGCTGATGATCGACGGCCTGACCACCGGCGTGCCGCTGTACCAGGCCGGCAAGACCAAGGTGCTGGCCACCACCATCCCGGAGCGATCGGAACTCGCGCCCGGGGCGCCCACGTTCCGCGAGCTGGGCTACCCCGAGATGGAGCAGCTCAGCGGCTATTTCGCGCTGTTTGGCCCCAAGGCCATGCCGCGGGAGACGGTCGAGGCGGTCTCGGCCGCGGTGCGCAAGGTGCTGGCCGATCCCGCCTACCAGAAGCGGCTGGCCGGCGTGGGGGTGCTGCCGCCGCAGGCGGTCACGCCGGATGCGTTCGCCGCGCAGATCCGTGCCGACCACGCGCGCTGGGGGCAGTTCATCAAGGACATCGGGTTCAAGATCGAGGGAAGCTGAACCTGCGGCGCTTCACGCGTCGTCTTGCTGGCTCGCCTTTGCACGGGTGCGCGCCGGCGCCCGCTTTTTCGCCTTGCCCTGGTTGAACGCGATCGCGGCGCGGACCAGGGCCTGCAGCGCGCGAGCGTCGATCCTGTCGCCCTCGGCCAGGTCGATCGCGCGCCATTTGTTGCCGCCCAGGCCAGCGTTGAAGAGATGGCCAGGATCGGGCAGGCTGGCGCCGTTGGTAAAGGTGAGCTTGACCTTGGCCTTGTGGGCGTTGGCGACGGCGATCATGCCGTCGCGCGACCATACCGGGCTGCCCATCCATTTCCATTCCTCGACGATGGCGCTGTCGGCGGCAAGAATGGCCTTGCGCAGGCTGGCCAGGGTCTGGCCGCGCCAGTCGGGCAACCCCGCGATCAGCTGGTCGATCTGTTCTGACGGATGCATCGGTGGTGGCTCCTCGAGGTTCTGGCTGACCGGCTTATCATAGCCGCTCAGTGCGGTCTCGCCGACCGACGTCAACCAGGGGAGGTCAGCCATGGCCAACAGCACGTCCCGGACCCCGGCAGGGGGTGCGCGCAAGCCCGCGCAGAAGGCCGCTGCGCGGCCCGCCACCGGCAAGCCGGTGCTGCTGGCAGGGGGCAATCCGCAGATTCCGAAAGGCGATGGCGATGCGCCGGTGCAAGCCTACCTCGCGGCGATGCCGGGCTGGAAGCAGGACGCGGGGCGGCGACTGGACGCACTGGTCGAGCGCAACGTGCCCGATGTGAACAAGGCGGTGCGCTGGAATTCGCCGTTCTATGGCAGGGCGGGGCAGGGCTGGTTTCTCAGCTTCCATTGCATGACCCGATACATCAAGGTAGCGTTTTTCCGCGGCATGTCGCTCGACCCGGTGCCGCCGGTCGAGTCCAGGGACAAGGACACGCGCTATTTCCATATCCACGAGGGCGAGGCCATCGACGAGGCCCTGCTGGCGCACTGGATCCGGCAGGCCGCGGCGCTGCCGGGATGGCAGCCGTAGCCACGCCGCGCCCGCCCAGCGGGCCCGTGCTCTTCCCCCGAACGGGGCGTTCCGTGGCGGCGGAATTTGCATACACTCGCCATCTTCACCGGCTGGCGGCCAGTTGCCGCACGGCTGCGTCTTCACGATCGCACCCGCCCCCGGGGCGCGCATCCGGTCGGAGATTGCATGAAGACAGATCCGCTCCGTGACTGGCAGTACGCCGAGACCGTGCTGCATGTGCGCACGCCGCAGGAAGTGGCACAGGTGGCGCTGCGCGCGGCCAGGGCCATGGGCTTCAACCACCATGCCTACGTCATGAAGCAGCCCGCGCTCGGCGCGCAGGACGACAACGACTTTGTCTGCTTCCACGATTTCCCGGCGGACTGGGCGCGCGCGCGCTACGAGCCGCTGCGCGCCAAGCGGCACGAGGACGGCGACGCACGCGTGGCGCACGTGCGCGCGGGCATGCCGGCGACCTCGTGGAATGCGCTGGGCGAGGTCGACCACACGCGCCGCGATATCGGGCAGAGCGCGCGCAAGCTGCTGCGCAGCGCGGGCGAGCACGGGCTCAACGCGGGCCTGACCATTCCGCTATGGACGCCGGGGATCGACTGGGCTTTCATGACGCTGACCACCGATGCCACCTCCGACCTGCGCGCGCTTCGCACCACGCTGGCGCCGATGAGCTACTTTGCGCATTGCCTGCATTCGGCATTGCGGCGGCTGCAGGGCGAGGCCGCGCGCCCGGCGCTGAGCCGGCGCCAGCGCGAGATCCTGCACTGGGCGGCGATCGGCAAGACCACGTGGGAGATTTCCACCATCCTCGGCATCAGCGAGAGCACCGTCTACTTCCACCTCAACGTCGCCGCCGGCAAGCTCAATACGCGCGGGCGCCAGGCCACCTGCGCGCGAGCGGTGGCGCTGGGGCTGCTGTCGATCTGACAACGGTGCAGCGCCAGACGGAGCAGACTGCGTTAACTCGGACAACGCGGACAAGCCCCGGGGGCCAACATCGCCCCCGGGGCTCGCGGTTGGCGCGACAAGCGCGTCAGTTGGCCGGCGTGTAATAGCGGCCGGCGATACGGGTGCCGGCGTCGCTCCACTGGTTCCAGACCAGCGCCGCGTTGCCTTTCTCGTTTACCGCCAGCGCGGGAATCGCGGCGGTGTCGCCATAGCTCTCGCCCGGCGTGGCGGTGCCCCAGCCGGTGCCGGCCACATAGCGGTTGGTCCACAGGTCGGCCACGCTGCTGCCGTCGGGCTCCTGGGTCCAGGCGACAAAGCCGTTGCCGGCGCCGTCCAGGCCGACCGTCGGCAGGCTCGGCGTGCGCGTGCTGGCATCGAGCAGCACGGTCGCGCTGCCCCAGGCGCCGTTGGCCGGGGCCACGCTGGCCACCAGCGCGTTGTCGTGGCGGCCCCAGGCCACCATGGCGTCGCCGCGCGCATTGACCGACAGCCGCGCCTTGCTGATAAAGGCTTCGGCAACCGGCGGCGCCACCGCGACGGGGTTCTGCCAGGCCGAGGTAAATCGCCTCGCGTACAGCGTGCTGGCCACGGTGCCGTTGGCGACATCGGATTGCCCCCATACCAGCGTGGCGTTGCCGCTGCCGTCCATGGCGATGGCGGGATAGCCGAGCGAGCGGTCGATGCTGTCGTCGCGCACCAGCTCGCTGGGCGCGTCCCAGCTGCCGCCGCTGAAGCGGCTGGTCCAGATGCCGTTGCTGGCGAGGTCAGTCAGTTCCCACACCGCAATCGCCTCGCCCGAAGGGGCCACGGCAACCTGCGGGCGCAGGTTCTGGATACCGGAGTCATTGGGCGTCGCGAACATCGCTTCCGTGCCCCAGCCGCTGGCGGCGGTGTAGCGGTTCGCGACGATCTTGAACGGTCCGAACTGGCCGTCGCGCTGGCTCCACACCGCGATCGCGTTGCCGCTGGCGTCGATGCCGACCTGCGGCTGCGCGGCCAGCCCGGCGCCGGCCTCGATGCGCGCCAGCGTGCCCCAGCCGGAGGCCGGGTCGAAGGGCCGGGCCCAGATGTCGTAGGCGCCCGCGGTGGTCAGCTGCGCCCACACCACCATGGCGCGGCCGCTGGCGCGGTCGATCGCGATCTGCGGGCCATCGGTGGCGCCCGCGGCATCGCTTTCCAGCGCCACTGGCGCGCTCCAGCCGGAACCCGGCACATAGCGGCTCGCCAGCACGCTTTCGTTGGCGCTGCCTGCATCGAGCTGCATCCAGACCGCGATGGCATTGCCCGCGGCATCGATGGCGACGTTGACGTTGCCCGCGCCAGCCTCGCTGAAGGGCGCCGGATCGGTCCAGCCCGCCGGCGCGGGGGTGCCGGGGTTGCCGGGCGTGCCTGGGGTGCCAGGTGTTCCCGGCGTTCCGGGGGTACCCGGGGTACCGGGGTTGCCCGGGTTGGGCTGCGGTGCCGCGCTGTTATCGTCCCCGCCGCACGCGGACAGTGCCGCGCAAATCGCCATCAGCAAAATCGTCTTACGCATTGAGTCTTCCCTTTCGGATCTTGTTCTTCAACGATCAATTCGCGGCCGGGGCCGGCATGGCGGCGCCGTGAAGGCCGCAGCGGACACGGCGCCTGGGGCTGGCGCGAATTGCCACGGGCGAGAATAGTGAAGGGCGGGCAGGGTGGCGCGCCGACCCTGTGGGATTCCACAGGGTGGCTGCAACGCCCGCGGCGGCGAGCGCTCATGCCGGGCCCGCCTGGTGGCCTATATTGAAGTCCTGCGCGGCATGGGCGCCGGCGTTGCCGGTGGTAGCCTGGGCGAGCGCGCGAGCAAGGAGTGCGCCATGAAGGTCGCCAGCATCGAAGCCATCGTCCTGCGCATTCCATTCACGGTCGGCGGGGTTTCGGCCGCGGGTGTCTGGGGCGGGGCGGGCATGCAGGCCGCCGATTCGCTGCTGCTCAAGGTAAGCACCGATGACGGCCTGGTCGGCTGGGGCGAAACCTTCGGCTTTGTCGGCGTTCCGGCGGCCAGGGCCGCGATCGAGCAGATGCTGGCGCCGGCCTGCATCGGCCGTGACGCGACCGGGATCGATGCGATCAGCCTCGACCTGCAGCGCAGGTTCCATGTGTTCGGACGCAGCGGGCCGCTGTTCTACGCGCTGTCGGCGCTCGACATCGCGCTGTGGGACCTGTGCGGCAAGGCGGCCGGCCTGCCCGTTTACCGGCTGCTCGGAGGTGCGCGGCGCGAGCAGCTGCCGGCCTATGCCAGCCTGATCCGCTATGGCGATGCCGAAGCGATCGCGGTCAACGTCAGGCGCGCCATTGCCGATGGCTACCGCAGCCTGAAGCTGCATGAGGTCGACCTGGCCGTGATCCGTGCCGCGCGCGCGGCGGCGGGCCCGGATATCGAGCTCACGCTGGATACGAATTGCCCGTGGACGCTGCATGAGGCCATCGACATGGTCCGCGCCCTGCAGCCCTTGTCGCTGAGGTGGCTGGAAGAGCCGCTGTGGCCACCCGAGAACTACGCCGGACTGGCAGCGCTGCGCCGGCGCTGCGCGATTCCGGTCGCGGCCGGCGAGAATGCGACCACGCTGCTGGAGTTCGAGCACCTGCTCGGCATGGGTGCCGTCGATGTGGTGCAGCCCAGCCCGGCCAAGATGGGCGGCATCAGCGCCTTGCGCGATGTCTTTGCCCTGGCCAGGGTGCACAACGCGCAGGTGATGGTCCATACCTTCTACGACGGCCCCGGGCTGCTGGCCGCCATGCATGCCACCGCGGCGCTGGGCGATGCCGGCGCCATGATCGAATGGCGGTACTTCGACATGGCCGCGCAAGTGCTTGGCGATGCCGTGGTGCCGCGCGACGGCATGATCGCGCTACCCGCGGGCCCCGGCCTGGGCATCGACCCGGACCCCGACGTGATCCGGCGCTACCGCATCGGCTGACGCCGCCGCTCAGAAGTCGACCTTCTCGCCCGGCTGCGGCACGATCACGCTGGTCGCGGCACCAGCGCCCAGCGCCGTCCGGAACTGCTCCGGCGTGCCGCTCGCTTGCGCCGAGGTCTGGTAGTGGATCGGGATCGCGAAGCGGGGCCGGATCAGGTCGCGCACGGCGATCGCGGCATCCTGCGGTGCCATGGTGGAATGCCCGCCGATCGGGATCAGCACCAGGTCCGGCTTGTAGATCTCGCCGATCAGGCGCATGTCGCCGAACAGCCCGGTGTCGCCCATGTGCCAGATGCGGAAGCCGTTCTCCAGTTCGATGATGTAGCCCACCGGCTCGCCGCCATAGTGGGTTTCGTCCTTGCCGGTGGCCGGGTTCTTCAGCGCCAGTTCCGACGAGTGCTCCGCATGCACCGCCGTGATCTTCGGGCCCGCCGGGCCAAATGGCATGACCGTGCCGCTCTTGCCAAAGCGCTGTACCTGCGCCTCGGGCACCAGGCCCAGGCTGACCAGCGCCCGCCCCAGGCCGCCGCCGTTGTACACCGGTGCGTTGGTCAGCCGGGCCAGCGCCGGGGTATCGCCCAGATGGTCATTATGGGCATGCGTGACCAGGATCAGGTCGACCTTGCCGAGCGCGGACAGTTGTTTGAAGCCGGTCGGGGTTTTCGGGTTGTTGGTCAGCCAAGGGTCGATCACGATGACCTTGCCGCCCGGCGTGGTGATGCGCGTGGCGGCCTGGCCCAGCCACAGCACTTCCGCCTTGCCCGCGGCGGGCTGGCCGGGCGCGACCGGGCGCGGCGGGTCCGCCGGCGGGGTGGGCGCGGCACAGCCGCCGAGCAAGGCGCACAGCGTGGCGACGGCGGCGAGAAGCTTTGCAAGGTGTCTGCACATGTCCATCCTCCGTGAAGGGATCGATGCCGGATCGATGCCGACCCGATACTGACCCGATACGCAATGCCGTCCGGACCGCTAGCGCACGAACATGCCCAGGCCCTCGTGGTCGTAGAACTCGAGCCAGACCCGGTCGCTGGAAAAGGCGGCCTGCGAGATCGTGCCCGGCATGGCGTTTTCATTGTCGAGGGTGAAGGTGAAGATATCGCCGTCCCAGTGGCTCAGCGGCAGCACCAGCGGCGTCGCGCCCAGCGTCATCACCAGCGTGCCGCCCTGGTCGGCGACCTGCAGCGGACCGTAGTAGTCGTTGCGGTAGGTGCCGGTGTAGGTCGACAGCGCGCGCGCCGGCAGCGGACTGGCGGGGCGTGGCTGTCCCACCAGCCGGCCTTCCGGCTCCAGCAGCGGTGCCAGCGCATCGCCATAGATCTTGCCCCAGTCGCGGCGGATGGCGCCGTATTGCGCCAGGTCGAAGAACTGGGCGCTCAGGGTTTCCGGCACGCCGATGGGCTGCGCGTTGGTCAGCGTCACGATTGCCAGGTCGAGTTCCGGCACCGCCATGAAGCTGGTGGCGGCGCCCAGGGCAAAGGCGCCGGAGTGGTTGAGCGAGGTCAGGCCCAGTTCGGTGGTGCCGACATTGAAGCCATAGCCATAGTAGCCGGCGGGGCGGCCCCCGGCGGGCGGGTTGCTCTGCATCTGCGGGCTCAGGGCCGGCGCCAGTGCGGCGGCGTCGACCACCCGCTGCCCGCCATACTCGCCCCTGGCGAGCAGCAGCGCCAGCCATTTGGCCATGTCGTTGACCGACGCACTGACGCCGCCCGCAGCCGATTGCGCATCGGGCATCCGCGCCGCGCCCTGCACCCAGTTGCCGTTGATCCGCACGTGGCCGAGCGCGCGGTTGTCGCGCGCGGCAAAGTCGGCGTAGCGCGAACTGGTGCGCGTCATGCCCAGCGGCTGGTAGAGCGCCTGTTCCGACAGCGTGGCCCAGTCGGTGCCGGCGGCGACGGCAACCGCTTCGGCGGCGGCGGTCATGCCGAAGTTGGTGTACGCGTAGACCGCGCGCAACGGATGCAGCGGCAGGAAGCGCAGGCGCGTCAGCACCTGCTGGCGGTCGTAGCCCATGTCCTCGAGACGGTCGCCGGCGTGGTCCGGCAGGCCGGAACGATGGGCGTAGAGGTCGCCGATGGTGACGGCCGCCGAGACTTCGGCATCGGCCAGCGTGAACCAGGGCAGGTGCGTGCGCACCGGCGTATCCCAGCCGATGCCGCCGCGCCCGACCTGGCGCGCCACCACCGTGGCGCCGATGGACTTCGACACCGACGCCAGCTGGAACACGGTGTCGGCATCGACCGGCGCGGGGTCGGTCACCAGCCGCCGACCGAAGCCCTTCGCATAAACGGTCTGATTGCCGCGCACCACGGCGACCGCCATGCCGGGCACGCGCGAACTGGCCATCAGATCGGCGACCAGCTGGTCGAGCTGGGCGATGGCCTGCGTGATCTGCGCCGGGGGAACCGGCTCGGGTGGCGTGGGCTTGGGTGGTTCGTCGTCGCCGCCGCCGCACGCCGGCAGCGCCGGGACCAGCAGGCCGCCCAGCGCGGCTCCCAGGAAACGGCGACGCTCTTGCAGTTTGCCCACGGTAGTTCTCCGTTATGACGCGGAACAGGCCATGGCACGGCAGTGTCGCGCCAGGTAGAACTACTGTATGCGATCGATCGCCGGGCGGCGAATGATAGAAGGACTGAATGATGGAAGGACTTCGACGCAGCGAAGCAAAGCGCTCAAGCGCTTTGCTTTCGGGGCGGATATGAAAAAGGGGTCTGCATGCGCAGACCCCTTCTTAAATCGTGGTGCCCAGGAGAGGACTCGAACCTCCACAGTGTTGCCACCGCTAGGACCTGAACCTAGTGCGTCTACCAATTCCGCCACCTGGGCAGGTGGTGAGCCGCGAATTCTACCGAAGGCGGCGGAATTTGCAAGCCCTTGCGCGGGCGCCGTGCAAAAAAACTTTGGCGACCACGCTCAGCAGTGGTCGGAGCGACCGCCTGCAATCAGAACGACGGCACCATCGCGCCCTTGTACTGCGCCTTCATGAACTGGCGCACGTCTTCCGACTGGTACGCGGCCACCAGCTTCTTGACCCACGGCTTGTCCTTGTCCTGGGTGCGCACCACGATGATGTTGGCGTAGGGGCTGTGGATGTCCTCCAGCGCGATCGCGTCCCTGGTCGGCTGCAGGCCGGCGGCGAGCGCGTAGTTGGTATTGATCACGGCGGCGCCGACATCGGGCAGTGCGCGCGCCAGCTGGGCCGCGTCGAGTTCCACGATCTTCAGCTTCCTGGGGTTCTCGGCCACGTCCAGCGGCGTGGCATTGGAGCCGTTGGTGCCGGCGCCGGCCTTCAGCTTGATCACGCCTTGCGCCTGCAGCAACAGCAGCGCGCGGTTTTCATTGGAAGGATCGTTGGGCACCGCCACCCTGGCGCCCTGCGGCAGGTCCTTGGGCGACTTCAGGTTCTTCGCGTAGATGCCCAGCGGCGAGATATAGGTGTAGCCCACGCTCTGCATCTTGTAGCCGCGCTGCTTCACCTGGCTGTCCAGATAGGGCTGGTGCTGGAAGCTGTTGGCGTCCAGGTCGCCGGCGTCGAGCGCGGCGTTGGGCTGCACGTAGTCGTTGAACTCGATCACCTTCAGGTTCAGGCCATTGCGCTTGGCTACCTTCTGGACCACTTGCCAGACTTCGGCGTCCGGTCCGCTGACCGTGCCGACACGGATGGTCTGTTCCTGGGCCGCGGCACTGCCGGCGGCGATAAAACCCACGGCGGACACTGCTGCCGCCAGACGCTTGATCAAAGACGTGCGCATAGGAATGGTGAAGAACTTGTTGTGATGTGGCGAGTGAGAGGCAATCGCTGGGCAGGGATCGCCTGTCCGGAGCGAGGGCACAGATTAACGCAATTGCGTGCGGATGGCGTAGTGCGGACGATTCTGGCGTCTATTTCTTTTTCATAAGCTTATGTGGCCAGGGTGTCCCCGTCCGCCGGCATTAAATGCCCCCGCGCCGCGGCTCAGTCCGCAAACACTTCACGCAAGGTCCGCAAGGTGTCCGCCACGGTGCGGTCACTCAGGCCGCCTGCCCGCTTCACCAGCCGGGACTTGTCGACGGTGCGCAGCTGGTCCAGCAGAATCAGGCCGGTCTTGCGCTGGAAGGTCACCGGAATGCGAAACGGTGCCGGGCGGCTGCCGGTGGTCATCGGCGCCACCATTACGGTGCGCAGGTAGTCGTGCATCTCGGGCGGCGACAGGATGACGCACGGGCGCGTCTTCTCGATCTCGCTGCCGACGGTGGGGTCGAGCGCGACCAGCCAGACGTCGCCGCGCGCTACCATTTCAGCTCCGCGTCGTCGGCGTTGGGCAGGTCGCCCAGCACCAGGGTATCGTCGCCGGTCGCGGCGATCTGCCGGCTGGCTTCCGCCCAGCCTTGCCGCGGTGCCTGCCGGGGCCGGCGCAGCACCAGCGTGTCATTCACGATTTCCATTTCCACTTCATTCTCCAGACCCAGCTGTGCCAGGATTGCCTTGGGAATCAGGACACCTTGCGAGTTGCCCATCTTGCGGATCGTTGCCTTCATGTCTTGTTGCTCATGGTGTGGCCAGTACTGGCGTCAGCACAATGTTATTACGTCGCGGGCATCAAGGAAACAGGCGGGCACGACCCTGCATGGAAATGTGACATCCCGGCGCAGCCGGCAACAGGCGAATGGTCCGAAAACGCCGGCGCCGTGCGCGGCGGCCAGCTCAGTCCGCGACCGTCGCGTAGCCCCGGCCCTTCCATTCGATAAAACACAGCCCGTGCCCGAACGGGTCCGACAGCGTGGCCTGCCGGCCCCAGGCGAACTCCTGCGGCCAGTCCTCGATTTCGGCGCCGGCGTCGAGCGCGCGTTCGATGGCCTGCTCCAGGTCGGCGACGACGAAATCGAGGTGAACCGGGGTCCAGTGGCGGCGATAGTCGCGCCGGGTCGCGCCGCGCGTGGTCGGGCGCGTGCCCGCCGGCTTGGCGAGCAGGTAGATCGGGGCATTGCCGCCCAGCATTTCGGCGACGGCGCCGTCGAACAGCTTGCGGCCCAGCCGCAGTCCCAGCCCCTGCGCGTAGAAATCGATGCCGCGCGCCAGGTCGTCGACATCGATATTGATCAGCAACTCCATCACAGCCTCCTGCAGCGTTCCGTGTGAAAGCGGCCGCATTGTGCGCCGGGTCTCCTGACAGCTGCTGTCAGGAGTGATGTTTCAGCCGGGCGCGGCGTTGGTGCGGAAGACTCCAGGCGGCGCGATCCTGCCGATAGCTGGGAGGGCGGCTTGGCCCATGTTGCAGTGCGCAGACAAAAAGGTCTCGCGAATACGCGGAGACTTCATAATATCGACTTATTGCAAATGGGAGAGTTAAGTTGCGTTTTGAGCACTTGGTGGAGATCAATGATCCGGGCAACCCGCAGCTGGAACCGCTGACGGCCGAGCAAGTGTGGCAGGGCCTGGTGCTGCGCGCCGAATCTCCCGAGCTTTTCGTGCTGGGTCTGGATCGCGCCGAAGTGGTGGGCCGCGGCGACAACTGGATCGACCGCGTGCTGCATTTCGGCGAAGCCTCGATCGAGGATCACGTGGTCTACGAGCCGCGCCGGCTGGTGCGCTATGAAACCGCGGCCACGGCCGAGCATGCCGGCGGCACCCTCACCATGGCGATCGAGACCCCGGGTCCGGGCGCGCTGCTGCTGCGCTTCATCTACGACACCACCATGCCGGCCGTCGATGCCAGCGGCGACGACCGCTACGCCGAGATCGTCAAGTCCGCCTATCACGCGGCCGACATCGACACCGTCCGCAAGATCCGCGAGATCGCCGACACCGGGCGGCTGGGGTGAGCGAGGGCCCCGCCACGCCGGAGGGTTCCGGTCAGCAGTCGGGTCTGCCGACCCGGCAGTCGCTGCGTGCGCGCTATGGCGAGCGGCTGCGCTGGCTGGTGCTGGCGACGCTGATGCTGGGCACGATCTCGTCGATCGTCTCGTCCACCATCGTCAATGTGGCCATTCCCGACCTGAGCCGGCATTTCGCGCTGGGGCAGGAGCGCGCGCAATGGGTCGCGGCCAGCTTCATGATCGCGATGACGCTGTCGATGCTGCTGACCCCGTGGCTGCTGAACCGCTACGGGCTGCGGCGCACTTTCCTGGGCGCGTCGCTGCTGCTGGGCGCGGGCGGGCTGGTGGGCGGTTTCTCGCCCACCTACGGCGTGATGATCGCCATGCGCGTGGCCGAGGGCATCGCCGCGGGCATCATGCAGCCGCTGCCCAACATCCTGATCCTGCGGGTCTTTGAAGAGCGCGAGCAGGGCAAGGCAATCAGCATGTTCGGCTTCGGCGTGGTGCTGGCGCCGGCGCTGGGGCCGAGCCTGGGCGGTTTCCTGGTCGAGGCCTTCGGCTGGCGCTCGATCTTCTTCGTGGTGGTGCCGCTGACGCTGCTGGCCGTGCTGATGGCACGCCGCTTCATGGCGGTGGACTCGATCATGATGGGCGAGCGCCAGCCGCTGGACTGGCGCGGGCTGGGCCTGGCCGGCATCGCCACGGTCAGCCTGCTCAACGGCGTGGTCGAGCTGCGCGAGAGCGTCGCCGCGGGCCTGGCGCTGTCAGGCTTCGGCGTGCTGATGCTGGCGGCGTTCGTGATGTGGCAGCTGCGCGCGGCGTACCCGCTGATGAACATGCGGCTGTACAGCTACCGCCAGTTCGCGGCCGGCGCGGTGGTGGCCTTCATCTATGGCGCGGGCCTGTTCGGCTCGACCTACCTGTTGCCAATCTATATGCAGATGGCGCTGGAATACACGCCATCGCGCGCCGGCCTGGTGCTGTTCCCGGCGGGCGTGGTGCTGGCGCTGACGATTGCGGTGGCGGGGCGCTTCACGCACCGGATCGCGCCGCATATCCAGGTGTCGTTCGGGCTGGCGCTGCTGTCGCTGTCGTTCCTGCTGATGGCGCTGGGCTCGCGCGCGACGCCTTACCTGGTGCTGGTCGGGCTGGCGGTGCTGGGGCGGATCGGCCTGGGCTGCATCCTGCCATCGCTGACGCTGGGCGCGATGCGCGGCGTGGACTTTACGCTGATCGCGCAGGGTTCCAGCTGCATCAACTTCCTGCGGCAACTGGGTGGCGCCATCGGCGTGAGCCTGGCCGGGGTGGGGCTGCAGTGGCGGCTGGCCGAGCATGGCGCATTGCTCGGCCAGGCCGGCGACAGCGCGCTGCAGGCGGCGCGCATCCGCGCCTTCGATGAAACCTTCCTCGCGGTCGGCGTGGTGATCGCCAGCGCGATGCTGGCGGCCTGGCGCATCCGGCCGCGGCCGGCGCCGGCGGCCTGACGCCGCCGGGCCGGAGCACTTCAGCTGGCGGCGCCGCTGCGCAGTTCTTCCACCAGCGCGATGTACTGCTCCATTGCCTGTTCGCGCGCGGTGCCGCGCAGCGCTTCCCACGCTTCGAACTTGTAGCGGCCGACGAAATCGGTCATGCCGGGCTTGTCGCCGTGGGCATCGCCCTCGCTGCCTTGCTTGAACAGCGCATACAGGCGCAGCAGGGACATATTGCTGGGGCGTTCGCTCAGTTGCTTGACGTCGATCTGGGCCTGTTCGAAGCGTGCCTGCAGGTCGCTCATGGGGTTCCTCCGTGTGGGCTGTGTGGATTGCGAAAATGCAGCCCGATGATAGCCGCCCCGCGCGGCCGCGCCGTCCGTATAAAACCGAAGAAGCCCTCGATTCCGGGCCCAACGGCTACAATCGCGCCATGTCCTGGATTCTTGCTGTTGAAACCTCTACGGAGTGGTGCTCGGTCGCGCTCGGACGCGCGGCAGGCGGCGGCCTCGAGTGCCTGGTGCGCCATGAGCACACCGGCGCACGCTCGTCGGCGCGCGTGCTGCCGGCCGCCGGCGAATTGCTGGCCGAGGCCGGCATTGCGCTGGCCGATTGCGCGGCCATCGCCTTTGGCGCCGGCCCGGGCTCGTTCACGGGCCTGCGCACTGCCTGCGGCGTGGCGCAGGGGCTGGCGTTCGGCGCCGGGCTGCCGGTGGTGCCGGTCAATACCCTGATGGCCTGCGCCGAGCGCACCCGCGCCGCCACGCCGGCGCTGCCGGACGGCACCGCGGTGCTGGTGGCGCTGGATGCGCGCATGGACGAGGCCTACGCCGCGGCCTTCGGCTGGAACCCGGTCGCGCAGGCGTGGACGGAACTCACGCCGATGCAGGTCGGCGCGCCGGAGACCGTGGCCTTGCCCGCCGGCGAATTCTGGCTGGCCGGCAACGCGCCCACCGTGTTTGGCGAGCGCCTGGCAGGCCTTGCCCGCGCCGCCCGCGTGCTGCCGGACGCGATGCCGCATGCGCAGCCGATGGTGGCCCTGGCGTTGCGCGCGCTGGCGCGCGGCGAGGCCATCGACGCCGACCAGGCCATGCCGGTCTACCTGCGCGACAAGGTCGCCCAGACCATCGCCGAACGTGAAGCCGCGGCCGCGGCGCGCGCGGCCGCCCAGCCGGGGAGGGCTTCGTGAGCGCCGCCTATCCCCTCGCGGATCGCCACGACTGGCCCGCGGTGCCGGCCATGCCGGTGTTGCCCGAGGGCTGGTCGCTGGACCGCATGAGCGCGCTGGACCTGCAGGCGGTGGCGGGCATCGAGGCACGCGCCTACAGCCATCCGTGGACGCGCGGCAACTTCGAAAACTCGGTCAAGTCCGGGCATCTCGGGCTGACGCTGCGCGATCCGGCGGGCACGCTGGTGGCCTACGCCGTGCTGATGCCGGTGGTCGATGAAATGCACCTGCTCAACATCACGGTCGAGCCGCAGCGCCAGCGCCAGGGGCTCGGGCGCCTGATGCTCGCGGTGGTGCTGGCGACCTCGCACGCGCACCGCATCCACACCATGCTGCTCGAGGTGCGGCCCTCCAATACCGGCGCGATCGCGCTGTACCAGGCGGCCGGGTTTGCCGAGATCGGGCGCCGCAAGGGCTATTACCCGGCGCCCGGCGGCAAGCGCGAAGACGCGCTGGTGCTGCGCCGCGCCTGGCCGGCGCAGGCGGCCGCCAACGAAGGCGCGGAGGGCCGGGCATGAGCCGCCGTGCGCAGTTCCTCGAGGTGCTGGGCATTCCGACCGAATGGGTGCCGCGCGCATCCAGGCCGGCGCAGCCAGAGGCGCCCGCCAGGGTGGCGGCGCAGCCGGCAGCATTGCCGGCAAGCGAGCCGCCCGCGGCGGTGACGGCTGCGCCGGTGGCTGCAGCGGTGGTGCAGGCCGGGGCGCCGCTGGCCGCCGCCGCGGCGCCGCCGCCAGCCCGTGAGCCGGTTGCGCCGGCGCTGGTGTCCGCGGCGGTTCCCGGCGCTGCGCAAGCGGACCGTGAAGCGGCCATCGCCACGATGGACTGGCCGGCTCTGGAGGCCGCGGTGGCGGGCTGCACCGCCTGCGGCCTGTGCCAGACCCGTACCAGCACGGTGTTCGGCGTGGGCGCGCGCCAGGCCGAATGGATGCTGGTGGGCGAAGCCCCCGGCGAGAACGAAGACCTCCAGGGCGAGCCCTTCGTCGGCCAGGCCGGCAAGCTGCTCGACAACATGCTCGGCGCGCTTGGGCTGGCGCGCGGGCGCAATGTGTTCATCGCCAACGTGCTCAAGTGCCGTCCGCCCGGCAACCGCAATCCGGAAGCGGACGAGGCGGCGCAGTGCGAGCCCTTCCTGCGCCGGCAGATCGCGCTGGTCAGGCCCCGCGTGATCGTGGTGCTGGGCCGCTTCGCCGCGCAATCATTGCTGCGCACCACCACGCCCATCGGCAAGCTGCGCGGCACCGTGCATGCGTACCAGGGCATTCCCGTGGTGGTGACCTACCATCCCGCCTACCTGCTGCGCACGCTGACCGACAAGGCGCGCGCCTGGGAAGACCTGTGCCTGGCCCGGGAGGTCCACGACCGTGCGGGAGCTGGGGCCTGACCTCTCGCTGAGCCGCGGCGGCGACGGCCATGGGCCGTCGCCCGCGCCGCTGTGGCGCCGCGCCGCCTCGGCACGCGCGCGCGACCTGGCCTGGACCACGCTGTCGCCGCCGCTGCTGGATGCCGTGCCTGGCGCCGCGCTGGCGCGCTGGCCAGCCGGCACCCTCGAGGCCTGGCAGCGCTGGCTCGAAGGCGCGGATCCCGCCGCGCTGCCGGCCACCATCGACGAACTCGCCGACGGCCACGCCGCGCTCTGCGCCGATGCCGACCACGACCCCGCCAACCGCAGCCTGCGCCTGGGCCGGCACGCCGAGCGGCTGCTGCATTTTGCCTTGCGCCATATGCAGGGGCTGGCGCTGCTGGCCGCCAACGTGCCGGTGCGGCGGGCGGGGCGGCACGGCGTGCGCACGCTGGGCGAACTGGATTTCGTCTGGCGCGACCTGGCCTCGGGCGCGGTGGTCCACTGGGAGATGGCGGCCAAGTTCTACCTGATGGCGGCGGACGGCCACCAGCCGCCGCGGGCGCAGGATTTCGTCGGCCCGAACCTGGTCGACCGCCTTGGCGACAAGCTCGGCCATATCGTGCACCGGCAGCTGCCACTCGGGCATACCGCCGAGGCCCGGGCCGCGCTGGGCCATACCGTGGACCGCAGCGAGGTCTACCTGCTGGGCTGGCTGTTCTATCGCGACGGCCAGGTGCCGGCCGGGCTGGAGACGCTCGGCATTGCGCCGGACCACTTGCACGGCTGGTGGTCGACGCTCGATGCCTGGGCCGCGCGCGCCCAGGCGCGCCCGGGCCTGCGCTGGTGCCGCCTGCCGCGCACCGCGTGGTTGTCTGGCGCGCTGGTGCCGGAGGCCGGCACCGACGACGCCGGCACGCTGCACGCGCTGCTGGCGCAGCGCTTTGCCGATCCGCGCCATGACCACGGCTGGCGCCGCGAGTCGCCGGTGATGCTGTGCGAACTGGAACCGGCCGGGCCGCAGGCGCCAGGATGGTGGCGCGAATGCTCGCGCGGGTTCGTGGTACCGCCGGGGTGGCGGGAGCGGGCGCTGGCGCGCACCGAAGCGCTGCCGCGGGCGGGCCCGCAAGCCGGCCAGGACGACGCCTGACGCGGTCTGCCGGCCGCGGGCGCGGCCGTGCAGTGATGGTGCTAGTGGTGCTTGTCCTCGCCGATCATCGCCAGCGAGTTGAAGGTGCGCACGTTGTACTTGTGCAGCTTGAGCACCAGCGCCATGGTCACGCAGATAAACAGGCCCAGCGCGATGATGACCACGCCGATGGGCACGTTGAGCTTGATCAGCAGCGCGTACAGGCACAGCATCAGCAGCACCGAGACGTTCTCATTGAAGTTCTGCACCGCGATCGAGTGCCCGGCCGACAGCAGCACATGGCCACGGTGCTGCAGCAGCGCGTTCATCGGCACCACGAAATAGCCCGACATCGCGCCCACCAGCATGAGGAACACATAGGCGATGGCCATGTACAGCGGCATGTGCAGGCCCAGCACGTCGAGCGTGACCTGCGGCATCGCGTCCTTGGTGTAGAACGCCATCAGCATCACCGTGGCACCCATCGCCACGCCGAACGGCAGCACCGACAGCGATTTGCGCAGCGGGATGCGCGCCGCCGCGAGGATGGCGCCGACGGCCACGCCCACCGCCACCACCGCCTGCAGCAGCGCGCCCTGCGACAGGTTCAGGCCCAGCGATTTCTCGGCCCACTTCAGCACGATGAACTGCAGCGTCGCGCCCACGCCCCAGAACAGCGTGGTCACCGCCAGCGAGATCTGGCCGAGCTTGTCGCGCCACAGCGCCAGGAAACAGTCGCCGAACTCGGCGATCAGCTTGATCGGGTTCTTTTCCTGCGCCGGATAGCGCGCGCCGGTGTCGGGGATGAACACGTTGAACAGCGAAGCGATCACGTAGAACAGCATGATCACCACCATCGCGGCCTCGGCCGGGGTGTCGATGCCGGTATTGAGAAAGGGCAGGTCCAGGCGCAGCAGCAGGCCGGAGACATGGACGGAGATCAACGCGCCGCCCACCACCGTGCCGAGGATGATCGAGCCCACCGTCAGGCCCTCGATCCAGCCGTTGGCCAGCACCAGTTTTTCGGGGGGCAGCAGCTCGGTCAGGATGCCGTACTTGGCGGGCGAATACGCCGCCGCGCCGAAGCCGACCACGCCGTAGGCCAGCAGCGGATGCAGCCCGAACATCATGATGGCGCAGCCGACCACCTTGATGGCGTTGGTGATGAGCATCACCCGCCCCTTGGGCATGGAGTCGGCGAAGGCGCCGACGAAGGCGGCAAGAATGACGTAGGAGAGAACGAAGAACAGCTTGAGCAGCGGGGTCATCCACTGCGGGGAATGCAATTCGGTGAGAAGGGCGATGGCGGCGATCAGTAAGGCATTGTCGGCCAGCGAGGAAAAAAACTGCGCGGCCATGATGGTGTAAAAACCCTTCTTCATGCTGTCGACTTTCTCTCCATCGCGCGCTCCATTCAGGTTGGCCAGGCTGGTGCCGGCCGCAGAGGCCATGGTTTGCAGGGAACCTTGTGCCGCGGCCGTGTCGAATTGTGTCGTAGGTGCTGCGCTGCGGCGCCGTGAGGCCTGCCTGACAGTCATTGACATAATGCTTCGCTTTTAGAACATGGCCGGAGCGTCCGGCTTTATATCACGAAAACATGACATTCCCGAACCCCGGCAACGGCTCTTTTTGACAGCAAATTGCCTTGCCGATTCCCCGAAGACTCCCGGCAACAGCATCCGAATGTGTTCAAATAACGGCTGCCACCGCGGCCCGCCGGACCGGTCTTTCCCTGATCTGGTGTGCGCCCGGCGAGATATGGTGACGGGGATACCTGGGCGTGCCAATTGCGGGCATCCCGCATATCCGTTGCCACCGCCGTTGCCGGTACGTGCTGCGGCACACCGACAGGTGACGTTTGCGCCATCGATATTGAGACAGAGCCGTCCTTCCAGCCTGCGCCGCGCGTTTGAGCCGCCCGCGCCGCTGCCGGCTTTGTCGCCACCCTGATGTGATCTCCATGCCAAGACCGATCCAAGCCGTCATCCACCAACCAGCCCTGGCCAACAATCTCGACGTGATCCGCCGCAAGGCGCCCGATGCGCGCGTGTGGGCGGTGGTCAAGGCCAATGCCTACGGCCATGGCATCCGCCGTGTCTTTGCTGCACTGCGCGGTGCCGATGGCTTCGGCCTGCTGGACCTGAATGAAGCCGTGCTGTTGCGCGACCTGGGCTGGCAGGGCCCGATCCTGCTGCTGGAGGGCTTCTTCCAGCCGCAGGACATTGCCTTGATCGAGCAATACCGCCTCACCACCGCGATCCACTGCGACGAGCAGCTGCGCATGCTGGAAAGCGCGCGCCCCCGGGGTCCGCTGGCGGTCCAGCTCAAGCTCAACACCGGCATGAACCGGCTCGGCTTCCATCCGGCGGAATACCGCGCCGCCTGGGAGCGCGCGCGCGCCATGCCGTGCGTGGGCAGCATCGTCCATATGACGCATTTTTCCGATGCCGACGGCCCGCGCGGCATCGCCCACCAGGTCGAGGCCTTCGACGCCGCCACCGCTAACCTGCCGGGCGAGGCCAGCCTGTCGAATTCCGCCGCGGTGCTGTGGCATCCGCACGCGCACCGCGCCTGGGTGCGCCCCGGCATCATCCTGTACGGCGGCTCGCCCACCGGCCGCGATGCCGATATCGCGGGCACCGGGCTGCAGCCGGCGATGTCGCTGCACAGCGAGCTGATCTCGGTGCAGGACCTGCAGCCGGGCGATACCGTCGGCTACGGTTCGCTCTTCACCGCGGAGCGGCCGATGCGCATTGGCGTGGTCGCCTGCGGCTATGCCGACGGCTACCCGCGCCATGCCGCCGGCTGGGGCGAGCAGCGCGCGCCGGTGCTGGTCGACGGCGTGCGCACCGAGCTGGTCGGGCGCGTGTCGATGGACATGCTGTGCGTGGACCTGGCGCCGTGCCCGAAGGCCCGCGTCGGCAGCCCGGTCACGCTGTGGGGCCAGGGCCTGCCGATCGACGAAGTGGCGCAGGCCAGCGGCACGGTCGGCTACGAGCTGATGTGCGCGCTGGCGCCGCGCGTGCCGGCCACGGTGGCGACCATCACCGCCTCCGACAGCGCCGCGCCTGCGGTCGCCTGATATGGCCTAAATTGCGCCGATAGGCGGGGCGGGTGCGGGCGCAGCGCCGCACGGTTACGCTCTGCACGCGTGCGCTGCCTCAGGCCGCTTCGCCCACTACGCCACTCCGCGGGCCGGGTCGCTTCAGGCCCGGCTCGATTCTTTCTGCAAGGACCTCCGTTGGCCAAGAGCAAGACTGTCTATACCTGTACCGAATGCGGCGGCACCACGCCGCGCTGGGCCGGCCAGTGCCCGCATTGCCAGCAGTGGAACACGCTGGTGGAGACCGTGGCGGAGTCCGCCGGGAACAAGCGCTTCCAGCCGCTCGCGGCATCGGCCACGGTGCGCAAGCTGGCCGAGATCGAGGCCGCCGACGTGCCGCGCTTTTCCAGCGGCATCGACGAGTTCGACCGGGTCCTGGGCGGCGGCCTGGTATCGGGCGGCGTGGTGCTGATCGGCGGCGATCCCGGCATCGGCAAGTCGACGCTGTTGCTGCAGGCGCTGGCCAACCTGGCCGGACAGCGCCGCGTGCTCTATGTCAGCGGCGAGGAATCAGGCGCGCAGATCGCGCTGCGCGCGCAGCGCCTGGGCGTGGAAAGCCCGTCGCTGGGGCTGCTCGCCGAAATCCAGCTGGAGAAGATCCAGGCCACGCTGGAAGCGGAAAGGCCCGAGGTCGCGGTGATCGATTCGATCCAGACGCTGTATTCCGAGGCGCTGACCTCGGCGCCGGGGTCGGTGGCGCAGGTGCGCGAATGCGCGGCGCAGCTTACGCGCATCGCCAAGAGCAGCGGCACCACCATCATCCTGGTCGGGCACGTGACCAAGGAGGGCAGCCTGGCGGGGCCGCGCGTGCTCGAGCATATCGTCGATACGGTGCTGTATTTCGAGGGCGATACCCATTCGTCGCACCGGCTGATCCGCGCCTTCAAGAACCGCTTCGGCGCGGTCAATGAGCTGGGCGTGTTCGCCATGACCGAGCGCGGCCTGCGCGGCATCAGCAATCCGTCGGCGCTGTTCCTGTCGCAGCATGAAGAGACCGTGCCGGGCTCGTGCGTGCTGGTGACGCAGGAAGGCACGCGGCCGCTGCTGGTGGAGATCCAGGCGCTGGTGGATACCGCGCACGTGCCCAACCCGCGCCGGCTGGCGGTGGGGCTGGAGCAGAACCGGCTGGCGTTGCTGCTGGCGGTGCTGCACCGGCACGCTGGCATCGCCTGCTTCGACCAGGATGTGTTTCTCAATGCGGTGGGCGGGGTCAAGATCACCGAACCCGCGGCGGACCTGGCGGTGCTGCTGTCGATCCACTCGTCGATGCGCAACAAGCCGCTGCCGCGCGGCCTGGTGGTGTTCGGCGAAGTGGGGCTGGCCGGCGAGATCCGCCCCAGCCCGCGCGGGCAGGAGCGCCTGAAGGAAGCGGCCAAGCTGGGCTTTACGCTGGCCGTGATCCCCAAGGCCAATGCGCCCAAGCAGAAGATCGACGGGCTCGAAGTGATCGCGGTGGAGCGCATCGAGCAGGCCATCGACCGCGTGCGCCATCTGGACTGAGCATGGACACCGGCGTCGCGTCCGAGGCCCACCGGGTTGCCGCATGTGGCGCCGGCGGCAGGCGCGGCAAAATCGGTAATAATGCGCAGCACAGCCGCGCCCTCCACTGACGGCAACGACTACCGGATCATCTGAATTCCAATGCAAGCCAATTCCCGCGCCTATTTCCTGCTGATTGCCATCGTCTCGTTCGCCCTGGTCGGCGTCGCGCTCTACCTGCAGTTCGAAAAGGGCTACCAGCCTTGTCCGCTGTGCGTGATGCAGCGCTTCGCCTTTATCGGCATCGGCGTGTTCTCGCTGCTGGCGGCGGTGGCGCAGAACACGCGCTCGCTGTGGCAGGGCCTGGGCATGCTGTCCGGCATCGCCGGCATCGCGGTGGCGGTCTACCACGTGTCGCTGCTGCTCAATCCCAAGGCATCGTGCGGCATCGATCCGCTCGAGAACTGGGTCAATGCGCTGCCCACCGCCAAGGTGCTGCCGCAGCTGTTCTACTCCGACGGCCTGTGCACCGCGCCGCTGCCGCCGGTGCTGGGGCTGTCGGTGCCGGCATGGTCGCTGATCTGGCTGTTTATCCTGACGCTGACGCTGGCGGTGGGGCTGATCCGGAGGGAGAAGAATTTCCGCTGAAGGATGGCGGTGTTCGAAGGAAAAACCGGCGCTGTGTGCGCCGGTTTTTTGTTGAGGCCGCCGCGGCGTCCCTGGTCTGAGGGTTTGCTCCCCTCTCCCTCTGGGAGAGGGGCGGTGTATGGACCGGGGACATAGGTAACAGGTGTGCCAGGACATGGGTAACACTTTTCCCGCTTAGTCAGCGGGAGGAAAACGTTGCCCTGGAGCCAAACCACCGTGAAGCAGCAAAGAGAAGAGTTCGTCCGCCTGGCACGCCAGGCGGACGCCAATATTGCGGAGCTTTGCCGCCGCTTCTGCATCAGCCGCAAGACCGGCTACAAGTGGTTGAACCGAGAGGATCTGGACGACCGAACTCGGCGGCCACATAGCTCTCCCGGCCGAACTCCAGCTGCCATCGAAGAGAGCGTGCTAGCGATACGAGCCGAACATTCGGCCTGGGGCGCCCGCAAGATCGCACGCGTGCTGGAGCGCGACCACCGCATCCAAATCGCCCCGAGCACAGTCAATTGGGTGCTGCGCCGCCATGGCTTGATCGATCCGGCCGCCAGCGCGGCCGCTACAGCATGGCAGCGCTTCGAGCACGACCGGCCCAATGCACTATGGCAAATTGACTTCAAAGGCCACTTCGCTACCGACACGCAGAGGTGCCACCCGCTCACGGTCTTGGACGATCACTCCCGGTTCAATGTGCTGCTCAAGGCCTTAGGCAACGAACAGTTTGAATCCGTACAGGAAGCGTTAGAGATGGCTTTTGCGCGCTATGGGCTGCCCGAACGGATCAATGCAGACAACGGCCCGCCCTGGGGTTCTCCTGTGCCCCGAGCATTAACCACGCTGGGCGCGTGGCTGATTCGCCTGGGCGTGCGGCTCAGTCATAGCCGACCTGGCCATCCTCAGACCAACGGTAAGGACGAGCGCTTCCATCGAACCATGCAGGCTGAGCTGTTGGCCAACCAGCGTTTCCGGGATCTGGACGATGCCCAGCATCACTTCAGCCATTGGCGCCACGTGTACAACTTCAAGCGCCCCCACCACGCGCTGGATATGGAGACCCCCGCAAGCCGCTATGCGCCTAGCCCACGGGCGATGCCGCGCGAACTCCCGCCCATCGAGTACGGCAGCAATGACATCGTGCGAAAGGTAGGCGACGGCGGGCGCATCTGCTTCCGAGGAAAGACGTTCCGGGTCGGACGAGCCTTGGTCGGAACGCCCGTAGCGCTGCGCCCTCGCGTGGATCTGGACGGCACCTTTGACGTCTACTTCTGCCATCAAAAGGTCGCCACAATAGACCTACAGCAGGCCGATTAAACTGGAGACTGGACTGTTACCCATGTCCTGGCACATGTGTTACCCATGTCACCGGTCCATACAGGGCGGGGGAGAGGGCAGTGCATCCACGCAGTGACGCGGCGCGATGCTTGCCACGCGCCGGCCCTCTCCCCCGGCCCCTCTCCCGCAAGCGGGAGAGGGGAGCAAACCATGGCGGAGTCAGGCAATCTGCTCGATCTGCTCCTGCAGCTCAAGCCACTTCTCCTCGAGCGTCTCCAGCTCGCCGTTGACCTCGCCCTGGCGCTTCAGCATCTCCATCAGCTTCGCCTTGTTGGCCTCGGCGTAGCTGCCTTCATCGGCCATGAACCGGTCGATCTCGACCCTGGCGTCTTGCAGCACCGCCATGCGCTTTTCCACTTTCTCAAGTTCCTTCGCCAGCGGCTTGCGCAGCGCCGACAGCCGCTGGCGCTGGTCCGCTTCGGCGCGGCGCTGGTCCTTGCGGTTGACCGTGGCCGCGCCATCGCCGGTGAGCTCGGACTGGTGCGCCGCGGCCGCGGCGTTGCGCTTGGCCGCGGCCTGCTGGAGCAGCCAGTCGCGGTAGTCGTCGAGGTCGCCGTCAAACGGCCGGATGGTGCCGTCGGCCACCAGCATGAACTGGTCGGCGGTGGCGCGCAGCAGGTGGCGGTCGTGCGAGACCAGGATCAGGGTGCCTTCGAACTGCGCCAGCGCCATGGTCAGCGCCTCGCGCGTATCGAGGTCTAGGTGGTTGGTCGGTTCGTCGAGCAGCAGCAGGTTTGGCTTCTGCCAGACGATCAGCGCCAGCGCCAGCCGTGCCTTTTCACCGCCCGAGAAGGGCTCGATCGGCGTGGTCGCCATGTCGCCGCGGAAGTTGAAGCTGCCGAGGAAGTCGCGCAGCTCCTGCTCGCGCACCTCGGGCGCCAGGCGCGCGAGGTGCTGCAGCGCGGAGTCGTGGTCGCGCAGCGTCTCCAGCTGGTGCTGGGCGAAGTAGCCGATCTGCAGGCCCTTGCCCAGGCGCAGGTTGCCCCGCAGCGGATCCTGCGTGCCGGCCAGGGTCTTGACCAGCGTCGACTTGCCCTGGCCGTTCGCGCCCAGCAGGCCGATGCGCTGGCCGTTCTGGATCGACAGCGCCAGGTTGTGCAGGATGGTGACGGGCGGATCGGCTTCGGCGTAGCCGCAATCGACACCGTCGAGCACCATCATCGGGTTGGGTGCGGCATCCGGCTCGCGGAACTCGAAGGCGAAGCCGGCGGCGACGTGCACCGGCGCCAGCCGCTCCATCTTCTCCAGTGCCTTGACCCGGCTCTGCGCCTGGCGCGCCTTGGTCGCCTTGGCCTTGAAGCGGGTGATGAACGATTCCAGGTGCGCGATTTCCTTCTGCTGGCGCACGTAGGCGGCCTGCTGCTGCGCCATCTGCTGCAGGCGCAGGGTCTCGAACAGCGTGTAGTTGCCGCCATAGCGGCGCAGCTGCTGGTTCTCGATATGCACCGTGACATTGCAGATCGCGTCGAGGAATTCGCGGTCATGCGAAATCATCACCAGCGTGCCGGGATAGCGCGCCAGCCAGTCTTCCAGCCAGACGATGGCGTCGAGGTCCAGGTGGTTGGTCGGTTCGTCGAGCAGCAGCAGGTCCGACGGGCACATCAGCGCCTGCGCCAGGTTCAGGCGCATGCGCCAGCCGCCCGAGAACGATGCCACCGGCTGCGACACCTGCGCCAGCGTGAAGCCCAGGCCCAGCAGCAGGGCCTCGGCGCGCGCCGGCGCGGTGTAGCCGTCGGCGTCGGCATAGGCGGCATGGGCTTCGCCTTCGGCGCTGCCGTCGCCGCTGGCCTGGGCCGCGGCGATGGCGGCCTCGATCTCGCGCAGGCGGGTGTCGCCGTCGATCACGTAGTCGACCGCGGTGCGGCTGACCGCCGGCGTTTCCTGCGCCACGTGGGCGACGCGCCACTGCGCCGGCACGCTGACATCGCCCCCATCCGCATGCAGCTCGCCGCGCAGCAGCGCGAACAGCGTCGACTTGCCGCTGCCGTTGGCGCCGACGAGGCCCACGCGCTCGCCCGGGTTGAGCGTCACGCTGGTGTGGTCGAACAGCACCTTGGTGCCGCGCTGAAGGACTAGCTGGTCGATTCGGATCACGAGAGGGGAAATGCCTGAGTGAAAAACAGAAAAAGCGCCGTGAAGGCGGGCCGCGGCCGGCGTTCTGGCGCTGGCCCGCATTGTAGCGTTTCCGGTGCGGCGCACGCCGTGCCGGTGCGACAGGGGCGCCGAAGCGGGTCGCGGCGCGTCGATGCGTGCACCGTGAAAGTGCCGGCAAGCGCGGCAAATCTAGGGATTACCCTTGGTCTGACAAAACTCTATTTTCTTGGAAGTCGGTTACGTGTAAATTCATTTTCACAACGATGCGCTCCCCGCCGCGCTGTCGATCCACCGCTTCCACCATGCCCATTGGCCATTCGATCTCGGACCGCATTGCACGCAGCCTGCCGGCGCTGACGCCGGCGCACCGACGCATGGCGGAATACGTGCTGGCCAACCTGTTTCGCGCGGCGACCATGCGCATCGATGAATTCGCCGCCGCGGTCGAGGTGTCGGTGGCGACGGCGAACCGCTTTGCGCGGGCGCTCGGTTTCGACGGCTATCCGCAGTTCCGTGCCGAGCTGGTGCGCGGTTTCGAAGCCACGCTGGCGCCGGTGGAGCGGCTGCGCAGCGAACTCGAGCGGCCCGCCACCGTCGCCGAAGTGTTCGCGGCGTCGCTGGAAGACGCGGCGGCCAATGCGGAAGCCACCCGGCGCAATATCGACCCGGCCGCGTGCGAGCGCGCGGTGGCGGCGATCCTTGCCGCGCAGCGCGTCTACGTGGCGGGCTTCGGCGCCAGCGGTTTCCTGGCGGGCCTGCTGCAGCACGGGCTGGAAATGCATTGCCGCATGGTGACCTCGGTGGCGGGCGCGGGCGGCGCCTCGCATGCCGCGCGGCAGCTGTTCAAGCTGCAGCCGAGCGACCTGCTGATCGTGATCGCCTTCCCGCGCTATGTCACCGACACCATCGAGCTGGCCCAGCGCGCCAGGCTGCGTGGCGGCCAGGTGCTGGCGCTGACCGACGGCCCGACCTCGCCGCTGGCGCCGCTGGCCGATATCGCGCTGTATGCGCAGGCCGGCAACCGGCTCTCGGCCAACTCCGATGCCACCGTGCTGGCGCTGATCGAGGCGCTGTGCGGCGCGGTCGCGCACCGGGCCGAACGTCCGGTCAAGGCCGCCGCCGAAATGACCGAATTCCTGCTGCCGTGGCTGTATGGCACGCCCGATGCCGAGCCCGCGCGCCGGCCCGCGCCGATCCCCGCGCAGCCCGCCGAACCCAATACCGGCGCGCGCCGCGCGCGCTCGACCAATACCCGCAAGTCCTGAGTCCCTGAACCTCCTTATGCAAGCAGCTGTCATTGCCATCCACGGTGGCGCCGGCACCATCACCCGCGCGGCGATGGATGCGGCCCGCGAACGCGAATACATCGAAGCGCTGCAGCACGTGCTGCAGGCCGGCCAGCGCATCCTGGGCGAGGGCGGCAGCGCGCTCGACGCGGTCACCGAGGCGGTGCGCCTGCTCGAAGAGTGCCCGCTGTTCAACGCCGGCAAGGGCGCGGTGCTGACCCATGCCGGCACCTATGAACTGGATGCGGCGGTGATGGATGGCGCCACCCTCAATGCCGGCGCGGTGGCCTGCGTCACGCGCCTGCGCAACCCGGTGCTGGCCGCGCGCGCGGTGCTGGAGCACAGCGAACACGTGCTGTTTGCCGGTGCCGGCGCCGAGGCCTTCGCGCAAGCGCAAGGGCTGGAGCTGGTCGAGCCCGAGTACTACTTCACCCAGGCCCGCCACGACCAGTGGCAGCGTGCGCGCGGCAACGCCGGCATGGCGCTGCTCGACCACGATGCCGCCACGCTGGTCGCGCAGCAGGCGCGCGGCACGGAGCCGATCGATCCCGACAGCAAGTTCGGCACCGTGGGCGCGGTCGCCTGTGACAGCCGCGGCAACCTCGCCGCGGCCACCTCGACCGGCGGCGTCACCAACAAGCAGGCGGGGCGCGTCGGCGATACCCCCCTGATCGGCGCGGGCTGCTATGCCGACGACGTCGCGGCGGTGTCGGCCACCGGCACCGGCGAGATGTTTATCCGCACCGTGGCCGCGCATGATGTCGCGGCGCAGATGCGCTATGCCGGCCTGCCGCTCGACGAGGCGGCGCGGCGCGTGGTGATGGAGAAGCTGCCCGCGATCCAGGGCCGCGGCGGCCTGATCGCGGTGGACCGCGCCGGCAACGTCACGCTGCCGTTCAATACCGAAGGCATGTACCGCGGTGTCGCCCGGGTGGGCGGAGCCGTCGACGTGTCGATCTACGGCTGACGCGCCGCCCGCCAGGCCGTCCCGCATCCCGCCATACAAGGAGTTCCCGTGGTCACTACCCCAGCGCCAGCGCGCGTTCCCGCATCCGGCATGGTCCTGCCGCCCGAGCGCGTGGTCCAGGTGGACGGGCTCACCGTGCGCTTCGCCACCTCGGAGCGCACCGTCGAGGCCGTGCGCAACCTGTCCTTCCATGTCGAGCGCGGGGAGACGCTCGCGGTGGTGGGCGAGTCGGGCTCGGGCAAGTCGGTGACGTCGCTGGCGCTGATGCGGCTGGTCGAGCATGGCGGCGGCAAGATCGCGTCGGGCAGCATGGCGCTGCGCCGGCGCGGCGGCGAAGTGATCGACCTCGCCCGCAGCGACAACGCCACGCTGCGCAGCGTGCGCGGCGCCGACGTGGCGATGATCTTCCAGGAGCCGATGACCTCGCTCAACCCGGTGTTCCCGGTGGGCGAGCAGATCGCGGAATCGATCCGGCTGCACCAGGGCAAGAGCCGCGCCGCCGCGCGCGCCGAGGCGCTGCGCATGCTGGAGCTGGTGCGCATTCCCGAAGCGCGCCGCGTGCTCGAGCGCTATCCGCACCAGCTCTCCGGCGGCATGCGCCAGCGCGTGATGATCGCGATGGCGCTGTCGTGCAAGCCGGCGCTGCTGATCGCCGACGAGCCCACCACGGCGCTCGACGTGACCATCCAGGCCGAGATCCTGCAGCTGATCCGCGGCCTGCAGGCCGAGATGCAGATGGGCGTGGTCTTCATCACCCACGACATGGGCGTGGTGGCCGAGGTCGCCGACCGCGTGCTGGTGATGTACCGCGGCGAGAAGGTGGAAGAGGGCAGCTCCGACGATGTGTTCCGCGCGCCCGCTCATCCGTACACGCGCGCGCTGCTGTCGGCAGTGCCGCGCCTGGGCGCGATGAGCGGCACCGACCTGCCGGCCAAGTTCCCGCTGCTGCGCCTGGACAGCGCCAAGGCAGAGCAGGCGGCGCCGCAGGACACCGTGCCGCCCGGCGTGGCGCCGATCTTGCGCGTGCAGGACCTGGTCACGCGCTTCGACGTGCCCGGCGGCCTGTTCGGCCGCGTGACGCGGCGCGTGCATGCAGTGGAGCAGGTCAGCTTCGACCTCTATCCCGGCGAGACGCTGGCGCTGGTGGGGGAATCCGGCTGCGGCAAGTCCACCACCGGCCGCTCGCTGCTGCGGCTGGTGGAAAGCCAGAGCGGCACCATCGAATTCAACGGTCAGAACATCAGCCAGCTCGAGGGCGCGGCGCTGCAGACCCTGCGCCGCAATATCCAGTTCATCTTCCAGGACCCGTTCGCGTCGCTCGATCCGCGCGTGCCGGTGGGCTATTCGATCATGGAGCCGTTGCTGGTGCACAAGGTCGCCAGCGGCAAGGAGGCCGAGCAGCGCGTGGCCTGGCTGCTCGACAAGGTCGGGCTGGACCCGTCGCACGCGGCGCGCTATCCGCACGAGTTTTCCGGCGGCCAGCGTCAGCGCATCTGCATTGCGCGCGCGCTGGCGCTGAACCCCAAGGTGGTGGTGGCGGATGAGTCGGTGTCGGCGCTGGACGTGTCGATCCAGGCGCAGATCGTCAACCTGATGCTGGACCTGCAGCGCGAACTGGGTATCGCCTTCCTGTTCATCTCGCACGACATGGCGGTGGTGGAGCGCGTCAGCCATCGCGTCGCGGTGATGTACCTGGGCCAGATCGTCGAGATCGGCCCGCGCCGCGCGATCTTCGAGAACCCGCAGCACCCTTACACGAAGAAACTGATGTCGGCGGTGCCGATCGCGGACCCGGCGCGGCGGCACCTGCGGCGCGAGCCGCTCAACGACGAGATCCCCAGCCCGATCCGCGCGGTCGGCGACGAGCCGGTGGTGCAGCCGCTGGTGCCGGTCGCGGGCGGCGGGGCAGGCCACTTTGTTGCGCGGCACGCCGTTGGCGGCGCCTACTGAAACGGAAGTCAATCCAAGGAGAATCGAGATGTCTGCACGGATGGTTTCGCCCAGGCTGCTGGCCGGGCTGCTGATGGCTGGCGCGGCGGGCGCGCTGGCGCCGTTGTCCGCCTTTGCCGCCAAGGACGCGGTGATGGCGGTTGCGTCCACCTTCACCACGCTGGACCCGTACGATTCCAACGACACGCTGTCGCAGGCGGTCGGCAAGACCTTCTACCAGGGCCTGTTCGGTCTGGACAAGGACATGAAGCTGGTCAACGTGCTGGCCGACAGCTATGACGTCAGCAAGGATGGCCTGAGCTACACCATCAAGCTGAAAAAGGGCATCAAGTTCCACGACGGCACCACCTTCGATGCCGCCGCCGTCAAGGCCAACCTGGACCGCGTCACCAACCCGGCCAACAAGCTCAAGCGCTACACGCTGTTCAACCGCGTGGCGAAGACCGACGTGGTCGACGCCAACACCGTCAAGGTCACGCTGAAGGAGCCGTTCTCGCCCTTCATCAACGTGCTGGCGCATCCGTCGGCGGTGATGATCTCGCCGGCCGCGCTGCAGAAGTACGGCAAGGACATTGCCTTCCATCCGGTCGGCACGGGCCCGTTCGAGTTCGTCGAGTGGAAGCAGCCCGACCACCTCAAGGGCAAGAAGTTTGCCGGCTACTGGAAGACCGGCTACCCGAAGATCGATACCATCACCTGGAAGCCGGTGGTCGACAACAACACGCGCGCCGCCATCATGCAGACCGGCGAGGCCGACTTTGCCTTCAGCATTCCGTTCGAGCAGGCCGCGGTGCTGAAGAGCAGCGCCAAGGTGGACCTGATCGCGGCGCCGTCGATCATCCAGCGCTACCTGACCATGAACACCATGGTCAAGCCGTTCAACGACCCCAAGGTGCGCCAGGCCATCAACTACGCCATCAACAAGGAGGCGCTGGCCAAGGTCGCCTTTGCCGGCTACGCGGTGCCGGCCGAGGGCGTGGTGCCGCACGGCGTGGACTATGCCGAGAAGCTGGGCCCGTGGCCGTACGATCCGGCCAAGGCGCGTGCGCTGCTGAAGGAAGCCGGCTACCCGAACGGCTTCGAGACCACGCTGTGGTCGGCCTACAACCACACCACCGCGCAGAAGGTGATCCAGTTCGTGCAGCAGCAACTGCAGCAGGTCGGCATCAAGGCGCAGGTGCAGGCGCTGGAAGCCGGCCAGCGCGTCGAGAAGGTCGAGAGCGTGCAGAAGCCGGAAGACGCCGGCGTGCGCATCTACTACGTCGGCTGGTCGTCGTCGACCGGTGAGTCCGACTGGGCGCTGCGTCCGCTGCTGGCTTCGGAATCGATGCCGCCCAAGCTGCTGAACACCGCCTACTACAAGAACGAGCAGGTCGACGCCGATATCGCCGGCGCGCTGCGCACCACCGACCGCGGCGAGAAGGCGCGCCTGTACAAGGACGCGCAGGAACGCATCTGGAAAGATGCGCCGTGGGCCTTCCTGGTGACGGAGAAGGTGCTGTTCGCGCGCAGCAAGCGCATGAGCGGCGCCTATGTGATGCCGGACGGGTCGTTCAATTTTGACGAGGTCGACCTCAAGCAGTGAGGGGTGAAGTGCAGGAGCGCGACTTCCTTGACGATCCCGCCCTCTCCCCCGGCCCCTCTCCCGCAAGCGGGAGAGGGGAGCAAACAGCGGCCGATGTTGGGGCCCGATGGTTTCTCCCCTCTCCCTCTGGGAGAGGGGCGGGAGAGGGCAGGCGCTCGCAGTAACGATGCGCCCGATCCGCGCAACCGCGCAATCCCATCCATCGAGCAGCAAGCAGTAAAGCAGTAAGCCGAGAGTGGCCGCCTGCCTCGCGACGCGGGGTTCGCAGGCGGGCGGCCCGCGGCCCTTCTTCATGGTGTGTGATGCTGAATTACTTCCTCAAACGTGTGCTGGGCGTGATCCCAACGCTGCTGATCGTGGCGGTGCTGGTGTTCCTGTTCGTCCACCTGCTGCCGGGCGATCCGGCACGCCTGGCGGCGGGTCCGGAGGCTGACTCGGCCACGGTCGAACTGGTGCGCAAGGACCTGGGCCTGGACCGGCCCATGCACGAGCAGTTCGTCAACTTCTTCTCGAACGCGCTGCGCGGCGAGTTCGGCAATTCGCTGCGCACCAAGCGTCCGGTGAGCGAGGAGATCGGCGACCGCTTCATGCCGACGCTGCTGCTGACGGTGGCGTCGATGGCGTGGGCGGTGGTGTTCGGCATGGCGATCGGCATCGGCTCGGCGGTGTGGCGCAACCGCTGGCCGGACCGCTTCGGCATGACGCTGGCGGTTTCGGGGATTTCCTTTCCGGCCTTTGCGCTGGGCATGCTGCTGATGGAGGTGTTCTCGGTGCAGCTGGGCTGGCTGCCGTCGATCGGCGCCGACAGCTGGCAGCACTACGTGTTGCCCTCGGCCACGCTGGGTGCCGCGGTGGCGGCAGTGATGGCGCGCTTTACCCGGGCTTCGTTCGTCGAGGTGCTGCAGGAAGACTTTATCCGTACCGCCCGCGCCAAGGGCGTGCGCGAGACCCTGGTGGTGGCCAAGCATGGCTTGCGCAACGCCATGATCCCGGTGGTGACCATGATGGGCCTGCAGTTCGGTTTCCTGCTGGGCGGCTCGATCGTGGTCGAGAAGGTGTTCAACTGGCCGGGGCTCGGGCGCCTGCTGGTCGATGCCGTCGAGATGCGCGACTACCCGGTGATCCAGGCCGAGGTGCTGCTGTTCTCGCTCGAATTCATCCTGATCAACCTGGTGGTGGACATGCTCTACACCGTGATCAATCCCACCATCCGCTACAAGTGAGGCCGGCATGACTGAGCTTTCCACGCCCGCCGCAACGCCAGCGGCATCCGCCACCGCGGCCGCACCAGAGGCCGTGCGTACCCCCTGGACCGAGTTCTGGCGCAAATTCCGCAAGCAGCACCTGGCGCTGGGTGCCGGCGCGTTCGTGCTGGTGCTGGTGCTGGTCGCGATCCTGGCGCCGCATATCGTGCCGTACGACCCCGAGAACTTCTTCGACTACGACGCGCTCAATGCCGGCCCGTCGGCCGCGCACTGGATGGGCGTCGATTCGCTCGGACGCGATATCTTCAGCCGCATCCTGGCCGGCACGCGCATCTCGCTGGCGGCCGGTTTCCTGTCGGTGATCATCGGCGCGGTGATCGGCACCGTGCTCGGCCTGCTGGCCGGTTACTACGAAGGCTGGTGGGACCGCATCGTGATGCGCATCTCCGACGTGCTGTTCGCCTTTCCCGGCATCCTGCTGGCGATCGGCATCGTCGCCATCCTCGGCAACGGCATGACCAACGTGATCTTCGCCGTCGCCATCTTCAGCATCCCGGCGTTTGCCCGGCTGGTGCGCGGCAATACGCTGATGCTCAAGCGGCTGACCTACGTCGAGGCCGCGCGCAGCATCGGCGCGTCGGACTGGACCATCCTGGCACGCCATATCCTGCCGGGCACGGTGTCGTCGATCGTGGTGTATTTCTCGATGCGGATCGGCACCTCGATCATCACCGCCGCCAGCCTGTCGTTCCTGGGCCTGGGCGCGCAGCCGCCCACGCCGGAATGGGGCGCGATGCTCAACGAGGCGCGCGCCGACATGGTCACCGCGCCGCACGTGGCGATCTTTCCCAGCCTGGCGATCTTCCTGACCGTGCTGGCCTTCAACCTGCTGGGCGACGGGCTGCGCGACGCGCTCGACCCCAAGATCGACCGCCGCTGAAGATGAGTGCCTCCAACCCGGACGTGCCGCGGGTCGGCAGCCTTGCCGCGGGGCCGCTGGACAGCATTGCCGACGTCGCCGGCGTCACCGTCGGCCACTGCACGCTGGCCGCGGGCGGCGTGCAGACCGGCGTGACCGTGATCCGCCCGCATGGCGGCGATCCGTACCGCGACAAGGTGCCCGCCGCGGCCACGGTGCTCAATGGCTTCGGCAAGAGCGTGGGGCTGGTGCAGGTGGACGAACTGGGCGTGCTGGAGACGCCGGTCGCGCTGACCAACACCTTTGCCGTCGGTGCCGTCGCGCAGGCGCAAATCCGGGCGGCGGTGGCGGCCAATCCGGAAATCGGCCGCGCGCTGCCGACCGTCAATCCGCTGGTGTTCGAATGCAATGACGGCTACCTGAACGATATCCAGCGCATGGCGGTGGCAGGCTCGCACTACGATGCAGCGCTGGCCGACGCGGGCGCCGAGGTCGCGCAGGGCGCCGTGGGCGCCGGCCGCGGCATGTCGGCGTTCGGCGTCAAGGGCGGCATCGGCTCGGCGTCGCGCGTGGCAGGCGGCCATCGCGTCGGCGCGCTGGTGCTGGCCAATTTCGGCACGCCGGAATCGCTCACCGTCGCCGGCCGGATGGTCGGCCCCGAACTGGCGCGGCGACTGGCGCTGCCGGCCGGCGCGGCGCCACCGGAAAAAGGCTCGATCATCATGATCGTTGCCACCGATGCGCCGCTGGACGCGCGCCAGCTGCGCCGGCTGTCGCTGCGCGCCGGCGCCGGGCTGGCGCGCACCGGTTCGGTGTTCGGGCATGGCTCGGGCGATATCGCGCTGGCGTTCTCGACGGCATACACCGTCCCCGACGACGCGGCGCGGCCGATGCCGGCGCTTGCGCTGCTGCATGAGACCCTGCTCGACCCGCTGTTCCGCGCCGCGGCCGACAGCGTCGAGCAAGCCATCCTGCATGCCCTGTGGCATGCCGCGCCGGTGCAGGGCCGCGACGGCCACGGCCGCGCCGCGCTGCTGGACCTGATGCCCGAACTGGGCCAGAGCTGCTGATGAAGATCCTTGTTTCCACCGATATCGAGGGCGTGGCCGGCGTGTTCCACGCCGAGCAGACCCGTGCCGGCAATGGCGAATACGAGCGCGCCCGCGCCTGGATGACCGGCGAGGCCAACGCCGCCATCGAAGGCGCCTTTGCCGGCGGCGCGGCCGAAGTGCTGGTCAACGATTCGCACGGCGGCTTTCGCAACCTGCTGCCGGACCAGCTCGATCCGCGCGCGCGGGTGGTGCTGGGCAAGCCGCGCTACCTTGGCATGATGGCGGGCGTCGAGGCCGGCGTCGACGGCGTGCTGATGATCGGCTACCACGGCCGCGCGCAGAGCCGCGGCGTGCTCGCGCACACCATCAACAGCGGCGCCTTTGCGCGGGTCTGGCTCAACGGCAAGGAGCTCGGCGAGGCCGGGCTGTACGCGGCGCTGGCGGGCGAGTTCGGCGCGCCGGTGCTGATGGCCAGCGGCGACGACGTGTTCGTGCAGGAAACCCACGCGCTGATGCCGTGGGTGCGCTTTGTCGAGACCAAGAGCGCGGGCGGCTTCGGCAGCGGCGCGTCGCTGTCGCCGGCGGCCGCGCGCGCGGCCATTGCCGCGGCGGCGGCGGCCGCGGTGCGCGAGCGCGCGCAGGCGCAATGCCTGCGCATCGCCGCGCCGGTGGCCTGCACCCTGCAGACGCAGACGCCGGCGCACGCCGACCTGTTCTGCCAGTGGCCGGCGCTGGAGCGGCGCGACGGCGTGACGCTGTCGTTCCAGGCCGATTCGGTGCAGGCCGCGGTGCGCATGCTGAACTGCCTGTCGGCCATGTCGTTCATGCTGAAGTAGCCAGGCGCCGCGCGGCGGGCCGGCCATCTCCCGCAGATCGGCGACAATGGCGGGTCGAGCAACAGGCAGGCAAGACACAACGCATGACCCAGGCACACGACGGCGGCTGGATCCCGGTACGCAAGGATTTCGTCGATCCCGCCACACGCTGCCACGCGCGCGGCGCCAGCCGCCGCCATCACGGCTTTCCGGAAGGCCAGGCCTTTATCCTGCGCGACGCCGCCGGGCACGAATACCCGTTCGGCGAGGACTGCGCGCGCGCCGCGCTGGCGCAGCCGGCCCTGCTGCGGCAGGTGCCGGACTACACCGAACGCGACATGGTGCCGCGCACGGCCTTGCCGGAGCTGCCCGCGGGGCCGCGCCGGCGCGACCCCGCGCAGGCCCGTGCGGCCGAACGCGCCGCGGCGATCCGTTACCTGGTGCTGCGCATGGAGAAGGTGGCCGCGGTGCCGCGCGTGCAGCCCACCGTGCGCTTCCCGGCGCTCGAGGACGTCTACGCGCAATACCAGCGCAGCGGCGACATCGCCCCGGCGCAGGTGCGCCGCATCCTGGCGATCGAGCGCAGCCCGTCGACGCCGCCGCGGCTGCGCGCGATCAACCTGCTCGACGTCTATACCGCGCACGTAAAGCTTGAACGGCTGATCGCGGCATCCACCCGCGTCGACAACATCCGCTTCCTGCGCAGCCTGCATGACTGGCTGGCGCGGCACCTGGTGCTGACCGCGGGGCAGCTGGCCGCGGCCGGGATCGCGATGCATCCGCAGGCCTTCACCTCGGCCGGCATCTGGGGGGCCGAGGCCGAGGCGGAGCCGCCCCCCGCGGCGGGCAAACCGCAGTCCGGCTCGCTGTTCTAGCCGCGACTGGCGAGACCCGGCGAATTGGCGTCTAATGCCTGCATCGCATCCCCGGGTGACGCCATGAGCCATTTTTCTCGCAGCTACGCCGAAGCGCGCCGGGCCTTCCTCGACGCCGCCCGCGCCGCGGGCGCCGCGCTGGCGCAATTTCCGCATCCCACCCGGCGCGGCAGCGCCGGCGAAGAACTCGCGATCGACGTGGCGCTGGCCGGCGCGCCCGAGGCCCGGCGCTGCATCATGGTGACCTCGGGCACGCACGGTGCCGAGGGCTTTGCCGGTTCCGGGGCGCAAACGGCGCTGCTGCGCGACGCGGCGCTGCTTGCCGATTGCGCCGCCGCCGACGCCTGCCTGCTGCTGGTGCATGCGGTCAACCCCTACGGCTTCTCCCACCTGCGCCGGGTCAACGAGGACAACGTCGACCTGAACCGCAACTTCATGGATTTCTCGCAGCCGCTGCCGCACAACGCCGCCTATGCCGAAATCGCGCCGCTGCTGCTGCCGGCGCAATGGCCGCCGTCGGAGTCCGACCAGGCGCGGCTGATGAAGGCGGTGGCCGAGCGCGGCATGGCGTGGTACCAGGCCGCGGTCAGCAGCGGCCAGTACCAGGATCCGGGCGGCATGTTCTACGGCGGCGACCAGGCCACCTGGAGCAACTACACGCTGTGCCGCATCCTGGCGCGCTTCGGCGCCGGCCGCGCAGCGCTGCGCTGGATCGACATCCATACCGGCCTGGGCCCGTGGGGCTACGGCGAGCCGATCCACATGGGCCCGGACACGCCCGAGTCAATCACACGCACGCGCGCGATCTGGGGCGAGCGCGTGACCTCGATCTACGATGGCTCGTCGACCTCGGCCAACCTGACCGGGCTGGCCTGGCACGCCGTGCCGCAGACCCTGCCGGCGGTGGACTACGCCGGCATCGCGCTCGAGTTCGGCACGCTGCCGGTGGGCGAGGTGCTGGACGCCCTGCGCGGCGACCACTGGCTGCACCGGCACCCCGAGGCCGACGAGAACCAGCGCGCGCTGGTGCGCCAGGCAATGTGGCGCGCCTTCTACGGCGACGCCGACGACTGGCGCGAGGGCGTGGTGGCGCAGGTGGGCGACGCCGTGCGCAGCACGATCGCGTCGGCCTAGCGGGTGGGGTTCAGGCAGCAGGCGTCATCTGGTATTGTCCGGGCTTGGCGGTAGAGTGCTGGGCCAGGCACTGCCGCCATGCCCTGGCCCGGGGGGTGCCGTGGCCGGGCCAGGAGCCAGACCAACACCAAGAACAGGACGGAAGCGGCCGCCGCGCGGTGCGCTTCCGGCATCAGCTCGGCAGGGAGGCCGGCGCGATGACGCTCTACGAACTGAAACCCAGGTTCCAGGCCTGGCTGCGCCCCCTGGTGCAAGACCTGGCGCAGCGCGGCGTGACCGCCAACCAGGTCACGCTGGCCGCCGCCGCGGGCTCGCTGGCGGTCGGCGTGCTGGCCACGCTGGGCATGCTGGTGGCCGAGACCCCGGCGCTGTTCCTGCTGTTTCCGCTGTGGCTGTTCGCGCGCATGGCGCTCAATGCCATCGACGGCCTGCTGGCGCGCGAGCATGGCCAGCAGAGCGTGCTGGGCGCCTACCTGAACGAGCTCGGCGACATGGTCTCGGACCTGGCGCTGATCCTGCCGCTGGCCGCGCTGCCCGGCTTCAGCCTGGGGCAGGTGGGCACCTTCGCGCTGCTGGCGCTGCTGGTCGAGGCGGCCGGACTGATCGGGCCGCTGGCCGGCGCCAGCCGGCGCTATGACGGCCCGCTCGGCAAGAGCGACCGCGCCTTCGCGGTGGGCGCGCTCGCGCTGTGGGCGGGCCTGGGGCTGGGCTTCGGCGTCGCCGCCAGCTGGCTGTGGCTGCTGCTGTCGCTGTTGTCGCTGTTCACGATGGCCAACCGGGTGCGCCGCGGCATTGCCGAGGCGCAGTCCCGCCTTGCGGAGTAGCGCGATGGACCGACCGTCTTCCCGCCAGCCGCTGGAGCGGCAATTCGAGACCCACGACGGCCAGGCGCTGTTCTATCGCCACTGGCCCGCGGTGGAAGGCCCGGCGCGCGGCGCCGTGCTGCTGTTCCACCGCGGCCACGAGCATTCCGGCCGGGTCGCCCACCTCGCCGACGAGCTCCACCTGCCCGGCCATGACATCTTTGCCTGGGACGCGCGTGGCCACGGCAAATCGCCCGGCGAACGCGGCTACAGCCCCAGCCTGGCCGATTCCGTGCGCGACATCCAGACCTTCACCGCGCATATCGCCGAAGTCCACGGCATCCCGCTGGAACGCACCGCGGTGGTCGCGCAGAGCGTGGGCGCGGTGCTGGCCGCGACCTGGGTGCACGACTACGCGCCGCCGATCCGCGCGCTGGTGCTGGCGTCGCCGGCGTTCAAGGTCAAGCTGTACGTACCGTTCGCGCGGCCGGGGCTGAAGCTGATGCAGCGCCTGCGCGGCAAGTTCTTCGTCAACAGCTACGTCAAGGCAAAGTTCCTGAGCCACGATCCCGAGCGCATCGCCAGCTATGACAGCGATCCGCTGATCACGCGCCCGATCGCGGTCAATATCCTGCTGGACCTGTACCAGACCGCCGAGCGCATCGTCGCCGACGCGGCCGCGATCACGGTGCCGACGCAGCTGCTGATCTCCGGCGCCGACTGGGTCGTGCACCGCGGGCCGCAGGAGCGCTTCTATGAGCGCCTGGGCTCGCGCACCAAGGAGCGCATCGTGCTGGACGGCTTCTACCACGACACCCTTGGCGAACGCGAGCGCAAGCTGGCGGTCGATGCCGCGCGCCGCTTTATCCTGCGCGAATTCGACGCGCCCTCGGCACCGCGCTCGCTGCTCGATGCCGACCAGATCGGCCCGTTCCGCGAGGAAGCCGACCGGCTGGCGTCGGCGCCCGGCGGCCTGGCCGCCTGGTACTGGCGCGCGGCGCGGGCCAACCTGAGGCTGGGCGGGATGCTGTCGGACGGGGTCCGGCTGGGCCACCAGACCGGCTTCGACTCGGGCTCGACGCTCGACTACGTTTACCGCAACACGCCGTCCGGCCGCGGCGCGCTGGGCCGGCTGGCCGACCGGCAATACCTCGACGCGATCGGCTGGCGCGGCATCCGCCAGCGCAAGGTCAACGCCGAGGCGCTGATCGCCGAGGCCGTGCGCCGCCTGCGCGCGGCCGGCATGCCGGTGCGCATGGTCGATATCGCCGCCGGCCATGGCCGCTACGTGCTGGAAGCGCTGGGCGCGCTGGAGGGCGGCGCGGCCGCGGTCGCGTCGATCCTGCTGCGCGACTACAGCGCGCTGAACGTGGAGCAGGGCCGCGCCCTGATTGCCGCCAAGGGCCTGCAGCACGTGGCCCGCTTCGAGCAGGGCGATGCCTTCGACGGCGACAGCCTGGCCGCGCTGGCGCCCGCGCCGACGCTGGCGGTGGTGTCCGGCCTGTACGAGCTGTTCCCCGACAACGCCATGGTGCGACGCTCGCTCGACGGCCTGGCGCGCGCGGTGCCGCCCGGCGGCTACCTGGTCTACACCGGCCAGCCCTGGCATCCACAGCTGGAATTCATCGCGCGCGCGCTGACCAGCCATCGCGCCGGCGCGGCCTGGGTGATGCGGCGCCGCTCGCAGGCCGAGATGGATGAACTGGTGCGGTCCGCGGGCTTCGACAAGGTCACGCAGCGCATCGATCCGTGGGGCATCTTTACCGTCAGCCTGGCGCGCAGGCGCGGCGCATGAGCACGGTGCCGACGCAGGCCGGCGCCGCCGCGCCGGCGCGGCGGCCGTGGGGCCTGGCCTGCCTGCTGCTGGCGCTGGCCGGCGCGTTGTTCTTCTCCAGCTATGGCTTTGCCAACTGGCTGGCGAGCCAGCGCGCCGAGGTGCCGTCGTTCCACTTCGCATGGGAGCGGGGCATTCCGTTCCTGCCCTGGACCATCGTGCCGTACTGGTCGATCGACCTGCTGTACGGCATCTCGTTCTTCCTGTGGCGCAGCCGCGCGGCGCTGCTCACGCACGTCAAGCGGCTGGTGCTGGCGCAGCTGGTGTCGGTGGCGTGCTTTATCGCCTTCCCGCTGCGCTTCAGCTTTGCGCGGCCCGCTGCCGACGGCCTGCCGGGCCAGCTGTTCACGCTGCTGGGCGGCTTCGACCTGCCGTTCAACCAGGCGCCGTCGCTGCATATCAGCCTGCTGGTGATCCTGTGGCTTGCCTTCGCGGCGCACCTGCGCGGCGGCTGGCGCTGGTTGCTGCACGGCTGGTTTGCGCTGATCGGGGTGTCGGTGCTGACCACCTGGCAGCATCACCTGATCGACGTGCCCACGGGCGCATTGGTGGGCTGGCTATGCGTCTACCTGTTGCCGATGCAGCTGCCCGCCGCCGCGGCCGGCGTGCCTGATGCGCGCACGCGGCAGCTGTCGCGCCGCTACGGCGCGGGCACTGTGGTGGCGTTGCTGTGCGCGCTGCTGGCGGTGGGCGCATCGGTGACGCTCGCGTTCCTGCTGCTGTGGGCCGCGCTGGCGTTGGCCTGCGTGGCGCGCATCTACGCGCTGGCGGCGCCGGCGTGGTTCCAGAAGGATGGCGACGGCAAGATCGCGCCGGCCGCGCGCTGGGTGCTCGCGCCTTACCTGCTGGGCGCCTTCCTCAACTCACGCTGGTGGACACGGCGCGCGCCGCAGGCCAGCGCGATCGCGCCGGGTGTCTGGGTGGGGCGCTTCCCGACGCGGTCCGAATTGCGCGTGCTCGGCGCGGATGCCGTGCTTGACCTCAGCGCCGAACTGCCGCGCGCGGCCACGGCGCCCGGACTCGCCTATCGCTGCGTGCCGGTGCTGGACCTGACCGTGCCGACGCCGCAGCAGATCGGGCAGGCGGTGGCGCAGCTCGACGCCTGGCAGCGCCAGGGACGCCGCGTGCTGGTCAGCTGCGCGCTGGGCTATTCGCGCAGCGCGCTGGTCGCGGCAGCGTGGCTGGCGCGGCGGCAGGGGCTGCGCGATGCTGGCGCCGCGCTGGCGGCGCTGCGCCAGCATCGGCCGGCGGTGGTGCTCGGCCAGCAACATGCCGAAGCGCTGCAACGCTGGCTCGACCGTGCGGCCACGCAGGAGCCTGGCGATGGCCGCTGATCACGACGCAGGTCTGGCGCATCGCACCGACGCCTGGATCGCGCACGCGGTGACGGGCGCGCTCGCGGGGGCCGCGTGGATCGGCGCCGCGGGACTGGCGTTCGCCATGCTGGCGGCGTGGCTGGGCGCGGGCACCGCGCTCTCGCGCTGGCCGGCGGCGCTGGCCCTGCTGCTGGCGCTGCCCCAGCTGTGGCTGCTGCTGCGCGTCGCGATCGACCGCCGCCTGTTCGGCGCGCTTGCCGGGCGCGTGCCGGACCAGGCCGACCTGGGCGGGCTCGATGGCGCGTTGCTTGAACTGGGCTGGATGCCGGCCGCGCGGGCCGCACGCCCGCTGTCCGAACGCGCCCGCGGCGCGCTGCGCCTGGTGCGCGCCAGCGCCGCGCTGACCGTGTGCCAGCTGCTGCTGGCCCTGCTGTCCCTGGTCTTGAGGTAAACAACCATGTGGCTTGCCCGCGCCACCGCGCGCGCCATCATCGTCTTCGCCCGGCTGCTGACAGGCATGCGCGCCAACTGGCAGGGCTGCATCCCGGCCGCGGTGCAGCGCGTCTACTTTGCCAACCACAGCAGCCACGGCGACTTCGTGCTGATCTGGGGCTGCCTGCCGCCCGACCTGCGCACGGTGACGCGGCCGGTGGCGGGCGCCGATTACTGGGAGACATCGCCGCTGCGCCGCTTTATCGGCCGCGACGTGTTCCGAGCGCTGCTGATCGACCGCACCCGCAGCGATCCCGGCAGCGACCCGGTGGCGCTGATGCAGGCCGCGCTGGCGGCGGGCGACTCGCTGATCCTGTTTCCCGAAGGCACGCGCAACACCACCGATGCGCGCCTGCTGCCGTTCAAGAGCGGCATCTACCACCTGGCGCGCGCGTGCCCCGAGGCGGAGTTCGTGCCGGTATGGATCGACAACCTGAACCGCGTGATGCCCAAGGGCGAAATCGTGCCGGTGCCGCTGCTGTGCACCGTGACCTTCGGCCAGCCGCTGCGGCTGGCCGCCGACGACAGCAAGGACGCCTTCCTTGCGCGCTGCCGCGCGGGCCTGCTCGCGCTGGCCCCGGAACTGGAATGAACGCCATGCCCACCCTGCACTGGAGCCGCGAGACCTGGCTGCTGTTCGGCGGCCTGTTCGGCGTGCTGCTGCTGGCCTCGACCGTGACCGCGCTGCTGCGCTGGCGCGTGGCGGGCGGCGGCCGGCACGCGGTGATCGACAACCTGGCGCAGCGCGTCAGCGCCTGGTGGTGGATGATCGGCATCATGGGCGTGGCCTTCGCGCTGGGCCGCACCGCGGTGATCGTGCTGTTCTCCCTGCTGTCGTTCTTCGCGCTGCGCGAGTTCGTCACCATCATCACCACGCGGCGCGGCGACCATCGCGCCATCGTCGCCGCGTTCTTCGTGTTCCTGCCGCTGCAGTACGTGCTGGTCTATATCGGCTGGTACGGCATGTTCTCGATCCTGATCCCGGTCTACGCCTTCCTGGTGCTGCCGATCCTGGCGGCGCTGTCGTCCGAGACCACGCGCTTCCTGGAGCGCTGCGCCGGGGTGCAGTGGGCGGTGATGGTGTGCGTGTTCTGCATTTCGCACGTGCCGGCGCTGCTGACGCTGCCGATCCCGGGCTTCGACGGGCGCAACCTGCTGTTGATCGCCTTCCTGGTGATCGTAGTGCAGGGCAGCGACGTGCTGCAGTACGTGTGGGGCAAGCTGTGCGGCAAGCGCAAGATCGCGCCGCTGCTGTCGCCGTCCAAGACCGTCGAGGGCTTTGTCGGCGGCGTCGCCAGCGCCACCGCGCTGGGCGCGGCGCTGTGGTGGATCACGCCGTTCTCGCCGTGGCAGGCCGGCGCGATCGCGCTGGTGATCGCGCTGATGGGCTTCCTTGGCGGGCTGGTGATGTCGGCGATCAAGCGCGACCGCGGCATCAAGGACTGGGGTCACATGATCCAGGGCCACGGCGGCATGCTCGACCGGCTCGACTCGGTGGTGTTCGCCGCGCCGGTGTTCTTCCACGTCACGCGCTACTGGTGGGTGCCCTGATCCGCTCAGCGGCTTACAACGCCATCTCTTCGCACCACGCCACCACCGCATCGCGGAAGTCCTGGCAGATCGGCGACAGGTAGCCGTCGGCGCGCCACAGCACCGCCAGTTCGTGCTGCCACGACGTGCCCGGGGCCTCGATCGCGGCCAGCCCCTGGCCCTCGGCCTGGCGCAGCATGCGCGGCGGCATGATGCCGAGCAGGTCCGAGTGCCGCAGCAGCTCGCCGAAGGCCACCGGCGACGCCGTGCTTTCCACCGCCACGCGCGGCGGCGGCAGCCCCACCGCGGTGAACCGTTGTTCCAGCCACTGGCGCAGGTACAGCGAGCTGGCCGGCACCACCCAGCGTTCGCCGGCAAGGTCCGCCAGGGTGCGAAAGCTTTCGCGGCGCGGATGGGCACTGCGGCACACGATCTGCATGCTGAGCGGCCCGAGCGGCGCCCAGGCAACCTCCGCCGGCACGCTGGCGGGGCGCGCAGCGAGGATCAGGTCGGCTTCGCCGTTCTGCAGCATCGCCAGCAGGCGCGCGCTCAGGTGGGTCTCGATCGAGAACGTGGCCAGCGGCCGGCTCAGGAAGAAGCGCGCCAGCAGCGGCGACAGCAGCGAGGGCAGCAGGTAGGGGATGGCGCCCAGGCGCACCGTGCCGGCGCGCGCCGCGCGCTGCTCGGCCAGTTCGCTACGCATGTCGCCGGCGGCCAGCGAGATCCGGCGCGCATGCGCGGCCAGGGTGTGGCCCGCGCCGGTCGGTACCAGTCCGCGCGGGGTGCGCTCGAACAGGGGCATGCCGGCTTCGCCTTCCAGCCGCGCCAGGGTCTTGGACAGCCCGGACTGGGTCATGCCCAGGGTCTCGGCGGCACGGTGCAGGTTGCCCTGGCCGATCACGACCAGGAAGGCTTCTAGATCCTCGAATCGCATGGGGCGGGATGGCGCTGGGGGTGCGGGCCATTGTAGCGCCATGCCTGCCGGGACTTGCTTCGCGCCGCGCGGGAATCGCGGCGGCGCGGGCGCTGGCCTAGACTGCGTGGCATCCCTCGCGCACCGCACGGCAGTGGACACTGCGGCGGGCACTACAGAAGGGCGCCAGACAGGAGACCCATCGATGCCATACCGTTCCGCATGGCTGCGCACAGCCATGGCCGCCATCTTGATGGCCACCGTTCCCGCCGTGATGCCGGCCGCAGCCGCGGCCGCCGATCCCGGCCCTGCCGAACCCTATCCGTCGCGGCCGCTGACCATCGTGGTGCCGTCGGTGGCGGGCAACGTCAATGACGCCGTGGCGCGGCTGATCGGGCAGGAGCTGACCAGGAGCTGGGGCCAGCCCGTGATCGTCGACAACAGGCCCGGCGCGGGCACCACCACCGGCACCAAGTACGTCGCCAGGGCGGCCCGGGATGGCTACACCGCGCTGCTGACCTTCACCGCGCACGTGCAGAACCCGTCGCTGTACCGCGGCATCGGCTATGACCCGATCGCGGATTTCACGCCGGTCAGCGAGGTCGCGATCTCGTCCACCATGCTGGCGGTGTCGCCGGACTTTCCGGGGCGCACGCTGCCCGAGCTGGTGGCGCTGCTCAAGGCCAATCCCGGCAAGTATCCGTATGGCTCCTATGGCGCCGGCACCACCGGGCATATCCTGGGCGAGCTGCTCAAGCGCGAGGCCGGCGTGCAGATGGAGCACGTGGCGTACAAGGGCGGCGCGCCGCTGGCCACCGACCTGGCCGCGGGACATGTGAAGCTCGGCTTTATTGCCGTGGGCACGGCGATGCCGCTGCTGCAGGGCGGCAAGCTGGTGCCGGTGGCGCTTGCCGGCGCCGAGCGCTCGGCCCTGCTGCCCAGGGTGCCGACCTTCCGCGAGGCCGGCTACCAGGGCTTCGAGCCGGATGCATGGATGGGGCTGCTGTTCCCGGCCGGCGTGCCGAGGGCGCGGGTCGACGCGCTGTCGCGCGAGGTGGCGCGCATCGTGCGACTGCCCGAGGTCGCGAAGAAGATGCAGGACCTGAACCTGGTGCCGGTGGGCGGCACGCCGGAGGCCTTCGCCACGGTGATGAAGAACGACCGCGACAAATGGAGCCGCATCATCCGCGATGTCGGCATCACGCTCGAATGACGGGGACGCCGATGCAAGCCGACGATTACCAGGGACTGGTCTGCTCCCGCTGGTGCCACTGGAGCGAGCTGGCGCTGCAACGCATCGCGCGCCGGCCGCTGGCGCCGGGCCAGGTGCGCATCCGCGTGCGCCACGCCGGCGTGGGGTTCGCGCTGAGCCTGTTCGTGTCGGGCAAATACCAGCGCAAGCCGCCGCTGCCGTTCACGCCGGGCACCGAGGTCGCCGGCGAGATCATCGAAGTGGCGCCCGACGTCACGCAGCTGCGCCCAGGCCAGCGTGTGGCCGCGGCGCTGGACTGGGGCGGCATTGCCGAGGAGGCGGTGGCGACCGCCGCGACGGTCTATCCCGTGCCCGAAGGACTGCCGCTGGCGCACGCCGCCGCGCTGCCGATCACCTATGGCACGGTATGGGCCGCTCTGGCATGGCGCGCGGCGCTGCAGCCGGGCGACACCATGCTGGTCCACGGCGCCAGCGGCGCGCTCGGCACCGCAGCGGTCCAGGTGGGCCGGCTGATGGGCGCGCGCGTGATCGCCACCGCCAGCACCGCGGCCAAGCGCGACGCGGCGCTGCGCAATGGCGCCGCGCACGTGCTGGAGCCGGATCCTGACACGCTGGCCGCCGCGGTCAAGGCGCTGTGCCCGGCCGGCGGTGCCGACGTGGTGTTCGACCCGGTCGGCGGCGACCTGTTCGACGCCTCGCTGCGCTGCGCGGCGCCGGGCGCGCGGCTGCTGTCGATCGGCTATGCCAGCGGGCGCATCCCGTCGGTGCCCGCCAACCTGCTGCTGGTGAAAAACCTGACGCTGGTCGGCTTCAACTATGGCTACTACATCGGCTGGGGGCTGACCGATGAGCGCCGGCGCTTTGCGCCGCGGGTGCAGGCCATGGTCGGGGAGATCATGCAGGCCGCGGCCAGTGGCAGGCTGGCGCCGCCGGTGCTGCAGCACTTTGCGCTGGGCGACTGGCTCAACGCGGTCGACACCACCATGTCGCGCCGCGCTATCGGCAAGGTCATGCTGGATATCTGAACGGAGCCAACTTATGCACCATGCAACCGCGGCGAGCGCGGACGATGCCATGTTCGACGGCCTGACCGTGCTCGACCTGAGCCAGGGCATCGCCGGCCCGTACTGCGGGCTGATCCTGCGCCAGCAGGGCGCGCGCGTGATCAAGGTGGAGCCGCCGGGCGGCGACTGGTCGCGGCAGATGGGGCGCATCCGCGCCGGCCAGACCGCGATCGCGATCGCGTGCAACGCCGGCAAGGAAAGCGTGGTGCTGGACGCGCGCAGCGCCGACGGCCGGGCCGCGATCGGCCGGCTGGCGCAGCGCGCCGATGTGGTGATCCAGAACTTCCGCCCCGGCGTGGCCGAGCGCATGGGCGTCGGCTACGAGGCCCTGGCCGCGCACAACCCGGCGCTGGTCTATGTCTCGATCTCGGGCTACGGCCATGCGGGGCCGCTGGCGAACCGGCCCGCGGTGGATACCACCATGCAGGCCTACAGCGGCCTGATGCACCTGAATCGCGATGGCGCCGGCCAGCCGCGCCGCATCGCCTTCTTCATGGTCGACCTGGCCACCGGACTGTACGCGTCGCAGCAGGCGTCGGCGGCGTTGTACAAGGCCGCGCGCAGCGGCCGCGGCCGCCATGTGCGGCTGTCGCTGCTCGAGACCAGTGCCGCGCTGCAGTCCTACCTGATGGTCGACGATGCCATGTTCCCCCATGCCGAGCTGGCGGCGGCCAACGCGCCGACCGGGCTGTTCGAGGCGGCCGATGGCGCGCTGTACCTGAGCATGCTCAACGACGCGATGTTCCTGCGGCTGGCCGCGCTGCTGGGATTCGACGACTGGCTTGCCGATGCCTCGCTGCACTCCAGCGCCGGCCGGCTGCCGCGCGCGGCGGAACTCGGCCGGCGCGTGGCGCAGGCGCTGGCCGCGCGGCCGCTGGCGCACTGGGAGGCGCTGCTGACCGAGCACGATGTGCTGTTCGCGCGCGTCGGCCATGCCCGCGATCTGCTGCAGAGCGCGCAGTGCGCGCAGGCGGGGGTGTTCGGCCGGCTGCCGCTGGCGGGCGTTGGCGAGGTGCCGTGGGCCAACCTGCCCGGCATGGCAGGGCGGGAGCGGCCGGCAGGGACTGCGCCGGCGCTTGGCCAGCATACCGGGGCGGTGCTGGCGGAGTTCGGCATCGGCGCCTGAAGCGGACCCGCAAAAGAAAAACGGACGGTGCGCGAATGCGTACCGTCCGTGTTCCCTTGTGCGTTGGTAGGCTCGATTGGACTCGAACCAACGACCCCCACCATGTCAAGGTGGTGCTCTAACCAGCTGAGCTACGAGCCTAGCGAAGGCGCGAATTATAGAGAGCCCTTCACGATTGCGCAAGCACCCCGCGCGACTTTTTGCCGGGGTGCATGCCAGGGCGCGTCAGGCAGTGCCGATACGGTCGCGCAGTTCGCGCTTGAGCACCTTGCCGATGGCGCTGCGCGGCAGGCGCTCCACCGCGTGGATCGCGGCCAGCCGCTGGGTCTTGCCGAGCCGCTCATTGGCCCACGCCAGCACCTCCTGCGCGCTGGCGCCGCCGTCGGCGCGCAGCGCGACAAAGGCCACCGGGGTCTCGCCCCAGCGCTCCGACGGCACGCCCACCACCGAGACTTCGGACACTGCCGGATGCTCGCGCACCACCGCCTCGAGGTCGCTCGGGTAAATGTTGAAGCCGCCCGAGATGATCATGTCCTTCTTGCGGTCGAGCAGCACCAGGAAGCCGTCCTCATCGAAGCGGCCGATATCGCCGGTGCGGATAAAGCGCTGGCCCTGCGCGTCATGCCATTCGGTCTCGGCGGTCTTTTCGGGCTGGTTGTGGTAGCCGTTCATCATCGCCGCCGAGCGGCCCACCACTTCGCCGGTGCTGCCGGGTGGCAGCTCGCGGCCGGCCTCGTCGATGATGCGCACGTCGGCGCCGGTGGCGGGGCGGCCGACGGTGTGCAGCTTGTGCGGGAACTGGTCGGCGAACAGCAGGCAGCCGCCGCCGCCTTCGGTCATGCCGTACAGCTCGGTCAGCGCGCCGGGCCAGCGCCGCAGGATCTCGGCCTTCAGCGCCGGGCTGCACGGCGCGCTGGTGCAGAACTTGTGCCGGAACGACGCCAGGTCATGGCGATCGAATTCCGGATGCGCCAGCAGGCGCTGGTACTGCACCGGCACCAGCATGGTGTGCGTGACGCGATGCCGCTGCGCCAGCGCCAGGTACTGGCCCGCATCGAACTTCGCCATCAGGATGGCGGTGCCGCCCAGCCCGATGGTGGGGAAGAAGCTGGCCAGCGTGGTGTTGGAATACAGCGGCGTCGACAGCAGCGTGACCGCATCGGGCCCATAGCCGGTGGCGGCGCCGCGCGACACATGGGCCCAGCGCATGCCGTGCGACTGAACGATGCCCTTGGGCGCGCCGGTGGTGCCGGAGGAATAGATGATGTTGAGCGGCAGCTCCGGGCGGATCTCGGGTTCCGTCACCGGCGTCCCGGCGGGCGCCAGCCAGTCCGCGTACGGCACGCCCGCGTCGCTGCCGTCCAGCGCCACCACGGGGGTGCCAGCCAGCCTGGCACGCACCGGCGCCAGCACGTCGGCGACGCTGGCGTCGATGAACACGATGCGCGCGCCAGCGTCGGCAATCATGCCGGCCAGGCTGTCGGGCGTGGATGACGGCGCCAGCGGCGCGACCACCACGCCGGCGCGCACCGCGCCCAGGTACACCGCGGCGTATTCGATCGACGACGCGGCGCAGATGGCGATGGCTGCGCCGGGCCGCACCCCGTCGCGCGCCAGCGCCGCGGCAATGCGATCCATGGCGGCGTCGAGCCCGGCGTAGTCGAGCACGCGCTCGCCGTGCATCAGCGCGCGTTGCACGGGGCGTTGCGCGGCGTGCTCGCGCACGAGCACGGACATGGTGGTGAAGGGACGTTGGAGCGGAGTCGGCTGGGTCATGTCGGACAGTGTTGGTGAATGCGGCAAGCCTTACTGGATCTGCGCGCCGGAGTCTTTCACCACCTTGCTCCAGCGGTCGATCTCGGCGTCGATATGGGTGCGCAGCGCGGCGGGCGTCGAGCCTACCGGCTCATAGCCGTTGGCCGCCAGCGTGGCCTTGAGCTCCGGCTGGCGCAGCACGGTGGCAATCTCGGTACTGAGCCGGTCGATCACGGGCTGCGGCGTGCCGGCCGGCGCCAGCATCGCGTACCAGCCGGTAATGCTGATGCCGGGCACGCCGGCCTCGGCCAGCGTCGGTACTTCGGGGGCGACGGCGGCGCGCTGGCTGCCGGTGACGGCGAGCGCGCGCAGCTTGCCGCTCTTCACATGCGGCAGCGTGGTCGAGATGCTGTCGAAGGTGACCTGGACTTCGCCGGACAGCATCGCCGTCACCACCTGGGCGCTGCCCTTGTACGGCACATGGGTCATCTTGATGCCCGCCACGGAATCGAACAGTTCACCGGCCAGGTGGCCGGTATTGCCGTTGCCCGCCGAGGCAAAGGTCAGCTTGCCGGGCGCGGCCTTGGCCGCCGCGATCAGCTCTTTCACGTTGGTGGCCTGCAGCGAGGGGCTGCCCGCGAGGATCATCGGCAGGTTGGCCACCAGCGATACCGGCGCGAAATCCTTGCGCGTGTCGTAGGGCAGGCGGGGATACAGGCTGGTGTTGATGGCATGCGCGGCCAGCACCATGATCAGCGTGTAGCCGTCTGGTTTGGCGCGCGTCAGTGCCTGGCTGGCGATGGTGCCGCCGGCGCCCGGCCGGTATTCCAGCACCACCGGCTGGCCCAGGCGCTCCTGCAGCTTCGCGGCGACGGGACGCGCCAGCAGGTCGGCGCTGCCGCCGGGCGGATAGGGGATCAGCAGCTGGATCGGGCGCGCTGGCCAGGTCTCGGCGCCGGCGCCGGCGGGCAGGGCGGCTGCGGCGGCGGTGGCCAGCATGGCCGCCAGCCATGCGCGGCGGCCCCGGGCGGGGCGGGATGTGGATGCCATCGGGTGTCTCCTCGTGGTGCCGGCCGCGCGCGCAGCCGGGGTCCCTGCGCCGGATCCGGCTGGGACGTTGGTGTCACCAACGGTAATGGCGTCAGGCTGCCAGCGGAATTCTTAAATCGATAAGTCTGGCTTTTTGCAGGCGAAGCGGTACCGGGTAATCCGGGGCCGGCATCCGGTTGCGGCTAATGGCTGGTCGGATGCGCCGGGCTGAACCAGTAGGGCACCAGCGCGGCGGCGATCAGCACCGCCGCCGACAGGAAGATCGCCGCATAGGTGGTCGGCGCCGGCCAGCCGCGCACATGGCCGGCATTGGCGATCAGGCCGAAGGCCCATGAGGTCAGTGCCGAACCCAGGAACACGAAGGTATTGAGCAGCCCCAGCCCGCGTCCGCGCTGCGACGGCGGGATCAGCCCGCGGCCCTGCGCCATCACCAGCGGATGCAGCATGCCGATGGTCGACAGCAGCGCCATCATCGCCACGCCAGAGCCGATGCCGCGGTCCGGCCACAGCGCCAGCAGGATCGACCCGGCCATGGCAAGGCACGACCAGCCGGCAATGGTGGTCTTGAGCGTGCTGCGCCGCACCAGCACCGGCAGCAGGAAGGCGGTCAGGAAGCCGGCCAGGCTCAGCAGTGTCAGCGCCACGCCGCGCGGCGCCGAGCCCAGGCGGAACACGTCGGCCAGGTAGGGGCCGCTCCAGGCATTGCGGAAGGCGGTGCCGGCGGCCATCGCCACGCACACCGGGATCAGCGTCCACAGCGGTGCCAGCTTGAGCAGCTGCAGGCTTTCCGACAGCATCGCCGGCCACGACGCGCTGCGGGCCTCGGCATGGCCCTGGTCACGCACGCAGCGCCACACGCCATAGCAGGCCGCCACCATGCCCAGCGCCGACACCGCCATCGACGGCCGCCAGCCCACCAGCGAGATGGCCCAGCCCAGCGGCGCGGTCGCGCACAGCGAGCCGATCATGCCGGTGGCGTTGGAGCGGCTGACCACGCGGGTGTAGTCGCGCTCGGACAGCTGCTCCGAGGCGAAATGCAGCAGGCCCATGAACACCGGCGCGCACGCCAGTCCCAGCCCCACCTGCGCCAGCGTGGCCGCGGCGCCGTTGGGCGCCAGCACGAACAGGATCGACGACAGCGCGCCCACCGCCAGCAGCAGCGCGGTCGGACGGCCCACGCCATAGCGGTCGAAGGCGATGCCCACCGGGATCTGCGCCACGGCAAAGGCCAGGAAGAACGAAGAGGACAATGCGCCGAAGCCCGCCGGCGACAAGCCGAAATCGTGTTGCAGCTCCGGCGCCATCACCGCCAGGCAAGAACGGAAGAACTGGCTGAGGGCGAACGCGAAGGTCAGGAGGGCGATGCCGCGCACGGCATACCGCGCCGGGCTGCGCGCGGGCAGGGCGGCGGCGCCGGGGGGCGATCCGGAAGGGGGGGAATTGCTGGGGGTCACGGCGTCAGTGGCGCTGGCTCTGCAGCGAGTGTAGGGCCTGCGCGCGTTGCGGGATCAACGGATGGCCGGTGTTCGCCCAGATTGCGCGGGCGGTGACCTTGTGCCGCTTGTTTGCTCCCTCTCCCCCAGCCCCTCTCCCGCAAGCGGGCGAGGGGAGCAAGCCGTCGCGGAATTTACCGTATCAGCCCGGCAACGCGTCGTACGTCAGCAAGAACACCTGCTCATCCCCCGCGCTGACCGGCAGCCACACGATCTCCAGTTCCGGGAAGGCGGCTGCCACGTTGGCATGCTCGTTGCCGATCTCCACCACCAGCACGCCGCCCGGATTCAGGCGCGCCTTGGCCCCGGCGATGATCCGCCGCACCACGTCCATGCCGTCGTCGCCGCCGGCCAGCGCGATGCGCGGCTCGGCCAGGTATTCCGGCGGCAGCGCCTGCATCGAGGTCTCGTTGACGTAGGGTGGGTTGGTCAGGATCACGTCGTAGCTGGCGCCGTGCGGCAGCGGCGCGTACAGGTCGCCCTGGTACAGCCGGATGCGGTCTTCCATCTTGTAGTCGGCCACATTGCGGTGCGCCACGGCGAGCGCGTCGGGCGAGATGTCGACCGCGTCGACGCGGGCGTTCGGCCAGACGTGCGCGGCCACGATCGGCAGGCAGCCGGAGCCGGTGCACAGCTCCAGCACCGGGCCGATGCTGTCGCTCTCGCCGACCCAGGGCTCGAGGCCTTCCTGCAGCAGTTCGCCGATAAAGCTGCGCGGCACGATCACGCGTGAATCGACGTAGAAGCGCAGGCCGTGCATATACGCCTCATGCGTGATGTAGGCCGCCGGCACGCGCTCGTTGACGCGGCGGTCGATCACCTTGAGCACGGCCTCGACTTCCTCGGGCAGCAGCCGCGCGTCGAGGAAGGGATCGAGCGTATCGAGCGGCAGGTTGAGCGTATGCAGCACCAGGTAGGCCGCCTCGTCATAGGCGTTGGCGCTGCCGTGGCCGAAGGACAGGCGCGCGGCAGTGAAGCGCGACACGGCCAGGCGCAGCAGGTCGCGCACGGTGCGCAGGGGAGAGGGCGTTGCCATGAGGGTTGTCTTTGCGAAAAAATCAGGCGACCAGGCGTTCCAGTACGCCGCGGTACACGTTCTTCAGCGGCTCGATGAAGCGCACTTCGACGTGCTCGTCGATCTTGTGGATGCTGGCGTTGGGGGGGCCGAACTCGATCACCTGCGGGCAGATCCTGGCGATAAAGCGGCCGTCGGAGGTGCCGCCGGTGGTCGACAGCTCGGTGTCGAAGCCGGTCTCGGCCTTGATCGCCGACGACAGCGCTTCGGACAGCTCGCCGCGCGGCGTCAGGAAGGGCTCGCCGCCCAGGGTCCAGTCAAGCGTGTAGTCGAGGCTGTGGCGGTCCAGGATGGCATGCACGCGCGCCTTCAGGCCCTCGGGCGTGCTCGCCGTCGAGAAGCGGAAATTGAAGTCGATGGTGACGTGGCCCGGGATCACGTTGGTGGCGCCGGTGCCGCCGTGGATGTTCGACATCTGCCAGCTGGTGGGCGGGAAGTACTCGTTGCCCTGGTCCCAGACCTCGGCGGCCAGTTCGGCCAGCGCCGGGGCGGCGTCATGGATCGGGTTGCGGCCGAGGTGCGGGTAGGCGATATGGCACTGGATGCCCTTGACCGTGAGCTTGCCCGAGAGCGAGCCGCGGCGGCCGTTCTTGACCATGTCGCCGAGCGCGTTGACCGAGGTCGGCTCGCCGATCACGCAGTAATCCAGGCGCTCGCCGCGCGCGGCCAGCGCCTCGACCACCTTGACGGTGCCGTCGTGCGCGGGGCCTTCCTCGTCGCTGGTGATCAGGAAGCCGATCGAGCCGGCATGGGCGGGATGGGCCTTGACGAACTCTTCCACCGCCACCACGAAGCCGGCGATCGAGGTCTTCATGTCGGCGGCGCCGCGGCCGTACAGCTTGCCGTCGCGGTGGGTCGGCGCGAACGGGTCCGAGTGCCACTGCTCCAGCGGGCCGGTCGGCACCACGTCGGTATGACCGGCGAACACCAGCAGCTTGCCGTCCTTGCCCTGCGTGCCGCGCCGGACCGCCCACAGGTTGGTCACACGGAAATCGTCGGGCCCGCTGACCAGCGCTTCGCAGTCGAAGCCGAGCGCCTTCAGGCGGGTTTCCAGGATGGCCTGGCAGCCTTCGTCGGCGGGCGTGACGGAGCGGCGGCGGATCAGGTCTTCGGTAAGGGCGAGGGTGGGGTTCATCGGACGGCGGAATCGGAAATCAGAACTGGCTGGCGTACTGGTCGGCGGAGAAGCCGACCATCACCTTGCCATCGTGGGCCAGCACCGGGCGCTTGATCAGCGACGGGCTTTGCTGCATCAGCGCGATCGCGCCGGCTTCTTCGTCGGCGCGGGCCTTGTCGGCGTCGGACAGTGCGCGCCAGGTAGTGCCCTTGCGGTTGAGCAGCGTGGCCAGCGGCACGTGCCGCAGCCAGCCGCGCAGCATGGCCTCGTCCACGCCCTGCTTCTTGAAGTTGTGGAAGGTGTAGGCCACGCCGTTGGCATCGAGCCAGGTGCGGGCCTTCTTGACGGTATCGCAGTTGAAAATGCCGTAGAGCAGGACGGTCATGGCAAGTCTTGATGGAATTCGGGGGATTCAGCGCAACAGCAGGTTCAGCGCGATCACCAGGCCGCCCAGGCCCAGCGCCACGCCGCCCATCGCCACCGCCGTCATCAGGCGCAGGCGCCGGTCCAGCCGGGCGGCTTCCTTGCGCAGCGCGTCGATGGTGATGGCGTGCTGCTCGGCCAGCAGCTTGACGGCCTCCGCCTGCTGGACGACTGCGGCTTCGAGTTCGGCGATGCGCGTCGCGGGATCGCGCGCGTCGGCCACCGCGGCGTCGGGGGTGCCGTCCTTGCGCTTGTTCTTCTTCAGTTTCTCGAGGGTCTTGTTGGCCTGCTCGAGAATGGTGGGCAGCAGGGAAAGCACGGTGCTGACGGTGGTGGGATCCAGGGCCATGAGTCGCTTGCGGAGGGAGGGCATGTTCAGCCTGGCCAGGCGGGTGACGACGGTCAATCAGCCCCGGAGCCGGGCCCCGGGGCGTCGCAGCCCATGCGGGCCGCGAGCGGCCCTCAGTCGCCGCGCAGCAGGTCGTTCAGGCTGGTCTTGGCGCGGGTCTGCGCGTCGACCTTCTTCACGATCACGGCGCAGTACAGGCTGTACTTGCCGTCCTTGGACGGCAGGTTGCCCGCCACCACCACCGAGCCGGCCGGCACGCGGCCATAGTGGATCTCGCCGGTTTCGCGGTCGTAGATCTTGGTCGACTGGCCCAGGTACACGCCCATCGAGATCACCGAGTTTTCCTCGACGATCACGCCTTCGACGACTTCCGAGCGCGCGCCGATAAAGCAGTTGTCTTCGATGATCACCGGGTTGGCCTGCAGCGGCTCCAGCACGCCGCCGATGCCCACGCCGCCCGAGAGGTGCACATTCTTGCCGATCTGCGCGCACGAACCGACCGTGGCCCAGGTGTCGACCATGGTGCCTTCATCGACATAGGCGCCGATGTTGACGTACGACGGCATCAGCACGGCGTTCTTCGCGATGAACGAACCGCGGCGGGCCACCGCGGGCGGCACCACGCGGAAGCCAGCCTTGGCGAAGTCGTCGCCGCTCCAGTTGGCGAACTTGGTCGGCACCTTGTCGTAGAACTGGGCAAAGCCGCCGGCACTCATCGGCGCGTTGTCTTCCAGGCGGAACGACAGCAGCACGGCCTTCTTGACCCACTGGTTGACGATCCAGTCCTTGCCTTGCTTCTCGGCCACCCGCAGCGCGCCCGAATCGAGCTGGCCGATGACGTTGGCGACTGCCTCGCGGATGTCATTGGGGGCGGACTTGGGCGACAGGCTGGCGCGGTCTTCCCAGGCCTGGTCGATCAGGGCTTGCAGTGCTTGCGTCATGTTTGGTTTCTCAGGTGTTGAATGTTGATGTTCGATCGTCGGGCCTGGGCCTCGACCCTTTGTTTGCTCCCCTCTCCCGCTTGCGGGAGAGGGGCCGGGGGTGAGGGCGGGCGGTTCTACTGGCGTGGTGCCTTGCTGAACCACCCCTCACCCCGACCCTCTCCCCCTGAGGGGAGAGGGAGGACACAATTGGACAAACTCAGGCCTCAGCCCAGTGACCTGCAAAATTCCACGATCCGGCGCGCGCCTTCCAGGCATTCCTCCGGCGTCGCCACCAGCGCCATGCGCACGCGGTTGGCGCCCGGGTTGATGCCGTCGGCCTCGCGCGCCAGGTAGCTGCCCGGCAGCACCGTCACGTTCTGCTCGGCCAGCAGGCGGGCGGCGAACCCGGTATCGCTCAGGCCGGTGCGCGACACATCCGCCCACAGATAGAAGCCGGCATCGGGCAGCGCCACGTCCAGCACCTCGGCCAGCATCGGCGTCACTTCACTGAACTTGCGCACATAGGCGGCGCGGTTCTCGCGCACGTGGTCCTCATCGTTCCAGGCGGCGATGCTGGCGCTCTGCACTGCCGGGTTCATCGCGCCGCCATGGTAGGTGCGGTAGAGCAGGAACTGCTTGAGCAGCGCGGCGTCGCCGGCGACGAAGCCCGAGCGCAGGCCCGGCACGTTGGAGCGCTTGGACAGGCTCGAGAACACCACCAGGCGGTCAAAGCCGCGTCCCAGCCTGTGCGCGGCCTCGAGCGCGCCCAGCGGCGCGCGGCCCTCGTCGAAATAGATCTCGGAATAGCACTCGTCGGAGGCGATCACGAAGCCGTAGCGGTCGGACAGCGCGAACAATTGCTTCCAGTCCTCCAGCGACAGCACCGCGCCGGTCGGGTTGCCGGGGGTGCAGACAAAGAGCAGTTGCACCTTCTGCCAGACCTCGTCGGCAATGCGGTCGAATGCCGGGGCGAAATTGCGCGCCGGGTCGCTGTTGGCGAATACCGGGGTGGCGCCGGCCAGCAGCGCCGCGCCTTCGTAGATCTGGTAGAACGGGTTGGGGCACAGTACCAGCGCGCCCGGCCGGGTGCCGTCGACCACGGTCTGGGCAAATGCGAACAGCGCCTCGCGCGAGCCGGTCACGGGCAGCACTTCGGTGGCGGCGTTGACCTTGGGCAGGCCGTAGCGGCGCTCCAGCCAGCCCGCAATGCACTGCCGTAGTGCATCGGAACCGGCCGTTGTGGGATAATTCGCCAGCCCCGCAAGCGACTCGGCCAGCGCTTGCTTGATGAAGGCAGGCGTCGGATGCTTGGGTTCACCGATGCCGAAGCTGATGGCCGGCTTGTCGGCAGCCTTTACTTGCGCAAAGAGCACCCGCAGTTTCTCGAACGGGTAGGGCTGGAGCAGGTCGAGGCGCGGATTCACAGTGTCAGTCGGGGCCGGTTAAAACGACGCATTATAGAGGAACGGCGCGGGTTTCCGTGCGCCGGCCCGGCCCGCCAGGCGGTCTTTGGCCAGGGTTGGGCCGCCACGGATGGCGGGCATCACGCCACGGTGATGCCGCCGGCGCCGTCCGGACGCTGCCCGCCGGTGACGGCAGGCGGGCCGGCTCGCCTCGCACCGATTCCCTTTATGAGCACAAAGACAGTTGCGGCGCCGCCGGCGCCGGCCGACCGCCATGCGGTCAAGGCATCGCTTTCCATCCTGATCGGCGCCTCGGTGTGGGGCATCGCCTGGTTCCCGTACCGGGTCCTGGCCGGCTGGGGCCTGGGCGGCATGCATGCCGCGGCGCTGGTCAGCGCGGTCGCGGCAGTGCTGTCGCTGCTGGCCTTCCGCCGCCACCTGGGCGGCCTGCGCCCGCACTGGCTGTTCGTCGCGATCGGCCTGGCGGCGGGCGTGACCAACGCCGGCTTTGTCTGGGGCAGCGTCAACGGGCATGTGATGCGGGTGCTGCTGCTGTTCTACCTGACCCCGGTCTGGACCGCGCTGTGCGCACGGCTGTTCCTGGGTGAGCGCCTGTCGGCGGCCGGGCTAGCGCTGGTGGGGCTGGCGCTGTTCGGCGCCGGGCTGATGCTGTGGACGCCCGCGGTCGGCGTGCCGCTGCCAGGCTCCGCCGCGGAATGGTCCGGGCTGGTCGGCGGCATGGGCTTTGCCGTCAACAACGTGCTGTCGCGCCGGGCCGGGCAGCGCTTTCCGGACACCGACGCACGCGTGCGCACCGTGGTGGTCTACCTGGGCTGCACCGTGGTCGGCGTGCCGGCCGCGCTGCTGCTCGATGGCCCGGCGCTGGCCATCGTGCCAGGCGCGCAGGTCAGCGCAGCGATGCTGGTGCTGGGGCTGGCGGCGGTGCTGGTGGTCAGCAACTCGGTGGTCCAGTACGGGCTGCAGCGGCTGCCGGCCAACCGCGTGTCGCTGCTGATGCTGTTCGAGATCGTCATTGCCGCGGTCTCGTCGTGGTGGCTGGCCACCGAAGTGCTGAGCTGGAAGGAGGCCGCCGGCGGCCTGTGCATCATCGCCGCCGGCGCCTTGTCCGGGCTGGTGCACCGCAGCCGCGCCGCGCCCGCGCTGACGGCGGGGGCCGAGGCCGCGGCCTGCCACTAGCCCGGCGCGGCTCAGTGCAGGATCACCCGCGACACCATCGCCACCAGCGGTGCGCGCACCGCGCGCTCGACGCCGCGGTGGAGGTGCAGCGGGCGCAGCAGCATCTTGACGGTCATCTCGATCGGGATATTGCGGCGGATCACGCCTGACACGCGCGTATTGAGCGCGCGCACCTCCGCCTCGGGCACCGACTCGACCCCGCGTTCCATGCGCAGCACGTTGCGCAGCGCGATCGCCGCGTCCTCGTTCTTGATCTCCAGCAGCCGGCGCGCCAGCGCGCGCAGCACGCGCAGCCGGCCCGGGCGCTCGGCTTCGGCGAAGCGGTTGAAGAAGTGGAAGAAGTGTTTGTAGTGTCGCACCTCGTCGTTGGAGATGCGCCGCGTCAGGTCGCGCAGCACCGGTTCGTCGCTGGCCTGCTCGAGCGCCCGGTAGTAGGCCGCGGTGCCGGTCTCGACCACGCAGCGGGCCGCCATCTCGAGCGCCTCGGTGGGCTCGAACTGGTCGATCGAGCAGGTCTGGCGGTACTCGTCGAAAAAGCGCGCATAGCCGCGCTCCCAGTCGAATTCCGGCCAGACATGTTCGACATAGCGCCGCAGCGCCACGCCATGCTGCAGTTCCTCGGCTTCCCAGTGCGCGGCAAGCCAGCCGGCGGCTTCGGGCACGCGGGCGTAATAGGTGGCAAGGTTGCCGGCATAGGTGTCGGAGCCGCTCTCGATGAACGATGCCGACACCAGCAGGTAGAACAGGTCGCGGTCGCCGCGCACGCGCGCCACGTCGATCGCCTCGTAATGGATGTCGCTGACAGACCACGGCCGGGCGGCCGCTGACGGTTCACTCATGCTCTGTCCTCCTGGTTGGCCTTACGGTGGCGAAGGCGGGCTGGGGGTCGTTCATGGTGCGTGGGGCCGGAGCGTATCCGGCATCACGCCGACAGAGCAGAGACTAGCATTTACCCTGATTAGTTTCCGGGTGGATCACGCCGCAAGCGTAGCTGGCTGCCGGCGCGCGGTTTGCCAAAGTGCTTGTGAAACCGCTTGTAAGGGCCGGAAACGCAAAGGAATTCCGCCACCCGGCCACCTCCCCCGGAGGACCCCAAACGGGCCGGCGAAGGCATCTGCGATGGTATGATTAGCCCCAATTCTCGGGCTGGAGGGGTGTTTTGAGGTGCTGGCGTCACGCCGTGCCGGGCTCCCGCGCAGCCCGGCTGTTCCGAACCGTGCAATAGCCCCGATACCCGATACCAGGCCGCCCCCGCTTCCCTGCCGGAGTGGCCGATACCACACGAGAAACCGTGCGACTATCCTCGATCAAGCTGGCGGGCTTCAAGTCATTCGTCGATCCCACCAATTTCCAGGTGCCGGGCCAACTGGTCGGCATCGTCGGTCCCAACGGCTGCGGCAAATCCAACATCATCGATGCGGTGCGCTGGGTGCTGGGCGAGTCACGCGCGTCCGAGCTGCGTGGCGAATCCATGCAGGACGTCATCTTCAACGGCTCGACCGCGCGCAAGCAGGCCGGCCGGGCCAGCGTCGAACTGGTGTTCGACAACGCCGAAGGCCGCGCCGCCGGCCAGTGGAGCCAGTACGCCGAAGTCGCGGTCAAGCGCGTGCTGACCCGCGACGGAACCTCGTCCTACTACATCAATAACCAGCCGGTGCGCCGGCGCGACATCCAGGACATCTTCCTGGGCACGGGCCTCGGCCCGCGCGCCTACGCCATCATCGGCCAGGGCATGATCTCGCGCATCATCGAGGCCAAGCCCGATGACATGCGCATCTTCCTGGAAGAAGCGGCGGGCGTGTCCAAGTACAAGGAGCGCCGCCGCGAGACCGAGAACCGGCTGTCCGACACCCGTGAAAACCTGACCCGGGTCGAAGACATCCTGCGCGAACTCGGCAGCAACCTCGAAAAGCTCGAGGGCCAGGCCGAAGTGGCGCAGCGCTTCAAGACGCTGCAGGCCGACGGCGAAGAGAAGCAGCACCTGCTGTGGCTGCTGCGCAAGCGCGAGGCGCAGCAGGAGCAGGAACGCCACCAGCGCGCCATCAAGCAGGCCCAGATCGACCTGGAAGCCCAGACCGCGCAGCTGCGCCATGTCGAAGCCGAGCTGGAAACCATGCGCGCCGCGCACTATGCCGCATCCGATGGCATGCACGCGGCGCAGGGCGCGCTGTACGAGGCCAATGCCGAGGTCAGCAAGCTCGAGGCCGAGATCCGCTACGTGGTCGAGTCGCGCAACCGCGTGCAGGCCCAGATCGCCGCGCTGACCGCGCAGCGCGAGCAGTGGCAGGGCAAGGCCGAACAGGCCACCGACGAACTGGCGCAGGCCGAAGAAAACCTGGCCGTGGCCGAAGGCCGCACGGTCGAGGCGCAGGAGGCCGTCGCGCGCCAGAACGACGAGCTGCCGACGCTGGAAGCGCAGTGGCGCGAAGCCCAGCTGCTGCTCAACGAGCAGCGCGCCGGCATCATGCAGGCCGAGCAGGCGCTCAAGCTGGAGGCCGCGCAGCAGCGCAGCGCCGACCAGATGCTGCAGCAGCTGGAACAGCGCCGCGAACGGCTGTCGGCCGAAGACAAGGGCCTGGACCGGCCCGACGAAACCCGGCTGGAGCAGGCCCGCGCCGAGCTGGCGGAGCAGGAGGCGCTGGTCGAGGAAGCCCAGGCCGTGCTCGCCGACGCCGAAGAGAGCGTGCCGCGCCTGGACGAGGCGCGCCGCGCCGCGCAGGCGCGCGTGCACAGCGAGGCCGCCGCCATCGCCACGCTGGAGGCGCGCCTGGCGGCGCTGCGCCAGCTGCAAGAGAACGTGCAGACCGACGGCAAGGTGCAGCCCTGGCTGGCCAGGCATGAACTGTCCGAGCTGCCGCGGCTGTGGAAGAAGGTCCATATCGAGCCGGGCTGGGAAAACGCGCTCGAATCCGTGCTGCGCGAGAAGCTGGCAGCGCTGGAAGTGTCGAACCTGGACTGGGTCAAGGCCTTCCTGGCCGACGCGCCGCCGGCAAAGCTGGCGTTCTACTCGCCGCCGGCCGCGGCCCGTCCGCTCGAAACGCCGGCCGGCCTGCGCCCGCTGATGGCGCTGGTGCAGATCACCGAGCCCGGCATCCGCGCGGTGATGCAGGACTGGCTCGCCGACGTCTATGTCGCCACCGACATGGCGCAGGCGCTGGCCGCGCGCAACACGCTGCCCGACGGCGCTTCCTTCGTGGTCGCCGAAGGCCACCTGGTGGGCCGCAACGCCATCCAGATCTACGCCGCCGATTCCGAGCAGGCCGGCATGCTCGCGCGCGAGCAGGAAATCGAAAACCTGCACAAGCAGGCGCGCGCGCAGCTGCTGCTGTCCGACGAGGCCAAGACCGAGGCGGTGCGCGCCGAAGCGGCCTACACCCAGGCCAGCCAGGCGCTGGGCGAAGCCCGTGCCCGTGCCGAGCAGGCCACCCGCCGCGTGCATGCGCTGCAGATGGACGTGCTCAAGCTGTCGCAGGCGATGGAGCGCTATGCCGCGCGCAGCGGCCAGATCCGCGAGGAACTGGAAGAGATCCACGCGCAGGTCGAAGAGCAGCGTGCCATCCGCGCCGAATCCGAGGCCAGCTTCGAGCAGCACGACGCCGCGCTGGCCGAGATGCAGGCCAGCCACGAAGACCAGCAGATGGCCTTCGAGGCGCTGGACAGCAAGCTCTCCGGCGCGCGCCACCAGCTGCGCGACCTCGAGCGCGCCGCGCAGGAAGCGCTGTTTGCCGAGCGCAACCTGGCCAGCCGCATCGACGAGCTGCGCCGCAATATCCAGGTGGCGGCTGACCAGGCCGAGCGCATCGCCGAATCGCTGGAAAACGCCCGCGCCGAACTCGAGACCATCAACGAGCAGACCGCGCATACCGGCCTGCAGGAAGCGCTGGAGCGCCGTGCCGAAAAGGAAGAGAAGCTGACCATCGCGCGCACCGAGCTCGATGCGCTGTCGGCGCAGCTGCGCCAGCACGACGAGCAGCGCCTGGCCGCCGAGCGCAGCCTGCAGCCGCTGCGCGATCGCATCACCGAGCTCCAGCTCAAGGAACAGGCCGCGCGCCTGAACCAGGAGCAGTTCAGCGAGCAGCTCAGCGCCGCCGCGGTGGACGAGGCCGCGCTGGCCGACAAGCTGACCGGCGAGCTGAAGCCGTCCTACCTGCAGGGCGAGGTCACGCGCATCAACAACGCCATCAACGCGCTGGGCCCGGTCAACATGGCCGCGCTCGACGAACTGGCCGCGGCGCGCGAGCGCAAGACCTTCCTCGACGCGCAGTCGGCCGACCTGAACGACGCCATCGGCACGCTCGAGGACGCGATCGCCAAGATCGACCAGGAAACCCGCGCGCTGCTGCAGGGCACCTTCGACCAGGTCAACCATCACTTCGGCGAGCTGTTCCCGTCGCTGTTCGGCGGCGGCCAGGCGCGCCTGATCATGACCGGCGAGGAAATCCTCGATGCCGGCGTGCAGGTGATGGCGCAACCGCCGGGCAAGAAGAACTCGACCATCCACCTGCTGTCGGGTGGCGAGAAGGCGCTGACCGCGATCGCGCTGGTGTTCGCGATGTTCCAGCTGAACCCGGCGCCGTTCTGCCTGCTGGACGAGGTCGACGCGCCGCTGGACGATGCCAATACCGAGCGCTACGCCAATATGGTGGCGCGCATGTCGGACAAGACCCAGTTCGTTTTCATCTCACATAACAAGATTGCCATGGAAATGGCTCATCAACTCATTGGCGTGACCATGCAGGAGCAGGGCGTTTCGCGGATCGTGGCAGTAGATATGGACGCGGCAGTATCGATGGCGGAGGCAGCATGAGCAGTAAGCAGGGACCCCGCGCAGCGGGGAAGCGCACGTCCGCGAATGCTGCGCGCAACCGACACTACCGTGCTGTAACCAACCGCGGCGCTTTGGAGACTGCAGCATGAAGCTCAACATGGACCTGCAGACCGCGCTGATCGTCGCCGGCCTGGTTTTCGTGGTGCTGGTGTTCGGCTACAACCAGTGGCAGATTCGCAAGGCGCGCCGCCCGCGCGAGCTGCGGCCCGAGGACGACCTGCCGCCGATGCGCGAGCCGGTGGTCGGCCAGAGCACCACGCCGGAAACCGCCGCGCGCCTGCACGAGGCCGCCGCCGAGCAGCCGCCGCGGCGCGAGCCGACGCTTGCCCAGGCAGCAGCCGGCGCCGGGGCGGCCGCCGTGGCCGGCAACAACCACGCCGCTGCCGCCGCTGTCGCTGCGGCCAGCACCGCCGATGCCGACGAGGCCGTCGCCGAGGAAGTTGCCCTGGCAGCGGCCGCGACGCGTGCCGCGGCCGATGAGGCGGACCAGGCCGATGCGGTCGAAGCCGGCATGGCCCCGGCACCCGCCCCCGCGGTTGCCGCCACACCTGCACCTGCACCTGCACCGGCGCCGGCGCCGGTGCAGGGGCCGGTCGCCGCCGTGCCGGATGGCCAGCCCGCACCGGCCGTGGTCGACCCGCTGATCGACTGCATAGTGCCGCTGCATCTGGAGCGCAAGGCCTCCGGCGACCGCATCCTGCCGCTGACCGGCCGGCTGCGCCGCGCCGGCACCAAGCCGGTCCATATCGAAGGCCTGCGCGCCGAAGCCAACGCCTGGGAGCCCGTCACCGCCGGCCATCAGTACGAAGACCTGCAGGTCGGCGTGCAGCTGGCCAACCGCGGCGGCCCGCTCAACGCGCTCGAGTTCTCGGAATTCGTCACCGCGGTCGAGTCGCTGGCCGAATCGCTCGACGCCTCGGCCGACCTGCCCGACATGGGCGAGACCGTGGCCAACGCGCGCGAGCTCGACGGCTTCGCCGCCGCTTGCGACGTGCAGCTGGGCGTCAACGTGATCTCCGACGGCGCGCCATGGTCGGCCGCCTATGTGCAGAACGTGGCGACGCAGGACGGGCTGGTGCTGTCGCGCGACGGCACCCGCTTTATCCGCTACCAGGCCAATGCCGAGGGCGTGCAGCGCCCGCTGTTCACGCTGCAGTTCGGCGACACCAACTTCCTGCGCGACGATCTCACCGTCAAGGCCGGCCGCCAGATCACGCTGCTGCTCGACGTGCCGGTGGCCGACCAGGCCGCCAAGCCGTTCAAGACCGTGTGCGAGTACGGCCATACGCTGGCGCAGCGCATGGGGGCGCAACTGGTCGACGACAATATGCGGCCGCTCACCGAAGCCTCGTTCGTCGCCATCTTCACCCAGCTCGAAACGCTGTACCAGAAGCTGGAAGCACGCGGCATGCCGGCCGGTTCGCCGGTGGCGCTGCGCCTGTTCAGCAACTAGCCGGGGCCTGCCATGACCGCAAAACACCGCGGCGCGCAGGCAGATGCCTCCGCGCCCGCCGGCGCCTTGCCGGCCGACGCCGCGGCCAGCCGCGTGGCCTGGCTGCGCGAAGAGCTGGACCGCCACAACCACCAGTATTACGTGCTGGACGCGCCCACCATTCCCGATGCGGAATACGACGCGCTGTTCAGCGAACTGCTGGCGCTGGAGCTCGAGCATCCCGAGCTGCAGGCCCCGGACTCGCCCACCCAGCGCGTGGGCGGCGAGCCGCTGGCAGGGTTCGATTCGGTGCGGCACCGCGTGCCGATGCTGTCGCTCAACAACGCCTTCGCCGACGACGACGTGCTGAACTTCGACCGCCGCTGCGCGCAGGGCCTGGGCCGCAGTGCGCCCGCCGCGGGCGAGGCCGACCTGTTCAGCGCCGCCGACGCGGTCGAATATGCCTGCGAGCTGAAGTTCGACGGCCTCGCCATGTCGCTGCGCTATGAAGACGGCCGCCTGGTGCAGGCCGCCACCCGCGGCGATGGCGAGACCGGCGAGGACGTCACCGTCAACGTGCGCACCATCAAGGCGATTCCGCTCAAGCTGCGCGGCCAGGCGCCCGCGGTGCTGGAGGTGCGCGGCGAGGTCTTCATGTTCCGCCGCGACTTCGACAAGCTCAACGCGCGCCAGGCCGAGGCCGGCGAGAAAACCTTCGTCAACCCGCGCAATGCCGCCGCCGGCAGCCTGCGCCAGCTCGATCCGCGCATCACCGCGCGGCGTCCGCTGTCGTTCTTCGCCTACGGGCTGGGCGAGCTGCAGGGGGTGGAGCGGCCGCCGACCCACAGCGCCATGCTCGACGGCTTCGCCGCGCTGGGTTTGCCGGTGTGCAAGGACCGCGCGGTGGTGAAGGGAGCGCAGGGATTGCTCGATTTCTACCGCGATATCGGCAAGCGCCGCGACGACCTGCCCTACGACATCGACGGCGTGGTCTACAAGGTCAACGCGCTGGCCGAGCAGGAGCGCCTGGGCTTTGTCTCGCGCGCGCCGCGCTTTGCGCTGGCGCACAAGTTCCCGGCGCAGGAAATGACCACCATCGTCGAGGACATCGAGGTGCAGGTCGGCCGCACCGGCGCGATCACGCCGGTGGCGCGGCTCAAGCCGGTGTTTGTCGGCGGCGTGACCGTGACCAATGCCACGCTGCACAACGAGGACGAGATCCGCCGCAAGGACGTGCATGTCGGCGATACCGTGATCGTGCGCCGCGCCGGCGACGTGATCCCGGAAGTGGTCGCCGTGGTGACCGAACGGCGCCCGGCCGATGCCCGCGCCTTCGTCATGCCGAGCGCCTGCCCGGTGTGCGGCTCGCATATCGAGAAGCTCGAGGACGAAGCCATTGCCCGCTGCACCGGCGGCCTGATCTGCGCGGCGCAGCGCAAGCAGTCGCTGCTGCATTTCGCGCAACGGCGCGCCATGGATATCGAAGGCCTGGGCGACAAGCTGGTCGAGCAACTGGTCGACCAGGGCATCGTGCGCACGCCGGCCGACCTGTACAAGCTGGGCGTCGCCAAGCTGGCCGCGCTCGAGCGCATGGCGGACAAGTCCGCCGCCAACCTGGTCGCGGCGATCGACAAGTCGCGCGCGACCACCATGAACCGCTTTATCTTCGCGCTCGGCATCCGCCACGTCGGCGAGGCCACCGCCAAGGACCTGGCCAAACACTTCGGCAAGCTGGATGCGCTGATGGCGGCCGACGAAGCCGCGCTGCTCGAGGTCAACGATGTCGGGCCGGTGGTGGCGCAGTCGATCGCCAACTTCCTGGCCGAGCCGCACAATGTCGAAGTCATCGAGCAACTGCGGGCGGCCGGCGTACACTGGGCGGAAAGCGAGCCGGTGGCCAGGGCGCCGGCGCCGCTGTCGGGCAAGACCTTTGTGCTGACCGGCACACTGCCGACGCTGTCGCGCGAAGACGCCAAGGAGTTGCTGGAAGCCGCCGGCGCCAAGGTGGCCGGGTCGGTTTCGAAAAAGACCGACTACGTGGTCGCCGGTGCCGAGGCCGGCAGCAAGCTGGACAAGGCCGAGGCGCTGGGCGTGCCGGTGCTGGACGAGGCCGGCATGCTGGCGCTGCTGGCGCAGGCCGGTGCCGCGCCGGACGGGCAATAACCGGGAATACAACCATGATCCGCGAGATTCTCAAGATGGGCGATGCGCGCCTGCTGCAGGTGGCGCGGCCGGTGGAGCGCTTCAACACGCCGGAGCTGCGCACGCTGATCGAAGACATGTTCGACACCATGGACCACGCCAACGGCGCGGGCCTGGCGGCGCCGCAGATCGGCGTGGACCTGCAGGTGGTGATCTTCGGCTTCGACCGCAATCCGCGCTACCCGGAAGCGCCGACCGTGCCCAAGACCGTGCTGATCAATCCGGTGCTGGAAATGCAGTCCGACGAGATGGAGGACGGCTGGGAAGGCTGCCTGTCGGTGCCGGGCCTGCGCGGCGTGGTGCCGCGGCACCTGCGGCTGAAGTACAGCGGCTACGACCTGATGGGCAACCGCATCGAACGCGTCGCCGAGGGCTTCCATGCGCGCGTGGTGCAGCACGAGTGCGACCACCTGCAGGGGATTCTTTATCCGATGCGGATCAGGGATTTTTCGAACTTCGGGTTTACCGAGATCCTGTTTCCGGATTTGCCGGCGAACGGCGACGATTGACGGCGCAGAATGACCTCTGGCCTGCTCTTCTCTCCCGCTTGCGGAAGAGGGAGCACACCGGCGGTAGGGAAATGAGGGTGTGGCGATTTGCCAAAACCCATCAAAGAAAGCGGCCGTCCCGGCCGCTTTTCTTTTTATCAGAACTTCTCGAACTGCCCCAGGAACCTCCACTTGCCCGGCGGCAGATCCCCCAGCACCACCCGTCCCATACGCACGCGCTTGAGGCCCACCACCTGCAGCCCGACCTGCTCGCACATGCGGCGGATCTGGCGCTTGCGGCCCTCGCGCAGCACGAAGCGCAGTTGCTCTTCGTTCTGCCAGCTGACCTTGGCCGGCCTGAGCGGCACGCCGTCGAGCGACAGGCCGTGGCGCAGCAGTTCGAGGTCGTCGGCGGGGAATTCCGCGCTGATGTTGCGCTCGACCGGCCCGTGCGGCGAGTGCCAGACCACGCGCACCAGGTATTCCTTCTCGACGGTCGAGTCCTCGCCGATCAGCGCGCGCGCGACGCGGCCGTCCTGCGTCAGCACCAGCAGGCCGGTGGAGTCGATATCGAGGCGGCCGGCCGGCGCCAGGTTCTTGCGCTGCCACGGCGCGAAGCGCTTGCGCGTGGGATCGCCTTCCCACTGGTTCTCGGGGGCAAACAGCGCCGCGGCGGGCTCGTAGCCGTCCTCGGCCTGGCCCGAAACGTAGCCCACCGGCTTGTTCAGCAGCACGGTGACGCGCTCGCCTTGCTCGGAACGCGCTTCCTGCAGGATCTCGATCTCGGCGTCGGGGCGGATGCGGCTGCCGAGTTCGGTCACGGGCTTGCCGTCGACCAGCACCCAGCCGCGCGGGATCCATTCGTCGGCCTCGCGGCGCGAGCACAGGCCGAGTTCGGACATGCGCTTGGACAGCCGTACCAGGCCGTCGTCGTGGGTGGACTCGTCGCGGACCGGGGCAGGCTTTTCCTGGCGCGCGGCCGGTGCGTGCTGGCGTGCCGGGCCGGCAGTGCGGATACGGTCGGCCGCGTCGCTGAAGCGGCGTGCCGGCGCCGTGCCTTCGCGGCGGCGTTCGCCCGACGGCGCGGGGCGCGGGCGCTTGTCGTCATCGCCATGGCGGCGCGGACGCGAGTCGGCATTCTCGAAGCGGCGCGGGCGGTTTTCGTCGTCGCCAAAGCGGCGCGGGCGAGTGTCAGCGCCTTCGAAGCGGCGCGGTCGCGCCTCGCCACGATCGTCGCCAGTGCGGCGCGGACGGTTGTCGTCATCGCCGAAGCGTCGCGGCGGACGCGCTTCGCTGCCTTCGAAGCGGCGCGGGCGCGCTTCGGCGCGGTCACCGCCGGTGCGGCGCGGACGGTTGTCGTCGTCGCCGAAGCGTCGCGGCGGGCGCGCTTCGCCGCCTTCGAAGCGGCGCGGACGCGCTTCGCCGCGGTCATTGCCAGCACGGCGCGGACGATTGTCGTCGTCGCCGAAGCGTCGTGGCGGGCGCGCTTCGCCGCCTTCGAAACGGCGGGGACGGGCTTCGCCACGGTCATCGCCAGCACGGCGCGGACGCGCTTCGCCGCGATCGTCGCCATAGCGGCGCGGACGGCTTTCGTCGTCACCAAAGCGCCGCGGCGCACGCGCTTCGCCCTCGGGGCGTCGTGGCCGCGCCTGGCGCTCGCCGTCAGCGGGGCGCGGCGGGCGCGGCTTGCGCACGTCGCCGCCGGCTTGCGCTTCGCCTGGCGCGCGGCGGCCGGCACTCTTGCCACCATCACTTTGCTGCGCGCGCTTGATGCCTTCGGTCACGGCCCGCACGCGGTTACGGTTCAGGTCTGAAACCCGCACCGGGCGGTTGCCGCCCTTGCGCGCGGCCGTGCCGGTTTCGCTGGCGGCCTTGATGCCTAGCGTCTTGCGCTTCGGCGAATTGCTGTCGGTCATATGTTGATGCTGCCCGCCCGCCTCAGATGGCGAGGGCGGCGAGCAAGTCCTGTTCAAGCTGAATCTGCAATCGGTTGTCGGCGGCCAGGCGGCTGCCGTCTACCAGGAACACGTCTTCGACGCGTTCGCCCAGGGTGTTGATGCGTGCCGTGTGCACGGACACGCGATGCCGTGCCAGTACGCGGGCGATGGCGTACAGCAGGCCGGTGCGGTCGTTGGCGGACAGCGACAGCAGGTAATACTGGCCGCGCTCGTCCGGGCGCAGGTCGACGCGCGGCTTGATCGGGAAGCTGCGCGACTGGCGCGACAGCCGTCCTTGCGTGGGCTCGGGCAGCGCGCCCTGCAGGCGCAGCCGCTCGCACAGCTCATGCTCGACCAGCGCGATGATGTCGCGGTAATTGCCGCCATCGCCGGCCATGCCGGGATCGGTGACCTGGAACGTATCGAGCGCGTAGCCGTGGCGCGTGGTGTGGATCTTGGCGTCCTGGATCGAGAACGCCTTGCGCTCGAAATAGCCGCAGATGCGCGCGAACAGGTCGGGCTGGTCCTTGATGTAGACCGCCACCTGCAGCCCTTCGCCGGCCGGCGACACGCGCGCCTTGACCACCGGCACCGGGCTGTCGACCTTGTTGTAGAGATGGCGCGTGAGCCAGGCGATATCGTGCGAATCGTGGCGCAGGAAGAAGGCCACGTCGAGCTGCGCCCACAGCGACTTGCCCAGCGCCGGATCGAACGCCTTCAGGCGCAGCTCCGAGATGGTGTCTTCCTTGCGTTGCGACCACAGCGAATGCGAGTCGACCCGGGCGCCGCCCAGCACGCGCAGCGTGATGTGGTACAGGTCTTCCAGCAGCTTGCCCTTCCAGGCATTCCACACCTTTGGGCTGGTGCCGCGGATATCGGCCACGGTCAGCAGGTAAAGCGCGGTCAGGTAGCGTTCGCTGCCGACCACTTCGGCAAAGGCATGGACCACGTCCGGGTCGGTCAGGTCCTGCTTCTGCGCGACGTGGCTCATGGTGAGGTGGTGCTCGACCAGCCAGCAGATCAGGTCCGCGTCTTCGCGCGCGATGCCGTGCTGCTTGCAGAAGCGGCGCGCATCGACGGTGCCGAGGCGGGAATGGTCGCCGCCGCGGCCCTTGGCGATGTCATGGAACAGCGCCGCCACCCACAGCACCCAGGGCTTGTCGAAACTGGCCATCAGCTGGCTGCAGAACGGGAACTCGTGGGTGTGCTCGACGATGGCGAAGCGGCGCATGTTGCGCACCACCATCAGGATGTGCTGGTCCACGGTGTAGACGTGGAACAGGTCGTGCTGCATCTGGCCGACGATGCGGCGGAAGTTGATCAGGTAGCGGCCCAGCACGCTGGTCTGGTTCATCAGCCGCAGCGCATGGGTGATGCCCTGCGGCTCCTGCACGATGGCCAGGAACAGCCGGCGGTTCTCGGGGTCGTTGCGCCAGCGCGCGTCCATCACCGTGCGCGCGTTGTAGAGGCCGCGCAGCGTGCGCGGCGCCAGCCCCTTCACGCCGGGCGTGCGCTCGTACAGCAGGAAGGTTTCGAGGATGGCGTGCGGGTCGCGCTCGTAGATGTCGTCGCTGGTGATCTCCAGCATGCCCTGGCGCTCGACGAAGCGCTCGTTGAGCACGCGCGTCACCTGCGACTCGCTCGGGAACAGCATCGCCTCGATATTGAGCAGCAGCACGCTGTTGAGCTGGGTCACCGCCTTGGCGGCCCAGTAGTAGCGCCGCATCAGCTGCTCGCTGGCGCGCTTGTGGGCGTTCTGGCGGTAGCCGAAGGCCTCGGCCAGCGCGGTCTGAAGGTCGAACACCAGCACGTCCTGGCGGCGTCCGGCGACCAGGTGCAGGCGCGCGCGGATGGTCTTCAGCAGGCGCTCGTTGCGGGCCAGCTCCTGCGCTTCGCGCTCCGTCAGCAGGCCCTTCTCGAACAGTTCCTTCCAGCTGTCGCCGAGGCCCGCGGCCTTGGTCATCCACAGGATCACCTGCAGGTCGCGCAGCCCCCCGGGGCTCTCCTTGCAGTTGGGCTCGAGCGCGTACGGCGTGTCCTGGTACTTGGCATGGCGCTGGCGCATTTCCAGCAGCTTGGCCTGGAAGAACGCCGCCGGGTCCAGGTCGGCCTGGTAGCGGCCGCGCAGCGCCTCGAACAGCTTGGGGTTGCCGGTCAGCAGGCGCGCCTCGAGCAGCGAGGTCTGGATGGTGACGTCCTGGCGCGATTCGCGGATGCAGTCATCGACCGTGCGCACCGCCGAGCCGATCTCGAGGCCGAGGTCCCAGCACAGGCCGATAAAGCGTTCCAGCTTGCCCGCGGTATCCCGGTCGGGCTCGGCCGGCAGCAGCAGCAGCACGTCGACGTCCGAGTACGGGAACAGTTCGCCGCGGCCGTAGCCGCCCACCGCCACCAGCGCCGCGTCGGCGGGCATCGCCAGCCCGCGCCAGGCCTCGCCCAGCGCGGCATCGACGGCGCGGCGCAGCCGCGTGGTCAGCGTGCCGGCATTGGCGCTGATGCTGAAGTCCGCAAACAGCGCCTGCTTGTCGGCTTTGAGCCGGTCGCGCACGCGCGCGGCCAGCAGCAGTTCCGGCGTGGTGTCCATGGAGAGGGCGGAAGGGTTGTTGGGCACGGCTGGAAAAAGAAGGGCGCCCGGTCAGGCGCCCTGGCTTCTGCGCGGCGTCAGGCCGCCACGGAATCGGTAATGAAGGCCGGCGGCGCCGGGGTGCCGGCGGACACCGTCAGTACCTCGTAGCCGGTCTCGGTGACCAGCACCGTGTGCTCCCACTGTGCCGACAGGCTGCGGTCGCGGGTCTTCACGGTCCACTGGTCGGGCATGGTGCGGATATCGCGCTTGCCGGCGTTGATCATCGGCTCCACCGTGAAGATCATGCCGGCCTTGATCTCGGCGCCGGTGCCGGGACGGCCATAGTGCAGGATCTGCGGGTCTTCATGGAAGTTCTTGCCGATGCCGTGGCCGCAGTATTCGCGCACCACGCTGTAGCCGGCGGCCTCGGCGTGCACCTGGATGGCGTGGCCGATATCGCCCAGGCGCGCGCCATGGCGCACTTGCGCGATGCCCTTCCACATGCACTCATAGGTTACCTGCGCCAGGCGCTTGGCCAGGATCGAGCCCTCGCCGACGATGAACATGCGGCTGGTGTCGCCGTAATAACCATCCTTGGTGATGACGGTGATGTCGAGATTGACCGCGTCGCCGCTCTTGAGCACCCGCTCGCCCGGAATGCCGTGGCAGATCACGTCGTTGACCGAGGTGCAGATCGCGCCGGGGAAGGGCGGGTAGCCGGGGGGCGCATAGTTCAGCGGCGCCGGCACGGTGCCCTGCACGTCGCGCATATAGGCGTGGCACAGGCGGTCGAGTTCGCCGGTGGTGACGCCGGGCTGCACGAAGGGCGTGATGTAGTCGAGGACTTCGGAGGCAAGGCGGCAAGCCACGCGCATGTGGGCGATGTCTTCGGCCGTGTTCAGGTAAATGCTCATGCTGCGTCGCCAGAAAAGTGATGGCGGGGCCTCTGGCCACGCCGGAAAAGAAGGATCAAAGTGGGATTATCGCACCATCGAGGGCGGATCGCAGCCTGTTCCAAGTCGTCCGGAAGCGGGCGCCAGTGGCGCAAGAGGTCGGGGCGGCTTGAGCGGGCGGCGCTTTTGTTGCTAGAATAGCGGGCTGACCTGGTTGCGCTGCAGCAATTGCGCCGGCCGGTTCGGTTTTTGGCAGGGCCCTTCCTGCCGCTTGAAATCGCTGGCCCGCCTATCCGGGGTGTTCCTTTTCAGGAATGTCGGGGCGGGCTTCAGACCTAACCCTTTGGAGATTTACATGTCCGTGACCATGCGCGAAATGCTGGAAGCCGGTTGCCACTTCGGCCACCAGACCCGCTTCTGGAACCCGAAGATGGCCCCCTTCATCTTCGGCCACCGCAACAAGATCCACATCATCAACCTCGAAAAGACGCTGCCGATGTTCCAGGACGCCATGAAGTACGTGCGTCAGCTGGCGGCCAATCGCGGCACCATCCTTTTCGTGGGCACCAAGCGCCAGTCGCGCGAAATCCTGGCTGAAGAAGCTGGCCGTGCCGGCATGCCCTACGTCGACGCCCGCTGGCTCGGCGGCATGCTGACCAACTTCAAGACGGTCAAGACCTCGATCAAGCGCCTGAAGGACATGGAAGCTGCCAAGGAAGCCGGCGCGCTGGAAACCATGAGCAAGAAGGAAGCGCTGATGTTCGAGCGCGAGATGATCAAGCTGGAAAAGTCGATCGGCGGCATCAAGGAAATGGGCGGCGTGCCTGACGCGATTTTCGTGGTCGACGTCGGCTACCACAAGATCGCCGTGACCGAAGCCAACAAGCTGGGCATCCCCGTGATCGGCGTGGTCGATACCAACCACTCGCCGGAAGGCATCGATTACGTGATCCCGGGCAACGACGACTCGAGCAAGGCCGTGGCCCTGTACGTGCGCGGCGTGGCTGACGCGATCCTGGAAGGCCGTGCCAATGCGGTGCAGGAAGTCGTTGAAGCCGCCCGCGGCGACGACGAATTCGTCGAAGTGCAGGAAGGCTGAACGCCTCCCGGCCTGCTGCTGAAAGGAACCCGATAGCGCGCACGTCAACACACGACAGGCAGGCATCGCCTGCCGCCCGGCACGCCGGGCAGCGCGCAGGGCGCAAGCCGGGGTACTTCGGCAGCAGGGAAAAAAGGGGGCACATCTGGCGCCCCCTTTTTTCGAATTTGAATTGTTGTCATCCGCCGCAGGCAAGATCTGCCGCGGGTGCGCTGAAGACCCACCGACCGGGTGCCGCGGGCGACTGCCGGCAGCCGGCGCGAACCATTCAAGGAGTGACAAATGGCGGCAATTACCGCAAGCATGGTTGCAGAACTGCGCGCGAAGACCGACGCGCCGATGATGGAATGCAAGAAGGCCCTGACCGAGGCCGACGGCGACCTGAACAAGGCTGAAGAGCTGCTGCGCGTCAAGCTGGGCAACAAGGCCAGCAAGGCCGCCTCGCGCGTGACCGCCGAGGGCGTGGTCGCTTCTTTCATCGACGGCACCACCGGTGCGCTGGTCGAACTGAACTGCGAGACCGATTTCGTCTCCAAGAACGACGACTTCCTGGCGTTCTCGGCCAAGGTGGCCGAACTGGTCGCCAGGCAGAACCCGGCCGACGTGGCCGCGCTGTCGGCGCTGGAAATCGACGGCGTGAGCGTTGAAGCCACCCGTACCGCCCTGATCGGCAAGATCGGGGAGAACATGACGATCCGCCGCTTTGTGCGTTACGCCGACGGCGGCAAGCTGGTTTCGTACCTGCACGGCACCCGTATCGGCGTGATGGTCGAGTTCGACGGCGACGAAGCCGCCGCCAAGGACGTCGCCATGCACGTGGCCGCGATGAAGCCGGTGTCGCTGTCGGCCGAGCAGGTCCCCGCCGACCTGATCGCCAAGGAGCGCAGCATCGCCGAGCAGAAGGCTGCCGAGTCGGGCAAGCCGGCCGAGATCGCCGCCAAGATGGTCGAGGGTTCGGTGCAGAAGTACCTGAAGGAAGTCTCGCTGTTCAACCAGCCGTTCGTGAAGAACGACAAGCAGACCGTCGAGCAGATGCTGAAGGCCGCCAACACGACCGTGAAGGGTTTCACCCTGTACGTCGTGGGCGAAGGCATCGAGAAGAAGCAGGACGACTTCGCCGCTGAAGTGGCCGCCCAGGTGGCCGCTGCCCAGAAGGGCTGATGTCAGGGGCGCGCCGGCCGGCCCGCTGTGGGCTGGTCCGGGCGCCTATAATGCCGCAGGGGCGCCGCAAGGTGCCCCTCTGCATAAGTAGTGCGGCACGGCGCAGCCGGCGTTGCACTGCAGCAGTCCGTTTCCGCGGTGGTCCGGTTCCGGCCGGGGCACCCCGAAAACCGGCTTTCCTCCTGCCGGCGGCACGATGACCCGTGCCGCCGGTGCCAAAACATACGTCCCAGTGTGTCTCAACCGGGTCGACTCGACCGAGTCGGCTCAACCGAGCGAACTGCTCCTTCCGAGGGTGAACATGCCAGCCTACAAGCGCGTCCTTCTGAAACTGTCCGGTGAAGCCCTGATGGGCGACGATGCCTTCGGCATCAACCGCTCCACCATCGAGGCGATGGTGAACGACATTGCCGAGATCGTGAAGCTCGGCGTGCAGGTGGCGGTGGTGATCGGCGGCGGCAATATCTTCCGCGGCGTCGCCGGCGGCGCCGCCGGCATGGACCGCGCCACCGCCGACTACATGGGCATGCTGGCCACCATGATGAACGCGCTGGCGCTGCAGGACGCGATGCGCCACGCCAACATCGAAGGCCGCGTGCAGTCGGCGCTGCGCATGGACCAGGTGGTCGAGCCCTATATCCGCCCGCGCGCGATCCGCCAGCTGGAAGAGGGCAAGGTCGTGATCTTCGCCGCCGGCACCGGCAACCCGTTCTTCACCACCGACACCGCGGCCGCGCTGCGCGGCTCCGAGATCGGCGCCGAGATCGTGCTGAAGGCGACCAAGGTCGACGGTGTCTACACCGCCGACCCGAAGAAGGATCCGAGCGCCACGCGCTACACCACCATCAGCTTCGACGAAGCCATCTCGCGCAACCTGCAGGTGATGGACGCCACCGCCTTCGCGCTGTGCCGCGACCAGAAGCTGCCGATCAAGGTGTTCTCGATCGTGAAGCCGGGCGCGCTCAAGCGCGTCATCCTGGGCGAGGACGAGGGCACCCTGGTGCATGTGTGATCCCCGTCTCTGAGCTGCATCTGTGAGTCCGGTAACGGATGCCGCGCCGCGGCGCTGGTATCCAGACGGGCAAAGAGTAGAATGATTCATTTTCGATCCCCACCAGAGGGGATCTTGGTTGGCTGATTTCCGGAGGTAAAAATGAGCGTCGCCGACACAAAGAAGAGCGCCGAGCAGAAAATGCAGAAGTCGATCGAAGCCTTCAAGGCCGATCTGGCTAAGATCCGCACCGGCCGTGCCCATACCGGCCTGCTCGACCACGTTCAGGTGGATTACTACGGCTCGATGGTGCCCATCAGCCAGGTGGCGGCGATCGGCCTGGCCGACGCCCGTACCATCACGGTGCAGCCGTGGGAAAAGAAAATGGTGGGCGCGGTCGAGAAGGCCATCCGCGATTGCGACCTGGGCCTGAACCCGGCCACCATGGGCGAAGTGATCCGTGTGCCGATGCCGGCACTGACCGAAGAGCGCCGCAAGGAGCTGACCAAGGTCGTGAAGGGCGAGGCCGAGGGTGCCAAGGTGGCGGTGCGCAACCTGCGCCGCGATGCCAACGAGCAGTTCAAGAAGCTGGTCAAGGACAAGACCATTTCCGAGGACGAAGAACGCCGCGGCCAGGACGAGGTGCAGAAACTGACCGACAAGTACGTGGCCGAGATCGACAAGATGGTCGCCGAAAAAGAGAAGGAGATCATGACGGTCTGACGCCCGTCCCGGCCTGGCCGGGACTGTCAGCGATCGTCTCACGCCCATGCAGCACATCAGCTCGACGCTTGCCGTACCCGATACTTCCTACGTGCCCCGGCACGTTGCCATCATCATGGACGGCAACGGCCGCTGGGCGACCCAGCGGCACCTGCCGCGCGTGGCGGGGCACAGCCGCGGGCTGGACGCTGTGCGAGCGGTGGTGGAAGCCTGCGCCGCCCGGGGCGTGCAGTACCTGACGCTGTTCGCGTTCAGCTCCGAGAACTGGCGCCGTCCGGCCGACGAGGTCTCGTTCCTGATGCGGCTGTTCATGATGTCGCTGCGGCGCGAAGTGGTGAAGATGCACGCCAACAACATCCGGCTGCGGGTGGTGGGCGACCTGAGCCGCTTCAGCCCGCGCATCCAGCGGCTGATCAAGGATGCCGAGGCGCGCACCGCCGGCAATACCGGCCTGACCGTGACCATCGCGGCCAACTATGGCGGACGCTGGGACCTGCTGCAGGCCATGCGCAAGATGCTGGCGCGCTCGCCCATGCTCGATCCGGAAACGATCGACGAGTCCCTGCTGGCCCCGCACCTGGCGATGGCCTATGCGCCTGAGCCGGACCTGTTCATCCGCACCGGCGGCGAACAGCGCATCAGCAACTTCCTGCTGTGGCAGCTCGCCTATTCCGAGCTGTACTTCACCGACGTCTACTGGCCGGATTTCGACGCCGCGGAACTCGACAAGGCCTTTGCCTCGTACCGCCAGCGCGAACGCCGCTTCGGCCGCACCAGCGCGCAGCTGGTTGCGCCGGGGCTTTCCGGTACGGCCTGAACCCGGCCGCTCCAACTTTTCACGGGACTGCAGCGCATGCTCCTCACCCGCGTCATCACCGCCCTGTGCCTGTTGCTGCTGATCCTGCCGATCCTGTTCCTGGCGCCGCCGGCGGGCCTGGCGGGACTGCTCGGCGTGATCGTGCTGCTGGCCGGCTGGGAATTCGGCCGCCTGATCGGCTTGCGCGGGCCGTGGCCCTACGTCTATGCGCTGGCCTGCCTGATCGCCACCATCACCTGGCATGACCTGCCGCAGCGCCACGCCATCACCTGGCTGCTCGAGGCCGCGGTGGTGTGCTGGGGCGTGGCGGTGGTGCTGCTGGCGCGCGGCGTGCGCACCGCGACCCCGGCCTTCACCGCGCTGGGCGCGGTGCTGGGGCTGGTGATGCTGCCCGCGTTCGCCCATGCCACCATGGTCCTGCGCGGCGCCGGCATCGGCGTGCTGCTGAGCGCCGCGGTGCTGGTGTGGGCCGCCGATATCGGCGCGTATTTCACCGGCAAGGCGATCGGCCGGCGCAAGCTGGCGCCCGGCATCAGCCCGGGCAAGTCGTGGGAGGGCGCCCTCGGCGGCTGGCTGCTGGCACTGGCGATCGGGCTCGCGCTGGCCGCCACCCACGCCTTTGCCCCGACCTGGTTCTCGGCCATGGGCGACCGCGGCGGACTGGGCTTCGTCGCCGCGGTGACCACGCTGCTGGTTGCGGCGAGCGTGGTGGGCGACCTGTTCGAATCGCTGCTCAAGCGCCAGGTCGGCAAGAAAGACAGCAGCCGGCTGCTGCCCGGCCATGGCGGTGTGCTGGACCGTATCGACGCCTTGCTGCCGGTGTTCCCGCTGGCTGCCCTGATGCTGATTTTTCTTTGAAGCCGTCTGCTATGCATCGCATCACCATCCTGGGCGCCACCGGCTCCATCGGAGAAAGCACGCTCGACGTGATCCGGCGCCATCCCGGCCGTTACGCCGCGCATGCGCTCAGCGCCCACCGCCAGGTGCGCAAGCTGGCCGAGCAGTGCATCGAGTTCCGCCCGGCGCGCGCCGTGGTGGGGACGGCCGAGGCCGCGCGCGAGCTGGAGACGCTGCTGCGCGCTGCCGGCGTCGCCACCGAGGTCGGCTACGGCGAAGCCGCGCTGGAATCCATCGCCGCCGATACGCAGACCGACGCGGTGATGGCCGCCATCGTCGGCGCGGCGGGCCTGCGTCCGACGCTGGCGGCGGCGCGCGCGGGCAAGCGCGTGCTGCTGGCCAACAAGGAAGCGCTGGTGATGTCCGGGCGCATCTTCATGGACGCGGTGCGCGAGCATGGGGCCACGCTGCTGCCGATCGACAGCGAGCACAACGCCATCTTCCAGTGCCTGCCCGCCGACGACCCGCGCTACGGCCGCGGCGTGGCCAAGGTGCTGCTGACCGCTTCGGGCGGGCCGTTCCGCACGCGCGATCCGGCCACGCTGCACGATATCTCGCCCGACCAGGCCTGCGCCCATCCCAACTGGGTCATGGGCCGCAAGATCTCGGTCGACTCCGCCACCATGATGAACAAGGGCCTCGAGGTGATCGAGGCGCACTGGCTGTTCGGCGCTCCGGCCGAACGCATCGAGGTGCTGATCCACCCGCAGAGCATCGTGCATTCGATGGTGGCCTACGCCGATGGCTCGGTGCTGGCGCAACTGGGCAACCCCGACATGCGCACGCCGATCGCCTATGGCCTGGCCTACCCGGAACGGATCGACGCCGGCGTGACCCCGCTCGACCTGACCCTCGCCGGCGGCTTGCATTTCGAGAAGCCGGACCTGGCGAGGTTCCCGTGCCTGGGGCTGGCCTTCGACGCGCTGCGCGCGGCGGGGGTGGCGCCGGCGGTGCTCAATGCCGCCAATGAAGTGGCGGTGGAGGCATTCCTCGCGGGCCAGGTGCGCTTTACCGATATCGCCGGCATCGTGCGCGAGGTGCTGGAGGCGGCACCGAACGGGCCCGCCGATACGCTCGAGGCCGTGCTCTCGGCCGACGCGCTCGCGCGCGAGGCGGCCAGGGCCGGCGTCACCGCGCGGGCCAGCGCCCGCTGAGCCGGCGGGGCGGTCTGCCGCATCTGCGACAATAGCGGCTGCGCCGGCCGGTCCCCGGGGACCGCGCGGGCCGGCCCAGCGATCTTACCGACCTCCCGCACCATGCAAACCGTACTCGCTTTCATCGTTGCCCTGTGCGTGCTGATCTACGTGCACGAAATGGGTCACTACCTGGCCGCGCGCGCCTGCGGCGTGAAGGTGCTGCGCTTTTCCATCGGCTTCGGGCGGCCGCTGCTGCGCTGGATCTCAAAAAGCCGCGACCGCACCGAATGGACCGTGGCGGCGATCCCGCTGGGCGGCTACGTCAAGATGCTCGACGAGCGCGAGTTCGATCCCGCGCGCGACACCGCCATCGACCCGGCCGACCTGCCGCGCGCCTTCAACCGCCAGCCGGTGGGCAAGCGCTTCGTCATCGTCGCGGCCGGCCCGCTGGCCAACTTCGCACTGGCGATCGTGCTGTATTTCGCGCTGTTCGCCGGTGGCATGCGCGAGCCCGTGCCGGTGGTGGCGGCGCCCGCGGCCGGCACCATGGCGGCGCAGGCCGGCGTGCGCGAGGGCGACCGGGTGCTGTCGCTGACCGCCAACGGCCACACCGAGCCAGTCCGCTCCTGGAATGACCTGCGCATGGCGGTATTTGCCGAAGGCTTCGGCGATGCGCGCGCGGTGCTGCGCGTGCGCGGCGCCGATGGCTCCGAGCGCGATGTCACGCTGCCGCGCCTGCCCAATACCGGCGGCAATCCCGAGCAGGACCCGCTGGCCACGCTCGGCCTGAACCTGAAGGGCGGGCCGGTGACGATCACCGAGGTGCTGCCGGATTCGGCCGCCGAACGCGCCGGGCTGCGCAAGGGCGATCGCATCGTGGCCTGGCAGGGCAGCCCGCTGACGCAGGCCAGCGCGCTGATCCAGGCGGTGCGCAGCCAGCCGGGCCAGGCCGTGATGCTGGGGATCGAACGCGACGGCCAGCGCCTGGACGTGCCGGTCACGCTCGACACCGCCGCGGCGCGCGACGGCGCCACCGATGCCAGCGGCGCCGCGCCGGCGCCCGCGGGCAAGCTGGGCGCGGCGCTGAGCCAGGCGGTGCAGATGGAGACCGTGCGCTACCGGCCGGACCAGGCGCTGGCGCGCGCGGCGGGGCAGGTCTGGGATACCAGCGCGCTGTCGCTCAAGCTGCTGGGCAAGATGCTGGTGGGTCAGGCTTCGCTGCAGAACCTGAGCGGTCCGCTGACCGTCGCGGACTACGCCGGGCGTGCCGCAAACCTCGGCATACAAGCCTTTGTCAGCTTCCTGGCGCTGGTCAGCGTTAGTCTTGGCGTACTCAATTTGTTACCCATTCCGGTTCTGGATGGGGGGCATTTGCTGTATTATTGCGTGGAATTTTTGACTGGCCGGCCCGTCCCAGACCACTGGCAGGCAATGCTGCAGAAGGTTGGCATTGCCTGCATCTTGCTCCTGACTTCGCTCGCTTTGTTCAATGACGTCAGCCGAATGTTTCTGGCGAACGGCTAGAAACGTGTGTCGGCAAGGGGTGGTGGTGTCGTCGGGCACCATCGCCGGGGACGCCATTTGCCAGGCGCAGTCCAATGAGGCATTGGAGCGCAATCCTGGATGGAATCAAAGAGGGGATCAACATTGATCAGACATAAGCGCATTTCGCTGGGCTTGCTGGCGAGTGCCGTTATTGCAGCCTGGAGCCCGGCGGGCTGGGCTGCCGATCCGTTCGTCGTCAGGGACATCCGCGTTGAGGGACTGCAACGCGTCGAACCGGGTACCGTGTTTGGCTACCTGCCGGTGCGCGTCGGGGAAACCTTCACCGATGACAAGGGCGCCGATGCCATCCGTGCCCTCTACAATACCGGCTTCTTCAAGGACGTGCAGATCCGCTCCGAAGACGGCGTGCTGGTGGTGCAGGTCGAGGAGCGCCCGGCGATCTCGCAGCTCGAGTTCGTCGGCATCAAGGAATTCGACAAGGACACGCTGCGCCGCTCGCTGCGCGCGGTCGGCGTGGCCGAGGCCCGCTACTATGACAAGGCGCTGATCGACAAGGCCGAGCAAGAGCTCAAGCGCCAGTACGTCGCGCGCGGCTACTATGCCGCCGACGTGCAGACCACCATCACGCCGGTGGACCGCAACCGCGTCTCGGTGGTGTTCAATGTCGACGAGGGTCCGGTCGCCAAGATCCGCCAGATCAATATCGTCGGCAACAAGGCCTTCAAGGAAAGCACGCTGCGCGACGAGATGCAGCTGTCCACGCCGAACTGGCTGTCGTGGTACACCAAGAACGACCTGTACTCGAAGCAGAAGCTGACCGCCGACCTGGAAGCGCTGCGCTCGTACTACCTGAACCGCGGCTACCTGGAATTCGCCATCGAATCGACCCAGGTCTCGATCACGCCCGACAAGAAAGACATCTTCCTGACGCTGAACATCAAGGAAGGCGAGCAGTACAAGGTTTCCGACGTGCGCCTGGCGGGCGAACTGCTGGGCAAGCAGGAGGAAATGGAAAAACTGCTGCAGTTGAAGAAGGGCGATATCTTCTCGTCCGAGAAGCTGACGCAGAGCACCAAGGCGATTACCGACTTGCTCGGCACCTATGGCTACGCCTTCACCACCATCAATCCGCAGCCGCAGATCGACAAGGAAAAGCGCGAGGTCGCGCTGACCCTGATGGTCGATCCGGGCCGCCGCGTCTACGTGCGCCGCGTCAACGTGGTCGGCAACAGCAAGACCCGCGACGAAGTGGTGCGGCGCGAGATGCGCCAGATGGAAAGCTCGTGGTTCGACAGTGAAAAGCTGCAGCAGTCGCAGGCGCGTATCAACCGTACCGGCTACTTCACCGACACCAACATCACCACCGAGGACGTGCCCGGCGCGCCCGACCAGGTCGATGTGAACGTCAACGTGACCGAAAAGCCGACCGGCCAGATCAGCCTGGGCGTGGGCTTCTCGTCGACCGACAAGCTGGTGCTGCAGGCCGGCCTGCGTCAGGACAATGTGTTCGGCTCGGGCACCAGCCTGGGTCTGGACGTGAACACCGCCAAGTCGTTCCGCACCATTGCGCTGACGCAGTACGACCCGTACTTCACGGTGGACGGCATCAGCCGCTCGACCGATATCTACTACCGCACCTCGCGCCCGCTGTACTACACCGGCGACCAGGACTACAAGATCGTCTCGGCCGGCGGCGGCTTCAAGTTCGGCGTGCCGTTCTCGGAAGTCGATACCGTGTTCTTCGGCATCGGCTACGAACGCACCCAGGTGTACACCTCGGTCAATACGCCGACCCAGTACACCGACTGGCTGAACAAGATCGGCAAGGAATCCGGCGACGGCATCAACAACTTCCCGTTCACGATCGGCTGGGCGCGCGACCGCCGCGACAGCGCGCTGGTCCCGACCAAGGGCCCGTACACCCAGGCCAACCTCGAAGTCGGCCTGCCGGGCGGCGATACGCAGTACTACCGCGCCAGCGTGCAGCAGCAGTACTTCTACCCGATCTCCAAGTCCTTCACGCTGGCACTGAACGGCGAAGTTGCCTACGGCCACGGCTACGGCAACACGCCGTTCCCGGTGTTCAAGTATTTCTACGCCGGTGGTATCGGCTCGGTGCGCGGCTACCAGACCAGCACGCTGGGCCCGAAGGACCAGAACGGCAACCCGGTGGGCGGTGCCTCCAAGATGATCGGCAACGTCGAATTCATCTTCCCGTTGCCGGGCTCGGGCGTGGACCGCACGCTGCGCCTGTTCACGTTCTTTGACTTCGGTAACGTCTATCAGGAAGGTCAGCCGCTGAGCTTCAGCGAACTGAAGTACTCGACCGGCTTCGGCATGTCGTGGCTGTCGCCGATCGGACCGCTGAAGCTCAGCATGGGCTTCCCGCTCAACCGCGACGACAACGACAAGGTCCAGCGCTTCCAGTTCCAGATCGGCACGGCATTCTGATTCTGAAAAAGGATCTGTTTTCATGACTACAACATCCAAACTGGTCAAGTCCCTGGGCGCCGCCGCGCTCGCCACCGCGGCGCTCTGCGCGTCGCTGCCGGCCGCGGCCCAGGAAGCGCGCATCGCCGCGGTCAATTCCGAGCGCATCCTGCGCGATTCGCAGCCGGCCAAGGCGGCCCAGGTCAAGCTGGAGCAGGAGTTCTCCAAGCGCGACCGCGAGCTGCAGGACATGGCGCAGAAGATCAAGGGCATGGCCGACAAGCTGGACAAGGACACGGCCGTGCTGGCCGACTCCGACCGCCAGCGCCGCCAGCGCGAAGTGGCCGACCTGGACCGCGAGTTCCAGCGCAAGCAGCGCGAGTTCCGCGAGGACCTGAACCAGCGCCGCAACGAAGAACTGGCCCAGGTGCTGGAGCGCGCCAACCGTGTGATCCGTCAGCTCGCGGAACAGCGCAAGTACGACCTGATCGTGCAGGAAGCGGTGTACGTGAATCCGCGCATCGATATCACCGACGACGTGATGAAGGTGCTGAACGCCGGCGGCAGGTAAGCCGACGCCGCTGCTTCGTTCCTTCATTCGTTCTTTCATCAGGAAGTACCGCCATGCAGACACCCACACTGGGTCAGCTCGCCACCGAGAACGGCGCGCAGGTTGTGGGTGACCCCGACCTGGCGATCACCGGCCTGGCCCCCCTGGACCAGGCCGGACCGGGCGAGCTCTCGTTCCTGTCCAATCCGCTCTACCTGCAGCAGGCGCTGGAGGCGAAGGCCGGCGCCGTGATCGTCTCGGCCGCCGACCTCGAGCGCGTGCGCGCCGAAGGCAAGGCCGACGGCCGCAACTGGCTGGTGGCGCGCAATCCCTACGTATGCTTTGCCCGCGTGGCGCAGCGTTTCGACCGCGCCGCCAATACCGATGCGCGCACCGGCATCGACGCGCGCGCCACCGTGGCGCCCGACGCGGTGGTGCCGGCCTCGTGCTACATCGGCCCTAACGTGGTCATCGAAGCCGGCGCGCGCCTGGGCGAGCGCGTGCGCATCCTGGCCAACGGCTATGTCGGCGCGCACGCCGAGATCGGCGACGATGCGCTGCTCTACGCCAATGTCTCGGTCTACCACCACTGCGTGGTCGGCGCCCGCGCCATCCTGCACAGCGGCGTGGTGATCGGTGCCGACGGCTTCGGCTTCGCCCCGGACATCAGCGCCACCGGCGTGGAATACGTGAAGATCCCGCAGACCGGCCGTGCGGTGCTGGGCCAGGACGTCGAGGTCGGCGCCAATACCGCGATCGACCGCGGCGCCATGGCCGACACCGTGATCGAGGACGGCTGCAAGATCGACAACCAGGTCCAGATCGCGCACAACGTGCGGGTCGGCGCGCACACGGTGATCGCCGGCTGCGCCGCGGTGTCGGGCAGCACCCGCATCGGCCGCTTCTGCGTGATCGGCGGCGCGGCCAACTTTGCCGGCCACCTGACCATTGCCGACCGCACCACGGTGTCGGGCGGCACCTCGATCACCAAATCCATCACCAAGCCCGGCGGCCATTTCACCAGCGTGTTCCCGTTCCTGCCGCACGGCGAGTGGGAACGCAACGCAGCCATCGTGCGCGGCCTGAGCAAGCTGCGCGAACGGGTGGTGGCGCTGGAACGCCGCCTGCGCGGCCAGGCCGCCGGGTCCCAACCCTCACAAGACTAAAGAGAAATCATCATGAGCGCGGCCGAAATCGATATCCGCAAGATCCTCAAGCTGCTGCCGCACCGGTACCCGTTCCTGCTGGTCGACCGCGTGCTGGAGTTCGAGGCGCAGAAGCGGATCAAGACCCTGAAGAACGTCACCATCAACGAGCCGTACTTCCAGGGCCATTTCCCCGAGCAGCCGGTGATGCCGGGCGTGATGATCCTGGAGGCGCTGGCGCAGTCGGCCGGCCTGCTGACCTTCGGCGCCGACATGGAGCGCAAGGAAGGCGCGCTGTACTACTTCGTCGGCATCGACGGCGCCCGCTTCAAGCAGGTGGTGTACCCGGGCGACCAGCTGCACATGAACGTGACGGTCGAGCGCTATATCCGCGGCATCTGGAAGTTCAAGGCGTTCGCCACGGTCGACGACAAGGTGGCCTGCGAGGCGGAGCTGATGTGCACCGTGAAGCAGGCCGAGTGAGGCCGCCCGCGGCCCGCGGCGCTGCCGCGGGCTGACCGCCGCGTCCCCGCGCCGCGGGGCGCACGGCCCGGACGGGAACCTTTGCCCGGCGCATTGGCCCATCCTTCACCAGACCCATCACAGGACAGTACGCATGACGCAAATCCACCCCACCGCACTGGTCGACCCGAAGGCTGAGCTGGCCGCCGACGTGAGCGTCGGCCCGTTCTCCATCGTCGGCCCCAACGTGCGGATCGGCAGCGGCACCCGGATCGGCTCGCATACGACGGTCGAGGGCCATACCACGATCGGCGCGGGCAACAACATCGGCCCCTATGCCTCGGTCGGCGGCGTGCCGCAGGACATGAAGTACCGCAACGAGCCGACCCGGCTCGAGATCGGCGACCGCAACACCATCCGCGAATTCACCACGATCCACACCGGCACGGTGCAGGACCGCGGCCTGACCAGCATCGGCAACGACAACTGGATCATGGCCTACGTCCATATCGCCCATGACTGCATGGTCGGCAACCACACCGTGTTTTCCAGCAACGCGCAGATCGCCGGCCACGTCGAGGTCGGCGACTGGGCCATCCTGGGCGGCATGAGCGGCGTGCACCAGTTCGTGCGCATCGGCGCCCATGCGATGCTGGGCGGCGCCTCGGCACTGGTGCAGGACGTGCCGCCGTACGTGATTGCGGCCAGCGACAAGAGCGGCAACAAGGCCACGCCGCACGGCATCAATGTCGAAGGGCTGCGCCGCCGCGGTTTCGACGCCGGCCAGATCGCCGCACTGCGCCAGGCCTACAAGCTGCTTTACAAGTCCGACCTCAGCTTCGACGAGGCGCGCAACGAGATTGCCGCACTGCTGGCCCAGGTGGATGCCGGCACCGCGGCGCCGCTGCAGGCCTTTGTCGACTTCCTTGCCGCCACCCAGCGCGGCATCGTGCGCTGAGACCGGTCCCACATGGCTGACGCCGCGATTCGGAAGGACCTGCCCGCGGGCAACGGTAGCGCCGCGGGCAAGCGCGGCACCATCGCCATGGTGGCCGGCGAGGCCTCGGGCGACCTGCTGGCCTCGCTGATGATGGGCGGGCTGCAGGCCCGCCTGGCCGAGACCGGCGAGAGCGTCGACTACGCCGGCATCGGCGGCAAGCGCATGATGGCGCAGGGCTTCGCCTCGCGCTGGCCGATGGAAACGCTGTCGGTCAACGGCTACGTCGAGGTACTGGGCTCGCTGCGCGAGATCCTCGCCACGCGGCGCGCGGTGCGCGAGTGGCTGCTGGCCGAGCCGCCGCTGTGTTTTATCGGCGTCGATGCCCCCGACTTCAATTTCGGCCTGGAAGTGCCGCTGCGCCGCGCCGGCATCCCGGTGGTGCATTTCGTCAGCCCGTCGATCTGGGCCTGGCGCGGCGGGCGCATCCGCACCATCGCGCGCGCGGTCGACCACATCCTGTGCCTGTTCCCGTTCGAGCCCGAGATCTACGCCAGGGCCGGCATTCCGGCCACCTACGTGGGCCATCCGCTCGCCGACGTGATCCCGATGGTGCCCGACGTGGCCGGCGCGCGCGCCGCGCTGAAGTTGCCGGCCGGACACCGCGTGGTGGCAGTGCTGCCGGGCAGCCGCCAGTCCGAGGTGCGCAACCTCGGCGCCACCTTTTTCGCGGCGATGGCTCGCATGCAGCGCATGGACCCGAAGCTGGCGTTCGTGTTGCCGGCGGCCAGCGCACCGCTGCGCGCCATCGTCGAAGACTTGCACCACCAGCATCCGGAACTGTGCCTTACCATTGTCGACGGCAAGTCGCACCAGGCCATGGAGGCCGCCGACGTGGTGCTGCTGGCGAGCGGCACCGCCACGCTCGAGGCGGCGCTGTACAAGAAGCCGATGGTGATCTCGTACAAGGTGCCCTGGCTGACCGCGCAGATCATGAAGCGCCAGGGTTATCTGCCTTACGTGGGATTGCCTAATATCCTTTCAGGGCGCTTTGTCGTGCCCGAGTTGCTGCAGGACGACGCCACGCCCGAGGCGCTGGCGCGCGAGACCCTGCTGCAGCTCAACGACGAGGGCAACACCGCCTTCCTGTACGAGCATTTCACGCGCATGCACGAGACGCTCAAGTGCAACACCGCGCAACTGGCGGCCGATGTGGTGGTCGACCTGTTGCGCAGCCGGGGGACCGTCTGATGGCACGCCGCCATGCTGCCTCGCCGCAGCTGGGACTGGACCTGGCGCCGGCCGCCGGCGCCATCCAGCGCCTGTGCGGCGTCGACGAGGCCGGCCGCGGCCCGCTGGCTGGCCCGGTCTATGCCGCCGCGGTGGTGCTCGACCCGAAACGCCCGATCCGCGGCCTGGCCGATTCCAAGATCCTCACCGCCGCCAAACGCGAGGCGCTGTACGAGAAGATCTGCGAGCGCGCGCTGGGCTGGCATATCGCCTTCGCCACGGTCGAGGAAATCGATACCATCAACATCCTGCACGCCAGCATGCTGGCGATGCAGCGTGCCGTGCAGGGCCTGGCCGCCAGCGGCGTGGTGCCGGACCTGGTGCAGGTCGACGGCAACCGCTGCCCGCAGGTGGCGTACCCGGTCGAAGCCATCGTCAAGGGCGATGCGCTGGTCAAGGCGATCTCGGCGGCGTCGATCCTGGCCAAGGTGGCGCGCGACCGTGCCCTGATGGAGCTGCACGCGGCCTATCCGCAGTATGGCTTCGATTCGCACGTCGGCTACGGCACCCCGCAGCATATGGCCGCGCTGGCCGAATTCGGCGCGACCCCGCACCACCGCCGCTCGTTCGCGCCCGTGCGCGAGGCGCTGGCGCTGCGGCCGTTGTTTACCGCCATGGCCGCCGCCGCGCCAGCCATCGAAGACATTGCCATCGTTGAGGCCGACGCCGACGCCGACGCTGACGCAGACGCCTTTGCCGGTGCCGCGCCCGCCGCCGCCAAGCTCGGCACCTTCCTGCCACCCGAAGCATCGTGAAGCACGTCACCTCGCGCGACAACGCGCTGTTCAAGCACCTGAAGGCGCTTGCCGGTTCCACGCACCAGCGCCGCAAGGCGGGCCAGTCGCTGCTCGACGGCGTGCACCTGGCGCAGGCCTACGTCGCCGCGCGCGGCCAGCCGGTGACCTGCGTGGTGTCGGAGCGCCACTACGACCACGCCGAAGTGGCGCCGCTGCTGGCGCAGGTGGATAGCGAGCGCGTGGTGGTGCTGGCCGATGCGCTGTTCACGCAGATCAGCGGCGTGGTCAATGGCATCGACCTGATGCTGGTGATCGAGACGCCGGCGGGCCGCCTGCCGGCGCGCATCGAGCAGGACTGCATCATCCTGGACGGGGTGCAGGACGCCGGCAACGTCGGCTCGATCCTGCGCAGCGCGGCCGCGGCGGGCATCCGCGACGCCTTCCTTGCCACCGGTTGCGCCTTCGCGTGGTCGGTCAAGACCCTGCGCGCCGGCATGGGCGCGAACTTCCACCTGAATATCGTCGAGCATTGCACGCTCGAGGCGCTGGCGCCGCGCCTGGCGATCCCGCTGCTGGCGACCTCGTCGCACGCCGAGACCGCGGTGTTCGATACCGACCTGCGCGGACCGGTGGCGTGGGTGGTCGGCAACGAAGGGGCAGGGGTCAGCGAGGGCTGGATGGCGCATGTGACGCGCAAGGTCGGCATTCCGCAACCGGGCGGGATGGAGTCGCTGAACGTCGCCGCGGCGACGGCGATCTGCCTGTTCGAGGCGGTGCGCCAGCGGCGCGCCGGCTGACCGGGGCCGCGCGGCCCACAAAAAAGCGGCCAGTACGGCCGCTTTTTTGCTTCAGTAGTTGTCGCGATCGACCTTGATCTCCTGCAGGATCGTGGTCGCGATCTCTTCGATCGACTTGTGCGTCGACGACAGCCACTTGATGCCTTCGCGCCGCATCATCGCCTCGGCCTCGTTGACCTCGTAGCGGCAGTTTTCCAGCGCGGCGTACTTGCTGCCGGGGCGGCGCTCGTTGCGGATCTCGGTCAGGCGCTGCGGGTCGATCGACAGGCCGAAGATCTTCGGCTTGAACGCATAGAGCGCCGACGGCAGCCTGCCGCGCTCGAAGTCGTCGGGAATCAGCGGATAGTTGGCCGCCTTCAGCCCGTACTGCATCGCCAGGTAGAGGCTGGTCGGGGTCTTGCCGCTGCGCGACACGCCCACCAGGATCACATCGGCTTCCTCCAGGTTCTTGTGTGACTGGCCGTCATCATGCGCCAGCGAGAAGTTGATCGCCTCGATCCGGTTCTTGTAGGCCTCGGTGTCCGCATTCTGGTGGAAACGGCCGATGGCGTGGGTGGATTTCACGCCCAGTTCCTTCTCGAGCGGCTCGATGAAGGTCTGGAACATGTCCAGGATCATCGCCTTGGCGCGGCGCAGCGCCTTGTTCGCTTCCTGGTTGACCAGCGTGGTGAAGACGATCGGCGGCACGCCTTCGTTGTGGAACGCCTCGTTGATCTTGCCGACGGCGATATGTGCCTTTTCCGGGGTATCGACAAAGGGCATGCGCACCTTGCGGAAGCGCATTTCGAACTGGGCCAGGATGGAGTGGCTGAAGGTCTCGGCGGTGATGCCGGTGCCATCCGAGACGATGAACACGGTGCGCACCGCGGGGCGCTCGGCTGCCTGGGGCGTAGGCGCCGCAGGGGTTTCGGGCTGAGTTCCAGGCTTGGACCCGGGTGTCGCCGTTCCGGGCGCTTCTGGCTGGGACATGGGGAGGGTGGAATAAATAGATTGAATCTTCCGCAGAAAAGTGCGGCGCAGCACGGTAGAATAGCGGCGATCTTTTCGCTAAGCAATTCCATAGGGTGGCCGGCTCCGCAACATGCGCGCGCCACAAACTGCGCCCGGAATTGTCGACAATGCGCGCTGCGCGATGAGAGCCGTAGCGCCAGGTCCGCAGCGCCAGTCCGGGGTTGCTTAGCCAAGCGATCCGTCCGGGAACAGAACATCAACAACATACCGGGCATGCGCAACCAGTTTTCTACTTTGTTTTGAGGCTCTCATGACTAACCAGGCAGATAACGGCGCCTATGTGCTGCCGTTCGAGCAGTTGCGCATGGCTGACGTGGAAATCGTCGGCGGCAAGAATTCGTCGCTGGGCGAGATGATCTCCCAGCTGGCGGAAGCCGGCGTCCGGGTTCCGGGCGGCTTTGCCACCACCGCGCTGGCCTTCCGCGACTTCCTTGCCCACAACAACCTGACCGAGCGCATCTCGCAGCGCCTGAAGACCCTGAACGTCGACGACGTCAAGGCCCTGGCCGAGGCCGGCGCCGAGATCCGCGACTGGGTCGCGACCGCGCCGTTCCAGCCGCGCCTGGAACAGGAAATCCGCGAGTTCTACGCGCGCGTGTCCGAGCGCGAAGGCGCCGAAGCCTCGTTCGCGGTGCGCTCGTCGGCCACCGCCGAAGACCTGCCCGACGCCTCGTTCGCCGGCCAGCAGGAGTCCTACCTGAACGTCAGCGGCATCGACGACGTGCTCGACAAGATCAAGCACGTGTTCGCCTCGCTGTACAACGACCGCGCCATCTCCTACCGCGTGCACAAGGGCTTTGCCCATGACGTGGTGGCGCTGTCCGCCGGCATCCAGCGCATGGTGCGCTCGGACCTGGCCGCTTCCGGCGTGATGTTCACCATCGACACCGAATCGGGCTTCCCCGACGTGGTCTTCATCACCTCCAGCTACGGCCTGGGCGAAACCGTGGTGCAGGGCGCGGTCAACCCGGACGAGTTCTACGTCTTCAAGCCGACCCTGCAGGCCGGCAAGTACCCGATCATCCGCCGCTCGATCGGCTCCAAGCTGATCAAGATGGAATTCACCAAGCCGGGCGAAGCCGGCCGCGTCAAGACCGTCGACGTGCCGGGCGAATTGCGCAACCGCTACTCGATCACCGACGACGACGTGACCGAGCTGGCGCGCTACGCGATGATCATCGAGAAGCACTATGGCCGCCCGATGGACATCGAGTGGGGCAAGGACGGCAAGGACGGCAAGATCTACATCCTGCAGGCCCGCCCGGAAACCGTGAAGAGCCAGTCGGCCGGCAAGGCCGAGCAGCGCTTCAAGCTCAAGGGCACCGCCCCGGTGCTGACCAGCGGCCGCGCCATCGGCCAGAAGATCGGCACCGGCCCGGTGCGCGTGATCAACGACCCGTCCGAGATGGAACGCGTGCAGCCCGGCGACGTGCTGGTCGCCGACATGACCGACCCGAACTGGGAGCCGGTGATGAAGCGCGCCTCGGCCATCGTCACCAACCGTGGCGGCCGTACCTGCCACGCCGCCATCATCGCGCGGGAACTGGGCGTACCGGCGGTGGTCGGCTGCGGCGATGCCACCGACGTGCTCAAGGACGGCACGCTGGTGACGGTGTCGTGCGCCGAGGGCGACGAAGGCCGCATCTACGACGGCCTGCTGGAAACCGAAGTGACCGAGGTCCAGCGCGGCGAGATGCCCGAGATCGACGTCAAGCTGATGATGAACGTCGGCAACCCCCAGCTGGCGTTCGACTTCGCGCAGATCCCGAACAACGGCGTCGGCCTGGCCCGCCTGGAATTCATCATCAACAACAATATCGGCGTCCACCCGAAGGCCATCCTCGACTACCCGCAGGTCGATGCCGACCTGAAGAAGGCCGTCGAAAGCGTGGCCCGCGGCCACGCCAGCCCGCGCGCGTTCTACGTCGACAAGCTGGCCGAGGGCATCGCCACCATCGGCGCGGCCTTCTACCCGAAGCCCGTGATCGTGCGCCTGTCGGACTTCAAGTCCAACGAGTACAAGAAGCTGATCGGCGGCTCACGCTACGAGCCGGATGAAGAGAACCCGATGCTGGGCTTCCGTGGCGCCTCGCGCTACATCGCCGAAGACTTCGCCGAGGCCTTCGAGATGGAATGCAAGGCCATGAAGCGCGTGCGCGACGAAATGGGCCTGACCAACGTCGAGATCATGGTGCCGTTCGTGCGCACGCTCGGCCAGGCCGAGAAGGTGATCGAGCTGCTGGCCAAGCATGGCCTGAAGCGCGGCGAGAACGGCCTGCGCATCATCATGATGTGCGAAGTGCCGTCCAACGCGATCCTGGCCGAAGAGTTCCTGCAGTTCTTCGACGGCTTCTCGATCGGCTCGAACGACCTGACCCAGCTGACGCTGGGCCTGGACCGCGACTCGGGCATGGAGCTGCTGGCCAAGGACTTCGACGAGCGCGATCCGGCGGTGTGCTTCATGCTGTCGCGCGCGATCTCGGCCTGCATCCGCCTGGACAAGTACGTCGGCATCTGCGGCCAGGGTCCTTCGGACCATCCGGACTTTGCCGCCTGGCTGGCCAAGGAAGGCATCAAGTCGATCTCGCTGAATCCGGACTCGGTGGTCGAGACCTGGCAACAGCTGGCTTCCTGAGGCCTTTGACGTCACAATAACGATGCCGGCGCCCTCGGGCAGCCGGCGGAGGCACCGGCCCTGCGTCAGGTGTTGCAAAGCCCCGCAGACGCTGTATGGCGCTGCGGGGCTTTTACTTTTTCGGGAAATCCGTGGACGAACGGGAGCTTGGATGGCGTACTACATCTGGTTCGTGGCAGCGGTGCTGCTGGTGATCGTCGAACTGAACACCGGCACGTTCTACCTGCTGATGGTGGCGGTGGGACTGGCCGCCGCCGGCGTGGCCGCCTTGCTCGGCGCATCGCCCGCGGCGCAGACACTGATCGGAGCGCTGGTCGCGGCGGCGCTGATCGCCGGGCTGCGGGGTACCCGCTTCGGCAAGCTGCGCCGCGGCAATGCCGCGGCCGATCCCAACGTCAACCTCGATATCGGCCAGGAGCTCGACGTGCCCGCGTGGGATGCCAACCGGCGCGCGCGCGTGCCGTATCGCGGCGCCGACTGGACCGTCGAGCTGGCGCCAGATTGCCCCCCCGATCGCGCCCTTGCGCCGGGCCGCTACCGCATCGTCGCGGTGCGCGGCAGCACGCTGGTGGTATCGCCCCGCTGAAGCCCTGTCTTCCGAGTCTTTCGCGCATCGCGGCCGCGGCCGCGGTGTGTTCCGCCTGCCGCCGACCGGCGGCGCCGTACCGATGTATTCTGCCTGGAGGGTCGTTACATGCTCGCTTTTCAGCTTGGTTTGCTGCCGCTGATCATCCTCATCGCCGTCATCGTGCTGATTGCCAAGGGCATCAAGATCGTGCCGCAGCAGCATGCCTGGGTGCTGGAGCGCCTGGGCCGCTATCACGCGACCCTGACGCCGGGGCTGTCGATCGTGGTGCCGTTCGTCGACCGCGTCGCCTACAAGCACGTGCTCAAGGAAATCCCGCTGGACGTGCCCAGCCAGGTCTGCATCACCAAGGACAACACGCAGCTGCAGGTCGACGGCGTGCTGTACTTCCAGGTCACCGACCCGATGAAGGCGTCGTACGGCTCCAGCAATTTCGTGGTCGCGATCACGCAGCTGTCGCAGACCACGCTGCGCTCGGTGATCGGCAAGCTGGAGCTGGACAAGACCTTCGAGGAGCGCGAGTTCATCAATCACAGCGTGGTCAATGCGCTGGATGAAGCCGCTTCCAACTGGGGCGTGAAGGTGCTGCGCTACGAGATCAAGGACCTGACCCCGCCCAAGGAGATCCTGCATGCGATGCAGGCGCAGATCACCGCCGAGCGGGAAAAGCGGGCGCTGATCGCCGCGTCGGAAGGCAGGCGCCAGGAACAGATCAACCTGGCCTCGGGCGCGCGCGAGGCGGCGATCCAGAAATCGGAAGGCGAGAAGCAGGCGGCGATCAATACCGCGCAGGGCGAGGCCCAGGCCATCCTGGCCGTGGCCGAGGCGAACGCGCAGGCGATCCAGAAGATCGGCAACGCGATCCGCACCGAAGGCGGCATGGACGCGGTCAACCTGAAGGTGGCCGAGGAATATGTTGCCGCATTCGGCAACCTGGCCAAGCAAGGCAATACGCTGATCGTGCCCGGCAACCTGGGCGAGATGAGCAGCATGATCGCGTCAGCGCTGCAGATCGTGAAGGGGCAGAAGGCCGGCGCCTGAACACGCAGGCGCGGGCGGGCGGCGCTATGCCTTGGTGTCGCCCTTCATGATGCGGGCCTTCTCGCGCTGCCAATCGCGCTGTTTCTCGGTCTCGCGCTTGTCGAACTGCTTCTTGCCCTTGGCCAGGCCGATCTCGCACTTGACGCGGCCGCGGGTGTAATGCAGGTTCAGCGGCACCAGCGTGTAGCCGCGCTGCTCGACCTTGCCGATCAGCTTCTTGATTTCGTCGGCCTTGAGCAGCAGCTTGCGCGTGCGCACCGGATCGGGCTTGACGTGGGTGGAGGCGCTCTGCAGCGGGCTGATATGGGCGCCGATCAGGAACATCTCGGCGTCGCGCACCACCACATAGCCTTCCTTGATCTGCACCCGCCCGGCGCGGATCGCCTTGACCTCCCAGCCTTCCAGCACGATCCCGGCCTCGTATCGTTCCTCGATGAAATAGTCGAAGAAGGCCTTCTTGTTATCTGCAATGGTCATGCGTGCGGGTAGGGTGCGGTAGGTTGGATTCCGGCCGGTTCGCTGCGGCGCCGCATGGCGGGATGCCGCGGAGCGCGCGGGTCGGCTAAAATCGGGATTCTAGCAAACCAGCCCCCGGCACAGGCGCATGCCTGCCGCGCAGCGCGCGCGGCATGGCCGCAAGCCAGATTTCCCCTTACATGGCAGACGTCCATAAATCCGTCCTGCTCGGTTATTCGGCCGCGCAGATGTATGACCTGGTCACCCGCGTGGAGGACTATCCCAAGTTCCTGCCATGGTGCGGCGGCGTGGAGGTGTTCGAGCAGACCGAGACGAAACTCGACGCCAAGATCCATATCCACTTCAAGGGCATCCAGCAGTTCTTCCATACGCGCAATACCCAGGAACGCCCGACGCGTATCGACATGACCTTTGCCGACGGGCCGTTCAAGACCTTCAACGGGTCATGGCGCTTTACGCCGCTGCGCGAAGACGCGTGCAAGATCGAGTTCCACCTGCACTACGAGTTTTCCAGCCTGCTGCTGGAAAAGCTCATTGGCCCGGTCTTCAGCATGATCGCCAATACCTTTGTCGATGCCTTCGTCAAGCGCGCCGAGGTGGTCTATGGCGCCAGCTGAACGCAGCGCCGGCACGGTGCATATCGCGGTCTGCTACGCGCGGCCGGGGGCCGTGTTCCTGAAGGACATCGACGTCCCCGAGGGCACCACGATTGCCGCGGCGATCGTCGGCTCCGGACTGCAGCAGGCCTGCCCGGAGGTCGACCCGGCCACCATGCGGGTGGGCATCTTCGGCAAGCTCAAGACCCCGGAGACGGTGGTGCGCGACGGCGATCGCGTCGAGGTCTACCGGCCGCTGACCGCGGATCCGAAGCAGGCACGCCGCAAGCGGGTCCAGAAGCAGCGCGCCAGCGGCACGCGCGAGGGCCAGAAATGGTTGCGCGGCAACAGCTGAGCCGCGCCTTGCCGCCAAAGCAAACGGGGCCCGTGCGGCCCCGTTTTTCATGGCTTCAGTTGCAATGCTTTTCCAGGTTGGCGCTGGTCTTGAGGATTTCCGCCTGGCGCTGTTCGCTGTTCAGGTGCTGCAGCGAACCATCCGGGCCGGCCACCGCGGCGCGCATGCCCTGTTGCAGTCCGGTGGCGTAGTTGCGCAGCTGCGCGCAGCGCGCGGCGCGCTCGGCCGCCTCGGTTTCCTTGCGGGCTTCGTCGGCAGCGGCTTTGAGGCTGGCTTCGCGACGCTTCTGGAACGCTTCTTCGGGCGTCGGTGCGGCGGGCCTGGCCGAGGCCTTGGCGGGAGCCGGGGCGGCGCTGGCGGCCTCCGCTGCCGGGGCCGCCTGGGCCGGCTGGAGCTCGCCGGCATGGCGCCCCGGGGCGCGCAGGGCCCTGGCCGCGGCCGTGGACGGCGGCACGTCGCTGTAGACCATGTGGCCGTTGGCATCGCGCCACTGCCAGTAGGCGAGGGCCGGCGCGGGTGCGGCCAGAACGGCGGCAAGGGTAGCGGCAAGCAGGCACGGCGCGGACGATCGTAGCATGGCGGGACGTCTCAGAGTGGCTCTCGAGGCACGGGCCGCCGGCTGCAGGCATGGCGATGCCGCGGCAGGACAGCGCGGCGATGGCGTGGCGTTCGCCCGCATGGCAAGCGAAGCGCCGGTTTGACCCTGGGTGTGCCTTGTACTTTTAGATGGCGCGTGTGACCCCCGCGCCATGGTTCGCTAGTCTACGCAGACTTGTCGGTGGCGTGCAAGCGCACCGACCAGGCCACGCCGACCATCAGCAACACGATCGCGGCGATTTCCAGCGGCCGCGGCCAGCGCTGCTCGAAGACGAAGCCATAGGCCAGCGCGAACAGCGTTTCGAACACGATCATCTGGCCCGACAGCGTCAGCGGCAGTCGCCGGCTGGCGATGTTCCACAGGTTGTTTCCGATCAGCGAAGCGCCCAGCGCGACCGCGGCGTTGACCATCCAGAACCACTGCCAGTCGCGGCCGCTGTCGGCGGCGCCCAGGGTGTCGCCGGCGATGATCCAGCCAACCGCAGCCAGCATCGCGGACACCGCGCCGGTCGACAGCCCGTACAGCGCCGACCATTCATTGCCGCTGTAATGCGGGTTGCGCTGCAGGTAGCGCGCATTGTCGACTGCGTAGAGGGTCCAGCAGACCAGCGCGCCGGCAGCGCAGCAGACTCCCGCCAGCTTCTGCCACACCGGCCGTGCCACGTCGCCGGCCGCCGCCGCATGGGCGCTCTGGCCGCCGCCGAACAGGTCGATATTGATGCAGGCAATGCCGGCGGCCACCACCAGCAGCGGCCACAGCAGCCGCGCCAGCGGCACCGCGCCATGGTCGCGCCGGCCCATGATGGTGACCGAGATCGGCAGGATGCCGATGATCAGCGAGGTCGGGCCGACCCCGGCCAGTTGCACGCCAAAGGCCAGCAGCACGTAGTAGAGCAGGTTGCCGGTAAAGGCCTGGCGCAGCAGCGCCACGCAGTCGGCGCGGGTCAGCTTGCGCGCGATGCGGCGCAGCAGCGGCAGCGCCGCCACGCACGCCACCAGCCCGTACGCCAGATAGCGGCCGATGGCCAGTTCCCACGGCGAAAACGCGGGCAGCAGCTTGGGGGCGATAAACACCATGCCCCAGAACGCACCAGCCAGCAGCCCGCACAATACGCCGATTCCCATACTTCGCCGTGCCCGGATAAAAAGACAACGAGCATAGCAGACGGCACCCCGGAAACGCCGTTGCCGGACCTCAGCAAATCGCGCATTCCTGTATAATTCGGTTTTGCGCCTAGAGGATTTGCTATGCGTCTTGTCCAGAAAGCACTCACATTCGATGACGTGCTGCTCGTCCCGGCCTATTCGGCCGTCCTTCCCCGGGATGTTTCCCTCCGCACCAGCCTGACCCGCTCCATCGAACTGAACATCCCGCTGGTATCCGCGGCGATGGACACCGTGACGGAAGCGCGCCTGGCGATTTCCATGGCGCAGGCCGGCGGCATCGGCATCGTCCACAAGAACCTGAAGCCCGCCGACCAGGCCCGCGAAGTCGCGCGCGTCAAGCGCTACGAGTCCGGCGTGCTGCGTGATCCGATCACCATTTCGCCAGACATGAAGATCCGCGATGTGATCGCGCTGTCGCAGCAGCACGGCATTTCCGGATTCCCGGTGGTCGAGGGCAAGGCCGTGGTCGGCATCATCACCAACCGCGACCTGCGCTTCGAAGAAGAGCTCGACGCCCCGGTGCGCGCCAAGATGACGCCGCGCGACAAGCTGGTGACCGTGGCCGAGGGCGCGCCGCTGGACGAAGCCAAGCGGCTGATGAACCGCCACCGCCTCGAGCGCGTGGTGGTGGTGAACCAGGCCTTCGAGCTGCGCGGCCTGATCACGGTGAAGGACATCCAGAAGGCGGTGGACAACCCGCTCGCCAGCAAGGATGACCACGGCCAGCTGCGCGTTGGCGCCGCGGTCGGCGTGGGCCCGGACAACGACGAGCGCGTCGAGCTGCTGGTCAAGGCCGGCGTCGATGTGATTGTGGTGGATACGGCGCACGGTCATAGCCAGGGCGTGCTGGACCGCGTGCGCTGGGTCAAGCAGAACTTCCCGCAGGTACAGGTGGTTGGCGGCAATATCGCCACCGGCGAGGCCGCGCGAGCGCTGGTCGAGCATGGCGCCGACGGCGTCAAGGTCGGCATCGGCCCGGGCTCGATCTGCACCACGCGTATCGTTGCCGGCGTCGGCGTGCCGCAGATCACCGCCGTCTCCAACGTGGCCGAAGCGCTCAAGGGCACCGGCGTGCCGCTGATCGCCGACGGCGGCGTGCGTTATTCCGGCGATGTGGCCAAGGCCCTCGCGGCCGGCGCGCACACCGTGATGATGGGCGGCATGTTCTCGGGCACCGAGGAAGCGCCGGGCGAAACCTTCCTGTTCCAGGGCCGCTCGTTCAAGAGCTACCGCGGCATGGGTTCGGTGGGTGCGATGAAGGACGGCGCGGCCGACCGCTACTTCCAGGAAGACAACACCGCCAACGTCGACAAGCTGGTGCCCGAAGGCATCGAAGGGCGCGTGCCGTACAAGGGCTCGGTGATGGCGATCATCCACCAGCTGACCGGCGGCGTGCGGGCCTCGATGGGCTATTGCGGCAGCAAGTCGATTGCCGACTGGCACGAGAGCGCGCAGTTCGTCCAGATCACGGCAGCCGGCATGCGCGAATCGCATGTGCACGACGTGCAGATCACCAAGGAAGCGCCGAACTACCATATCGACTGATGTCCCGCGGCCGCGCACCGTCCCTGCAGGCGGTGCGCGGCCGCCGGCATCGGGGCGGGGCGCCGGCGCGTGCCCGCGCTCGACCACCATCCCATCCGAACCTGGCCGCGCGCCACGCAGGCGTTGTCCTGATGCCCGCCGCACCACCGGCCGGGGCCAAGACGAGGAGCGCCAATGAAGGTGTTGCTGCGAGCCGTGCTGTTTTTCGATGCCCTGGTGGACCTGCTGCTGGGCATCCTGCTGCTGATGTCCCCGTTCACCACGCTGTACGCGGCGCTGCAGTTGCCGCAGCCGCAGCCGGCGCTGTTCGGACAGCTGCTGGGCGTGGCGCTGGTGGGTCTGTCGGTGCTGCTGTGGCAGGCCGCCTTCAATGGCCAGCTGACGGTGCCGGTAGCGCGTACCGCCGGCTACGTGAACCTCGCCAGCGCGGTGCTCATCATCGCCTGGATGGTGTTCCTGGAGCTGCCGCTGGAAGGCGCCGGCAAGCTCTGGCTGCCGACCATGGCCGTGGTGCTGCTGTTCTTTGCCGTGGTGCAGATCCCGGCGGCCAAGCGCGTGCGCGTGCGCGAACAGCAACGGAAGATGGAACGCGCGCTGCAGGAACAGGAAAGCAGGAAGGAACCCGGCGTTGCCCCCGCGGCGCGCCCCACGAATACCCCAGAATACCGGCGCGAGCCGGTCATCACGCCGCCGCCGGGCTATGGCCCCGGCACGGAAGTCGTGACCGAGCCCATCCCGGAAGACACGCCATCGGCCCATCATGCACGACAAAATCCTCATTCTTGATTTCGGCTCGCAGGTCACGCAGCTGATCGCCCGCCGCGTCCGCGAGGCGCACGTCTATTGCGAAATCCACCCGAACGACGTCAGCGACGCGTTCGTGCGCGAATTCGCCCCCAAGGCGATCATCCTGTCCGGCAGCCACGCCAGCACCTATGAAGACCACCAGCTGCGCGCGCCGCAGGCGGTGTGGGACCTGGGCGTGCCGGTGCTGGGCATCTGCTACGGCATGCAGACCATGGCGGTGCAACTGGGCGGCAAGGTCGAGTGGAGCGACCAGCGCGAATTCGGCTACGCCGAGATGCGCGCGCACGGCCATACCGAGCTGCTCAAGGACATCGAGGACTTCCGCACGCCGGAAGGCCACGGCATGCTCAAGGTGTGGATGAGCCATGGCGACAAGGTCACCGGCCTGCCGCCGGGCTTCAAGCTGATGGCGTCCACGCCGAGCTGCCCGATCGCCGGCATGGCCGACGAGACCCGCCACTACTACGCGGTGCAGTTCCACCCCGAGGTCACGCACACGGTCAAGGGCCGCCAGATGCTGGAGCGCTTCGTGCTGCAGATCGCCGGCTGCAAGCCCGACTGGGTCATGCGCGACCATATCGAGGAAGCGGTGGCCAAGATCCGCGAGCAGGTCGGCGATGAAGAAGTCATCCTGGGCCTGTCCGGCGGCGTCGACTCGTCGGTGGCCGCGGCGCTGATCCATCGCGCCATCGGCGACCAGCTCACCTGCGTGTTCGTCGACCACGGCCTGCTGCGCCAGGACGAGGGCAAGCTGGTGATGGAAATGTTCGTCGGCCGCCTGCACGCCAAGGTCGTGCATGTCGATGCCTCCGACCAGTTCCTGGGCCACCTTGCCGGCGTCACCGACCCCGAGCAGAAGCGCAAGATCATTGGCCGCGAGTTCGTTGAAGTGTTCCAGGCCGAGGCGAAGAAGCTGACCAACGCCAAGTGGCTGGCACAGGGCACGATCTACCCGGACGTGGTCGAGTCGGGCGGCACCAAGACCAAGAAGGCCACCACCATCAAGAGCCACCACAACGTTGGCGGCCTGCCCGAGACGCTGGGCCTGAAGCTGCTGGAGCCGTTGCGCGACCTGTTCAAGGACGAAGTGCGCGAGCTTGGCGTGGCGCTGGGCCTGCCGCCCGAAATGGTCTACCGCCACCCGTTCCCGGGCCCGGGCCTGGGCGTGCGCATCCTCGGCGAAGTCAAGCGCGACTACGCCGACCTGCTGCGCCGCGCCGATGCCATCTTCATCGAGGAACTGCGCAAGACCATCGCCACCGAACACGACGCCGCCGCCGGCCTGTGCGAGCCCGATCACGTCGGCAAGAGCTGGTACGACCTGACCAGCCAGGCCTTCGCCGTGTTCCTGCCGGTGAAGTCGGTGGGCGTGATGGGCGACGGCCGCACCTACGACTACGTGGTCGCGCTGCGCGCGGTGCAGACCACCGACTTCATGACCGCGCACTGGGCGCACCTGCCGTATGCGTTGCTGGGCCGCTGCTCGAACCGCATCATCAACGAAGTCCGGGGTTTGAACCGGGTCGTGTATGACGTGTCGGGGAAACCGCCGGCGACGATCGAATGGGAGTAATCGACGTCCTGCGGCGACCATCGTTTTCGAAAAACCGCCGTAATGTGTTGATTCAGGAAGAAATGCATTGCGGCAGCTAGCGGTGGCTAGCGCCGGCCAGCGGAACGGGTTGGCGGTAAATGTTGTGGCGGTAAGAACCGGAGGCCGGATCAGGACCTTCCCGTTCGCTATCGGGACATGCCCCGCCCGCACCGGGCGGGGCAGCCATGCGCTATTCCAGGTGGAAGCCGGTCTGCTTGATGGCCAGCGCCCATTTCTTCTGCTCGGCGGCCATGAAGGTCGCGAACTGGTCCGGCGAGCCGCCGCTGGCCGGTTCATAACCCTTGCTGGCCAGTTGCTGGCGCACGCCGGGCGCATTCAGCGCCTTTTCGATCTCCTTGCCCAGCAGCGCGACGATGTCCTTCGGCGTGCCCGCCGGGGCCACCAGCCCATACCACTCGCTCGCCTCGATGCCCGGGAAACCGGCCTCCGCCATGGTCGGGATGTCCGGGAACAGCGGCAGGCGCTGCTTGCTTGCCACGGCGATCCCCTTGAGCTGGCCGCCCTTCACGAACGGCATCACCGCCGGCACGCCGTGGAACATCATGTGGATGTGTCCGCCCACCATGTCGGTCAGGGCCTGCGGGCCGCCCTTGTAGGGCGCGTGGACGATGTCGACGCGAGCCATTTCCTTGAAGACCTCGCTGACCACGTTCTGCTGCGTGCCGGGGCCGACCGAGGCGTAGCTCAGCTTGCCGGGTTCAGCCTTCGCCCGGGCCACCAGGTCCTTGACCGATGCGCCAACCGAGGGATTGACGACCAGCATGTAGGGCGAACTCGCCATCAGTCCCAGCGGCGCGAAATCCTTGCCGAGGTCGAACGGCAGGTTTTTCTGCAGGCTGGCATTGATGGCCATCGGCGCGCTGGCCACCAGCAGCGTGTAGCCGTCCGGCGCGGCCTTGGCGCCCATGCCGGCGCCGATATTGCCGGTGGCGCCCGGCCGGTTGTCGATCACGAACTGCTGGCCAAGGCTCGCCGTCATCTTTTCGGCCACGGTACGCGTGACGGTGTCGACGCCGCCACCAGCCGGCCACGGCACGATGATGCGCACAGGGCGATTCGGATAACCGCCCTGTGCCAGGGCGCTGGCGGCCCCCGCGGCGAGTGCAATGGCGCCCAGGGCATGACCCACTCGGTGCAGTACGGATTTCATGCTTTGTCTCCTTGTTGCCTTTTGATGGTCCCCGCGTTTCAGCTTGCGGGGATTGGTTTCACCGTTCGTCTTTCGTCTTTTGTCTTTCGCTTGCCGTCTTCACGCGGCGACGGTCGGCCTGGCCGCTTCGCGCCGTACCTCGCCATGCTTCCATTGCGCCGTCAGCCGTTCCCAGCGCGCCCGCACGGCGTCCAGGTTGCGTGCCTTGACGTGGCCATAGCCGCGAATGTCCATCGGCAGCCGTGCGATCTCCAGCGCCAGCTCCAGGTTCTGCGCGGACAGCGTCGGCAACAGCATTTCGATGCAGTGGCGGTACTCGGCGATCAGCGTGCGTTCTTCCTTGCGCTCGGCGGTGTAGCCGAACGGATCGAACGCGGTGCCGCGCAGGCCCTTGAACCTGGCCAGCACGCCGAAGGCAGTACGCATCCACGGGCCATAGGTTCCCTTGACGAGTTCACCCTTGTCGTTCTTCTTCGCGAGCAGCGGCGGCGCAAGATGGTGTACCAGGCGCACGTTGCCTTCGAACATCGACTCGATCTGCTTGCGGAATGCGGCGCCGGTGTGCAGGCGGGCCACCTCGTACTCGTCCTTGTAGGCCATCAGCTTGAACAGGCTGCGCGCCACGGCCTCGGTCAGCCGTGTGCTGCCCGTGACTGACGCGGCGATCCTGACGCGGTCGACGAAGCTTTCGTACTGCGCGGCGTAGGCGCGGTTCTGGTAGCCGGTCAGGAACTCGACGTGGCGCGCGATCAGGTCGTCCAGCGAGGGCTTGCGCACGAACTGGATCACCTGTGCATTGGCGGCGCGCATCGGCACGCGCGACATGTCGTGCGCACACATCCGGCCCCATTCGAACGCGGCCTTGTTGCTGTCGACCTGCACGCCGTTGAGCTCGATCGCACGCATCAGCGCGTCATGCGACAGCGGCACGCGGCCCTTCTGCCATGCGTACCCGAGCATCATCAGGTTCGCGTAGATCGACTGGCCCATCACCTGCTTCGCCACCTGCTCGGCGTCGAAGCTGCCGACCTGGCCGGTGCCCACGGCCTGCGCGATGCGGCCGACGGCTTCCTCGGTCTGGGGATCCCAGTCCGGGTTGCGCACGAACGCGGCGGTCGGGGTTACATGGCTGTTCAGTACGACGTAAGTGCGCTGCGGCGACATGGCGGCAATCGTTGCCTTGCTGGCCGCCACCACCGTGTCGCAGGCGATCACGAGCTCCGCCATGGCCATGTCGACGCGGCTCGCGTGCAGCGCATCGGGGCTCGCGGCGATCTGGATGTGGCTCCACGTTGACCCGCCCATCTGCGCCATGCCGGTGGCGTCCTGCGTGATCACGCCCTTGCCTTCCAGGTGCGCGGCCATGCCCAGCACGCCGCCGATGGTCACGATCCCGGTGCCGCCGATGCCGGCGACGACAATGCGGGCCGCCTCGGGCAGCGCGGGCAGCGGGATGTCGGTCGGCACGGGATTGGTCTTGTCATGCGTCGACGGCTTCCTGAGCTTGCCGCCCTCGACCGTGACGAAGCTCGGGCAGAAACCCTTGGTGCAAGAGAAGTCCTTGTTGCAGGTGTCCTGGTTCACCTTGCGCTTGCGGCCGAACTCGGTTTCCACCGGCTGCACGGCCAGGCAGTTGCTCTCCACCGAGCAGTCGCCGCAGCCTTCGCACACCAGTTCGTTGATGACCACGCGCTTGTCGGGATCGGCCATGGTGCCGCGCTTGCGTTCGCGGCGCTTCTTGGTGGCGCAGGTCTGGTCGTAGATGATGGCGGTGACGCCGCTCACTTCGCGCAGTTCGCGCTGCACGGCGTCGAGTTCGTCGCGATGGCGCACGGTGAGGCCCGTCGCGAGGTTGGCGACGCCCTTGTACTTTTCCGGCTCGTCCGTGACCACCACGATCTGGCGGGCGCCTTCTGCATGCAGTTCGCGCGACATCGCCGGTACGTCAAGCTGCCCGTCAACCGGCTGGCCGCCGGTCATGGCCACGGCGCTGTTGAACAGGATCTTGTAGGTCATGTTCACGCCGGCGTGGATCGACTGGCGCACCGCCAGCAGGCCGGAGTGGTTGTAGGTGCCGTCGCCCAGGTTCGCGAACATGTGCTTGCGCTTGCTGAACTCCGACTGGCCCATCCAGTGCACGCCTTCACCGCCCATCTGCGACCACGACCCGGTCGAGCGATCCATCCACACCACCATGCCGTGGCAGCCGATGCCGGCGGTGGCGACCGAGCCTTCCGGCACCTTGGTGCTGGTGTTGTGCGGGCAGCCCGGGCAGAACCACGGCAGGCGGTCGGTGCCGCGCGAATCGCCCTGGGCGGTGGCGCGCTCCTTGGCCTCGATTTCGTTCAGGCGCACGTCCATGCGTGCGGCCACGTCGGCGGGCACGCCGAGTGCCTTGAGACGCTTTGCGATGGCCTTGGCCACCAGCGCCGGCGACAGGTCGGCCTTGGCGCGCAGCAGCCAGTCCTCGGCCGGCCGCGCGTGGCTCCATTCGCCGCCCACGCCTTCGGTGTGGTGGTACTTGCCGAACACGGCCGGGCGCGCCTGCTCGGGATAGTGGTACAGCTCGTCCTTGAGCTGCTGCTCGATGAGCGGGCGCTTTTCTTCCACCACCAGCACTTCGCGCAGGCCATGCGCGAACTCGCGCACGCTGAGCGATTCAAGCGGCCACACCACGCTGACCTTGTGGACGCGGATGCCGAGTGCGCGGCAGGTGGCGTCGTCGAGCCCCAGGTCGAGCAGCGCCTGGCGCGTATCGCTGTAGGCCTTGCCGCTGGCGATGATGCCGAAGCGGTCGTTCGGGCCTTCCACCACGTTGCGGTTCAGGCGGTTGGCGCGCACGTAGGCGAGTGCCGCCGGCCACTTGAACTCCATCATGCGCGCCTCGGCGGCGAGCGGGTCGTCGGGCCAGCGGATATGCAGGCCGCCCTCGGGCATGGCGAAGTCTTCGGGCAGCACGATGCGCACGCGGTCCGAATCCGTGATGACCGACGAGCCCGATTCCACCACCTCCTGCACGGTCTTCATGCCGGACCACAGGCCGCTGAAGCGGCTCATGGCGAACGCGTGCACGCCCAGGTCCAGGATGTCCTGCACGTTCGACGGGAACAACACCGGCAGGCCGCAGGCGATAAAGGTGTGGTCGCTCTGGTGCGCCAGCGTGCTGCTCTTGGACACGTGGTCGTCGCCGGCCAGCGCGATCACGCCGCCGAGCCGCGACGTGCCGGCCAGGTTGGCATGCTTGAGCGCGTCGCCGCTGCGGTCGACGCCGGGGCCCTTGCCGTACCAGATGCCGAACACGCCGTCGTACTTCTTGCTGTCCGCATCGAAGTCCAGCTGCTGCGATCCCCACACGGCCGTGACGCCGAGCTCTTCGTTGACGCCGGGCTTGAACACGACGTGGTTGTCGGCGAGGTACTTCTTCGCCTGCCACATGGCCTGGTCATAGTTGCCGAGCGGCGAGCCGCGGTAGCCGGAAATGAACGCCGCGGTGTTGTGGCCCGCCATGGCGTCGCGCCGGCGTTGCAGCAGCGGCAGGCGCACCAGCGCCTGCACGCCGCTCATGTAGGCGCGGCCGGATTCGAGCGCGTACTTGTCGTCGATCGAGACGGCTGCCATGGCCTTCCGGGCCGCGTCGGGGAGAATTGGAGCGTTCATGGGGCGGATTGAGCCAGTGTGTTTGATGGGGTAGGGACGGCCAGCGTCTGCCGGTAGCCCGGATCTCTGCAATCTCTATGTCTATGCGGCCGGATCAGTCGGGAAAGGGGATACCTAGCTGCTGGCCCAGCGCGCCCAGTTCACGGGCGATGGCATCGGGCAGCGCGACGCCGCGTGCGCGGCCCTCGCGCTCCAGCGTGTCGCCGCGGTGGCCGGGGAGCCTTGCATCCCCGCCGCCGGCGGCAAGGTAATTTCCGGTCCACTGCGCCATGTAGTCGGCGAAGACGCCCTGGCCGGAGAAGGCCTCGGGCTTGACCAGCCAGACAAAGCCGCCCTGGCGTCCGACCGCGCCGCCGCTGCCGACGTGGTTGCGCTCCGGCGATAGCGAATCTGCCGTGGCGGCCAGCGCACCCGCCAGGCACTCCACCATCATGGCGATGCCGATGCCCTTGTGGCCGCCCGTGGGCAGCAGCGAGCCGGCGAGCGCGCGTTGCGCATCGGTGGTCGGCTGGCCGTCGGCATCGAGCGCCCAGCCTTCGGGAATGGGTTTGCCCTCGCGGGCGGCAAGCAGGATGTGGCCGCGCGCGGCAACGCTGCACGCCACGTCGAATACGATCGGCGCCTGGCCCGGCAGCGGACAGCCGAAGGCGATCGGGTTGTGGCCGATGGCGGGGCCGGAGAAGCCTTCCATGCCGAGCACCGGCGGGGTGCGCTGGCCGACCATGCAGAACGCGCCGGCCTCGGCCGCGAGCAGTGCATGGATGCCGAGTGCGCCGAGGTGGCCGCACGCCTGCACCGCGACCAGCACGGACGCGCTCGCTTCCAGGGCCTCAAGCCCGAGCCGGACGGCATGCGGCCCGGCAACCTGGCCCATGGCGCCATCGGCGTCCAGCACGATGCCACCGGCAAAGGCGCGGTGCGACATCGCCGCGCGCGGATTGAAGTCGCCGGCGCGGAGGCGATCGACGTAGGACGGCACGCGCGTCATGCCATGCGTCTTGTAGCCGCGCAGTTCGCTGCGCACGAGCGCGGTGGCGGCCTCGACGGCATGTTCGGGCGCCACGCCGCACGATTCGAATACGGCCGACGTCCATTGCTCCAGGCCTTGGACATTCCATCGGGTCGTCATGACGATTTCTCCCGCACGATCATCAGCCGCTCGGTGAACGGCGCGGCGTAGACCGACTGGTAATAGAGCGGCTGGTCGCGCAGCGTGTAGCCGCGCATTTCCATGATGAAGGCCGGCGCCTCGGGGTCGATGCCGAGCTGGCGCGCGACCGTTGCCGGCGGCTTTTCAAAGCGGATCCACTGGTCCACGCGCAGCGTCGGCAGCGACAGGCGCTGGCCGATCAGTTCGCGCAGGTTCTTCTCGAGCGCCTCGCGGTCGAGTCCGCCCAGTTGCGCGAAGTCTTCCTCGCGCAGCCAGAATTCGCTGTACAGGTCAAAGCGCCCGCCGACGTTGATCACGCGCTCGATGCGCACGTAGCCATCGCCTTCGAGGAAGTCCGCCCACGGCCCCTTCTTCTTGATGCGCTTGACCGAGCGCGCGTGGACGTAGGACGGCAGCTCGTTGCCCTCTTCGTCGCGAAAGCGCAGGTAGCGCACGTCCGCCGGCGCAACCCGCGTACCGGACACGAAGGTGCCGCGCCCCTGTTCGCGCGTGATCAGTCCCGAGTGCGTCAGCCGGATCAGCGCTTTCTGAATGGTGCCGACGCTTACCCCATGCATGGCGGCCAGCTCTGCCTCTGACGGCAGGCGGTCGCCCTCGCGCAGTGCGCCGGATTCGATGGAGCGGATGATCGCGTCGGAGACGCTGTTCAGTTTGGTCATGGTTGCTCAGAGGCTCAGTGCGAATCGACTGATCGCGATCTCCCGGACATCGAGCACCTCGCTGGTCAGTTGCGTGCCCGATGCGATGTCCATCGCATAGGCATACAGCTGCTCGCCGAGGTCGGAGATCTTCTCTCCGTGCTGCAGGACGCCGCTGACGTCGAAATCTATGTTGTCGGCCATGGTCTGCAGCGTATTGACGTTGCCGCACACCTTGACGGTCGGTGCCACCATGCTGCCGATCGGGTTGCCCACGCCCGTGCCGAAGAACGTGAGCTGGCACCCGCCGGCGGCAAGCGCAGTCAGATTTTCCACTGCCGCGGCCGGTGCGTCCATGAAATGCAGGCCCGGCTTGCGCGGTGCCTCCCCGTAGCGCAGCACGCCCACCAGCGGCGTGCTGCCGGCCTTGGCCATGGCGCCCAGCGCTTTTTCCTCGACGGTGGTCAGGCCACCGCGCTTGTTGTCGGGCGAAGGCTGGTCTTCGCGCATGTCGACGCCGCGCGAGATCGCCAGGTTTTCCATATTGCGCACCGCGGTGACGAAGGCCTCGCGCACGCGGCCGTCGGCGGCGCGTTCGGCGAACAGGTGATCGGCGCCGATGAACTCCGAGGTCTCCGAGATGATCACGGTGCCGCCTTCGGCGATCACCATGTCCGCCATGCGGCCGATGACCGGATTGCAGCTCAGGCCCGAGGTGGTATCCGATCCGCCGCATTCCACGCCGATCACCAGTGACGACACCGGGCACGGCACGCGGCGCGCACGCGACGCGGCCAGCGACAGCCTGGCCGCCTTGCGCGTGCCTTCGGCGATGCAGTCGACGGTGCCGTTGGGTTGCAGGTGCACGCGCTCGATCGGCTTGCCGCTGGCCTGGATGCGGCGCGCCACCTCTTCCGTGGACGAAGGCTCCAGGCCCACCAGCAGCACCGCCGCGATATTGGGATTGCGGCCCAGCCCGGCCAGCGATTCGAACGCGAAATCGAGGTCCGCGCCGAACTGGCCGCGCACGAACAGCGTGGTGACGGGAATGCAGCCGCCAACGGTGCGCGCAATCGTGCGCGTCACCGGGTTGCAGTTGTCCATGACCGAAACGACGGCGACCCAGTTGCGCACGCCGACCGCGCCGTTTTCGCGCGGATATCCGAGAAAGGTGGTTGCCATCTGTGTCAGCCCTGGTGCAGGTCGCCGCGCGCGCGCGCCGATTCGATGTTGTGAACGTGCATGTGTTCGCCGGCCCGGATCATGTGACTGGCGCGGCCGATCACCTGGCCGTACTTGACGATGTCGACGCCCGAAGGCGTGTCGGTGATGCAAATCTTGTGGCCGAAGGGCACGTCCTGCAGCAGGACCAGTTCTCCTGACCGCTCGCCTTGCAGGACGCACACTTGCCCGGCGTGGCCCGCGTCCAGCAGCGTGGCCACATTGTCGGTTGGGTTCAGTACGATGGCTCGGGGCATTGATCAACTCCTGTATAGGTGTTGAGTGCAATGTAGGGAATTGCACCGGGCTTAGTCAAGACGAATCGCGCATTCATCCGAGAAAACCACTACTCCTCCATGAAAGTCCTATATAGAAGTTGTTGACATCGGCATGCGGCGTGTCTATCGTCATGTCAACGGCGCCACAGTTCTGCGCCAATCTGTTCAACAGCAGGAGACAGGCATGAAGGTGGTGTCACACCTGGAAAAGATTGCGAAGCTTCAGGCACTGCGCGAGCGCCTGGATCCGCTCCAGGATTTCGAGCTGTGGTTCTGGGCCGGCATGACGGCCGGCACACATGCGGTCAATGCAGCACTGCATCAGGCCGGGATCACGCTGGACGACGACATGTTCGCCACGCAACCCGGCGTCTATCTGGTGCCGCAACCTGACGGCAAGCTGCAGGCGGCGCTCCGGCCGCTGGGTGACGTGCTGCATGTCGGGCGCCCGAAAGTGGAAGCGCCCGTACCCGCCGACATCGCGGCGATGATGGACGACATGGAGCGCATCGAGCATTACCGCGACCCGTGCCTGCGCGAGGGCCTGGTCCCGACCGATGCGATCGCCCGCAGCTGCGACACGGCGCTGCGGCATTGCCTGGCTTTGCTGGCGACGCGCATGGAAGGGGGCGCACATGGACATTGAAGGACACATCGCGATAGCCCGCCGCATCGAGGCATCGCTGCAGAAATGCGGACCGGCCGACTACGAGATGACGATCGAAGCCGCCATGCTCGCCGGCACGCACTGGCTGAACGTGCTGCTCCACAAGCTTGGGACTGCGCCGGCGCAGCAGGATGTGTTTCACACGTATTTGCTGACGGTGAATGAGTTCCGGCGGCTGTCAGTGGCGGCGGAAAAGCCGGTGGCCGCACTGGCGGCCATCGAAGACCTGCGGGCGCCGTTTGTGCGGGGCAACCATCCTGGCGGAGAAGCCGCGGCCGAACGCGCGCTGACGCGGCTTGCGCTGATCCGTGCGGCGGCGCTCGGGTGTGCTTGAGATTGGCAGCCAGGAACAGAAGGAAACCAGGAAGGAGTCAATGGTGAAAGCAATTCGTGTGGTGCCGGGCCCGGAGGGCGGCACGGTCGAGGTGCAGGATATTCCGGCGCCGGTCGCGGGGCCGGGGCAGGTTTTGGTCAGGGTGCGTGCGTCGGGCCTGAACCGCGGTGAGATCAACCAGGCGAAGGAGTTGCGTACCGGCAATACCATCACCACTGGCGTCGAGTTCGCGGGCGAGGTGGCCGAAGTCGGCGACGGCGTGCACGGCTGGCGCAAGGGCGACCGGGTCATGGGGCACGGCAAGGGCTGCCAGGCCGAGTATGTGGTGTCGGACCCGATGGCGCTGATCGCCGTGCCGGATGGCATGTCGTGGATCGATGCCGCCGCGTTCCCCAATGTCTTTATCACCGCGCACGACGCGCTGGTGGTGAACGGGCGGCTCCAGCCGGGAGAGTCGGTGCTGGTCAACGGCGCGTCGGGCGGCGTGGCCATGGCCGCCATCCAGATCGCGTCGCTGATGGGCGCCAGGCCGGTCATGGCCCAGTCGCGCTCGGCTGCCAAGCTCGACAAGCTCAGCCAGTACGGCGTGGACGTCGGCATCGACTCGTCGACTGACGACCAGGTCGAGAAGGTGATGGCGGCGACCGGCAACAAGGGCGTCGACGTGATCATCGACACGGTCGGCGGGCCGGTGTTCGAAGCCAATATGAAGAGCCTCGCGGTCCAGGGCCGGCTCGTGAACATCGCGCGGCTGGGCTCGGCCACGGCGCAGATCGACCTGGCCCAGCTGTGGCTCAAGCGCCTGCAGCTGATCGGCGTGACCTTCCGTACCCGTACCGAGCAGGAGCGGCTCGAATGCATCCAGGCGTGCGCGCGCGACCTGTTGCCGTTCCTGCGCGCGGGCCGTGTGCGGCTGCCGATCGACCGCACCTTCGCCATGACCGACATCCACGCGGCGCATGCATACATGAAGCAAGACCAGCACGTCGGCAAGATCGTGCTGCTGGTCGACTGAAGCCATCGACACGAGAGGAGACATCATGACCATCGAAATCAAGCCGCTGACCGGTTCGGTCGGAGCATCCGTGACCGGCGTCAACCTGAACGACCCGATCAACGACGCCACCTTCCAGGTGCTGCACCAGGCCTTCCTCGAGCACGGCATGCTCGTGTTCCGCGGCCAGTTCCTGCAGCCGGCTGCGCAGGTAGCCTTTGCCCGGCTGTGGGGCACGCCGGTGCAGGGCAACCCGCTGCTCAAGGGGCTGGCGGAGTTCCCGGAGCTGTTCCAGGTCACCAGGATCCCCAAAGAGACCGCCTCGACCGAAGCGTGGCACTCGGACTCGATCTACACCGCGGTGCCGCCCAAGATCTCGATCCTGTCGGGCGTGACGATTCCGATCGGCGGCGACACCATGTGGTGCAACCAGTATCTCTCGTACGAGCGCCTGTCGCCGGCCATGCAGCGGCTGATCGAGGGCCTGCGCGCACGCTTCACCGGCGCGCGGCTGGCCAGGATGACCGGCGCCGACAAAGTGCCTTCGGCCGTGCACCCGATCGTGCGCACGCATCCTGAAACGGGCCGCAAGGCACTGTACGTCGGCCACCCGGACACCGCCGAGTGCATCGACGGCATGACCGTGGCGGAAAGCCGTCCGCTGCTCGACTTCCTGTACGAGCACTCGGTCACGCCGGACAACGTCTACCGCCACATGTGGCAGGAAGGCGATGTGGTGATGTGGGACAACCGCTGCACCATGCACTACGCCGTCCATGACTACGGCAATGCCGAGCGCGTACTCAACCGCGTGACGCTCGAAGGCGAAGTGCCCCGCTGAGGGGGCACCACCCGGCCGGCACCGCAGGCGGCAGTGGCCCGCAAGCGGTGCCCGGCACGCAGCGTCCCCATGCCGGCAGGCGCAGCGGATCACAGGAGATGGAACCATGCAGATAGGCATCCCGACTGAGACTCGGGCGGGAGAGGCGCGCGTCGCCGCTACGCCAGAGACGGTCAAGAAATACGTCGCACAAGGCCACCAGGTCGTGGTGCAAGCTGGCGCCGGTTTGCGTGCCAGCCAGCCTGACAGCGCTTATGAAGCCGCCGGCGCTACGATTGGCACCGCAGCCGACGCGCTGTCGGCGCCGCTGGTGCTCAAGGTGCGCGCGCCCGAGGCCGCCGAACTGGCGCAGATGCAGCCCGGCGCGGTGCTGGTGGGCATGCTCAACCCGTTCGATGCCGAGAACAACGCGCGCATGTCGGCCGCCAACATCACCGCCTTCGCGCTCGAGGCCGCGCCGCGCAGCACGCGCGCGCAGAGCATGGACGTGCTGTCGTCACAGGCCAATATCGCCGGCTACAAGGCCGTGCTGGTGGCCGCGCACCACTACCAGCGCTTCATGCCGATGCTGATGACCGCCGCCGGCACCGTCAAGGCCGCGCGCGTGCTGATCCTGGGCGCCGGCGTGGCCGGCCTGCAGGCAATCGCCACCGCCAAGCGCCTGGGCGCGGTGATCGAAGCCTCGGACGTGCGCCCCGCGGTCAAGGAGCAGATCGAATCGCTCGGCGGCAAGTTCCTCGACGTGCCGTTCCTGACCGACGAAGAGCGCGAGATCGCGCAGGGCGTGGGCGGCTATGCGCGCCCGATGCCGCCGGACTGGATGAAGCGCCAGGCCGAGCTGGTGCACCAGCGCGCGCTCCAGGCCGACATCGTCATCACCACCGCGCTGATTCCGGGCCGCAAGGCGCCGGTGCTGCTGCAGGAAGCCACCGTGGCGCAGATGAAGCCCGGCTCGGTGGTGGTGGACCTGGCCGCCGCGCAGGGCGGCAACTGCCCGCTGACGGTGGCCGACCAGGTGGTCAACCACAACGGCGTGATCCTGATCGGCCATACCAACCTGGCCAGCATGGTCGCGGCCGACGCCTCGGCGCTCTATGCGCGCAACGTGCTGGACTTCCTCAAGCTGGTCATCGACAAGGACGGCCAGTTCACGCTCAACCTCGAAGATGACATCGTCGCCGCCTGCCTGATGACGCGGCGCGAAGAAGCGGCGCTGGCCGGCTAAGGAGACATCCATGGAAATGGTGAACCACACGGTGATCAACCTGATCATCTTCGTGCTGGCGATCTACGTGGGCTACCACGTGGTGTGGACGGTCACGCCCGCGCTGCACACCCCGCTGATGGCGGTGACCAACGCGATCTCGGCCATCATCATCGTCGGCGCCATGCTGGCCGCCGGCCTGACCGAAGGCGGCGTGGGCCGCGCGATGGGCACGCTCGCCGTGGCGCTGGCCGCGGTCAATGTGTTCGGCGGCTTCCTGGTGACCCAGCGCATGCTCGAGATGTTCCGCAAGAAGGCGCCCAAGGCGCAGCCCGCAAAAACGCCCGCGACCGCCGGCGGCGAACTGGTGGAGATGCCGAGATGAATGGACTGTCCATGAATACCGTGACGCTGTTCTACCTCGGCGCGTCGGTCTGCTTCATCCAGGCGCTCAAGGGGCTGTCTCACCCGGCCTCGGCGCGCAAGGGCAATGCCTTCGGCATGATCGGCATGGCGGTGGCTGCACTCACCACGGTGGCGCTGATCCTCAAGCTCAGGAACGAGTTCCTGGCGGCCGGCAGCGGCACGGGGGCGGGGTCGGGTCTGGCGCTGATCCTGGCCGGGCTGGTGGTCGGCGGCGGCATCGGCGCCTATGTCGCGAAGAAGGTCGAGATGACCAAGATGCCCGAACTGGTCGCGGCGATGCACTCGCTGATCGGCCTGGCGGCGGTGTTCATCGCGGTGGCCGCGGTGGCCGAGCCTGCGGCCTTCGGCATCAGCCCGGCCGGCTCGCACCTGATCCCGCTGGGCAACCGCATCGAGCTCTTTATCGGCTGCTTCGTCGGCGCGATCACGTTCTCGGGCTCGGTGATCGCCTTCGGCAAGCTGGCCGGGCGCTACAAGTTCCGCCTGTTCCAGGGCGCGCCGGTGGTGTTCGCCGGCCAGCACCTGCTGAACCTGGCGCTGGCGGTGGCCATGGTCGGCTTCGGCATCGCCTTCTTCATGACGCAGGAATGGCTGCCGTTCCTGGTGATGCTGGCGATCGCCTTCGTGCTGGGCGTGCTGATCATCATCCCGATCGGCGGCGCCGACATGCCGGTGGTGGTGTCGATGCTGAATTCGTACTCGGGCTGGGCCGCGGCCGGCATCGGCTTCTCGCTGAACAACCCGATGCTGATCATCGCCGGCTCGCTGGTGGGCTCCAGCGGTGCGATCCTCTCGTACATCATGTGCCGCGCGATGAACCGCTCGTTCTTCAACGTGATCCTGGGCGGCTTCGGCGGCGATGCATCGGCTGGCGCGGCGGCCGGCGCGCAGGCGCAGCGCAACGTCAAGTCGGGTTCGGCGGATGACGCCGCCTTCCTGATGGGCAACGCCGAGACCGTGATCATCGTGCCCGGCTACGGCCTGGCGGTGGCGCGCGCCCAGCACGCGCTCAAGGAACTGACCGAGAAGCTGGCCGAGAAGGGCGTGACCGTAAAGTACGCGATCCACCCGGTGGCGGGCCGCATGCCGGGGCACATGAACGTGCTGCTGGCCGAGGCCGAGGTGCCGTACGACCAGGTCTTCGAGATGGAGGACATCAACAGCGAGTTCGGCCAGGCCGACGTGGTGCTGGTGCTGGGCGCCAACGACGTGGTCAATCCGTCGGCCAAGACCGATCCCAAGTCGCCGATCGCCGGCATGCCGATCCTGGAGGCGTACAAGGCCAAGACCATCATCGTCAACAAGCGCTCGATGGCGGCCGGCTACGCCGGGCTGGACAACGAGCTGTTCTACATGGACAAGACCATGATGGTGTTCGGCGACGCCAAGAAGGTGGTCGAGGACATGGTCAAGGCGGCATAAGGTCGATGTCAGGGCAAGATCGAACCGTATCAGAGGAGACATGGCAATGAATTGCGAGCAAGGACGCAGCCTTAACCCGTTCGCAGACCTCGAGGGCAAGGTGGCGCTGGTCACCGGCGCCTTCAGCGGGCTCGGCCTGCATTTCGCGAAGACCCTCTCGCGCGCGGGCTGCAAGGTGGCATTGGCCGGACGGCGCGTGGCGGAAGGCGAGGCGCTGCTGGCCGAACTGCGCCAACAAGGCGGACAGGGTTGCGTGGTCGCGCTCGACGTAAGGGATCCGATCTGGGTCGATTCGGCGTTCGAGGGCGCGCAGCGCGAACTGGGGCCGGTGCAGATCGTCGTCAACAGCGCCGGCATCGCGACCACCGGCGCGGCCATGGATGTGGACGAGTCGCAGTGGCAAAGCGTGATCGATACCAACCTGAACGGCGCCTGGCGCGTGGCGCAGCGTGCCGCGCGCATGATGCGCGATACCGACACGCCCGGCAGCATCATCAACATCGCGTCGATCCTCGGGCTGCGCGTGGCCCAGCAGGTGCCGGCGTACACGGCGGCCAAGGCGGGCCTGATCCACCTGACGCGCTCGCTGGCGCTGGAATGGGCGCGCCATGGCATCCGGGTGAACGCGCTGGCGCCGGGCTACTTCGAGACCGATATCAACCGCAGCTTCTTCGAGACCGAGAGCGGACAGGCGCTGATCCGGCGCATCCCGCAGCGCCGGCTCGGGCAGCCGCGCCAGCTTGACGGCGCGCTGCTGCTGCTGGCTTCCGAGGCGTCCGACTTCATGACCGGCACGGTGCTGCCCGTCGACGGCGGCCATTCCATCAATTCGCTTTGAGGCAAGCTCCCATGTTCACTCCCTGTCCCACCGAGCGCAGCAAGGCCATTGCCGACCGCGTCGAGGCCTTCGTGCGCGAGGTTGTCGCGCCTTATGAGCGCGATCCCCGCAACGCCGGCCACGGCCCGACCGAGGAGCTGGTGCGCGAACTGCGCGCCAGGGCGCGCGAAGCCGGCGTGATGACGCCGCACATCCTGCCCGACGGCAGCCACCTGACGCAGCTGGAGACGGCGGCGGTGCTCAAGCGTTCGGCGCTGTCGCCGCTGGGGCCCGTGGCCGTCAATACGATGGCGCCGGACGAAGGCAATATGTACCTGCTCGGCAAGGTCGCAACGCCGGAACAGAAGCGTCGCTTCCTAGACAAGCTCGTGAGCGGAGAGGCGCGTTCGGCCTTCTTCATGACCGAGCCGGCCGAGGAAGGCGGCGCCGGGTCGGATCCGTCGATGCTGCAGACTATCGCCGTGCAGCAAGGTGACGAGTGGGTCATCAATGGCCGCAAGATGTTCATCACCGGCGCAGAAGGAGCGGCGGTCGGCATCGTGATGGCGCGCACCGGCAGCGACGACAAGGTCCAATCGACCATGTTCCTGGTGGACCTGCCGCACCCGGCCATCCGCATCGAACGCGTGCTCGACACCATCGACAATTCGATGCCGGGCGGCCATGCGCTGATCGTCATCGAGAACCTGCGCGTGCCGGCCAGCCAGGTGCTCGGCGAAGTCAACGAAGGCTTTCGCTACGCGCAGGTGCGGCTGTCGCCGGCGCGTCTGTCGCATTGCATGCGCTGGCACGGCTGCGCGACGCGCGCGAATGAGATCGCCACGGCCTACGCGACCCGGCGCAAGGCCTTCGGCAAGCTGCTGATCGACCACGAGGCGGTGGGCTTCATGCTGGCCGAGAACCTGATCGACCTGCAGCAGGCAGCGCTGATGATCGACTGGTGCGCGGGCGTGCTCGACGGCGGCGTGCTCGGCACCAACGAAAGCTCGATGGCCAAGGTGGCGGTGTCCGAAGCGGTGTACCGCGTCGCGGACCGCTGCGTGCAGGTCATGGGCGGCACGGGCGTGTCGCGCGACACGATCGTCGAGCAGGTGTTCCGCGAAGTGCGCGCGTTCCGCATCTATGACGGCCCCACCGAAGTTCACAAGTGGTCGCTGGCGAAGATGATCAAGCGCAAGACCCTGAACGGCGAGGCGAGCCATGGCTGAGGCGAACGATTTCGCCGGTACGGTGCCGGTGCGCGAACAGCACCGCTTCGACCAGGCGGCGCTCGAGCGCTGGATGGCGCAGCACGTCGAGGGCTATGCCGGACCGCTGACGATCGACCAGTTCAACGGCGGGCAGTCCAACCCGACCTATCGGCTGCGCACGCCCGGACACAGCTATGTGCTGCGGCGCAAGCCGCCCGGCGAACTGCTCAAGGGCGCGCATGCGGTGGAACGCGAAGCCCGGGTGATGGCGGCGCTGGGCCAGGCGGGTTTTCCGGTGCCCCGTATCCACGGGCTCTGCACCGACGATTCGGTGATCGGCAGCTGGTTCTTCGTCATGGACATGGTCGAAGGCCGCATCTTCTGGGATGCCGGCTTTGCCGATGTGCCGCGCGACGAGCGCGCCGCGTACATGGAAGCGATGAACGCGACCCTGGCCAGCCTGCATATCATCGACCCGCACGCGACCGGGCTCGGTGACTATGGCAGGGCGGGCGGCTATGTCGCGCGGCAGGTTGCGCGCTGGTCGAAGCAGTACCTCGGGGACGAGCTGGCGGGCCGGCATCCGGCCATGGACCGGCTGGTCGAGTGGCTGCCGGAGCATCTGCCCGCTACCGATGACGTTGCCATCACCCACGGCGACTTCCGCGCCGACAACCTGATCTTCCATCCGACCGAGCCGCGCGTGCTGGCCGTGCTGGACTGGGAACTGTCGACACTGGGCGATCCGCTGGCCGATTTTGCCTACCACGCCATGATGTTCCGCATGCCACCCGATATCCTGGGTGGCATCGCGGGACGGGACCTGGCGGCGGCGGGCCTGCCGGACGAGGCGGCGTACGTCGCGGCCTATTGCCGCCGCACCGGGCGCGACGGCATCGCCGACCTGGACTTCTACATCGCCTTCAACATGTTCCGCTTCGCGGCGATCCTGCACGGCGTCAGGGGACGTGCGGCACGCGGCACGGCGTCCAGTGCCGAGGCGCATGCGATGGGCGAGCGTTTCGCGCGCGTGGCGGATCTGGCCTGGGCACAGGCGCAACGCGTGGGCTGACATGGTCGTGCTCGAACGCGACCATCAGGCGCGGCGCAACTGCCCCACGCCGGGCCCTAGAACCGATGCCGCATGCCGGCGCCTATCGTCTCAGCATGCGGCCGCCCCGTCACGCGGTCGTAGAAATACGCGGCATACAGATCGGTCCGCTTCGACAGGTTGTAGTCATAGGCAATCGCGGCCGTATGCCGGCCCATCCCGGCCACATCATTGCGTGTGTTGCCATAGGCGTAGGAGGTCAATAGGCTGCCCGCCCCGACGGGAACCGACACGCCGACCTGCCCGTTTGCGTGCTGGATATCATCCTGCGCGCCGTGGATCGCGGTACGAATGTACTGTGCCTGCCCGAACAACTTGGCGACACCGAAATCATAGCTGACGCCAAGCTGTGCCGCGGTCTGCTTGTCGAAGCCGACGAGTGCCGCGGGTGCGGTGACGTCGCCGGGCACGGTGTTGAACTTGACCTGCTGGAAGGCGGCCGTGGCGGCGAAGGCGCCGGCGAAATAGTTGAGGTTGCCGCCCCATTTATTCTGGCCGGTGCTGCCCGGCTGCTCGCCGAACGCATAGATCAGGTTCACCGTCAGGCCGCCGGCCGTTGGCGACGAGTACACCACCGAGTTCGACCACCCTGAATCACCGATGATGCCGGGATCGAACACGCGCCCATCGGTGGCCGTCTTGTAGGTGTGGAAAATCGACGGGCCGAAATTGTAGGAGTCGACCAGCGGGTTGAACAGGATCGTCGACAGGAAATACGGCGTGGTATTGCGCCCGAGCCGCACCGTGCCATACCGCGACGATTGCAGTCCGACGTAGGCGCTGCGCGTCAGGAAGCCGTCGGTGTCGGCGCGGCCGAAGCGCCCCGTGTCGACGCGGTAGAAACCATTCAGGTCGAAGATGGCCTTGAGCCCGTCGCCCAGGTCTTCGGTGCCGCGCATGCCCCAGTACGAGGTCTGCATCCCGCCCGCGCCGAGGATTGCCGTGCGCTCGCCGCCCGAGGCGCGGGTGCTGCCGACGAAGGCGTCGACCTGGCCATAAAGGGTGACGCCGGATTGCGCCAGCGCAGGCTGTGTAAGGCTTAGGGCCATGGCGGCTGTCGCCAGGGCCCGGTGTTTCAGTTGCATGGTCTCCTCCGGATTGTTTTCAGTTGGTGTGGCGTGGGAAGGCTTGCAGGCGACGTGCCGCGAGTTGCGCCCGATAGGCCGCCATGTCCGCGATCGGTCGGCGTGCGACGCCGGCGTCGATGGCCGCCTGAGCGACGGCGGGTGCGAGTCGTGTGATCAGGCGCGGATCGAACGGCTTTGGAATCAGGTAGTCACGGCCAAATTCGAAGGACTCGCCGGGGTAGGCGGCCGCGACTTCGTGCCCGGGCGCTTCTTCGGCCAACGCGGCCAGCGCGTGGACGCATGCCAGCTTCATCGATTCGGTGATCGTGGTCGCACCCACATCGAGCGCACCGCGAAAGATGAACGGGAAGCACAGCACGTTGTTGACCTGGTTCGGGTAGTCGGAGCGGCCCGTCGCGATCAGGCAGTCGGGCCGCGCCTGGCGTGCCGCTTCCGGTCGGATTTCCGGTTCGGGGTTGGCCAGGGCCAGGATCAGCGGCTGTTCACGCATGCCGCGCAACATGGACGGATTGAGCACGCCGGCACTGGAGCAGCCCAGGAACACGTCGGCGTCTTCCAGCGCCTCGCCGAGCGTTCGTGCCGCGTAGATGCCGGGCGCCTGTGCGAAGCGGCGCTTACTGGGATCGAGCGCGTGCCGGTCCGCCAGGACCACGCCGCGCGAATCGAGCACGGCAATGCGGTCGCGCGGCAGCCCCAGGCTTACCAGCAGGTCCAGGCACGCCAGCGCGGCGGCCCCTGCGCCGGAGCACACCAGCCTCACGCGATCGATCGACTTGCCAGCGACCTTGAGGCCATTCAGGATCGCCGCGGCGGCAATGATCGCGGTGCCGTGCTGGTCGTCGTGGAATACCGGGATCTGCATCCTTTGCCGCAGAGCCTGCTCGATGTGAAAGCATTCCGGCGCCTTGATGTCTTCGAGGTTAATGCCGCCGAAGGTCGGCTCCAGCATGGTGATGGCATTGACGAGCTTGTCGGGGTCCGTCTCCGCCAGTTCCAGGTCGAACACATCGATATCCGCGAACGCCTTGAACAGGCAGGCCTTGCCTTCCATGACCGGCTTGGCGGCGAGCGGCCCGAGATTGCCCAGCCCCAGCACCGCGGTGCCGTTGGTGATCACGCCGACGAGGTTGTTGCGGGCTGTGTAATGCCGGGCGTCGAGCGGATCGGCATGAATGGCCTCGCAAGCGGCGGCCACGCCGGGGGAATAGGCCAGCGCCAGATCCTGCTGGTTGCCGAGTGGCTTGGTCGGCGTGACCGAGATCTTGCCGGGCGTGGGGGCGCGGTGATAGGCGAGGGCGCTTTGTTTGAAGGCGTCGTCCATGGCGGGGATTCAGGAAAATCGGGAAAAAGGGGGCCACCGCCCGTGCATGACGGGCGAGAGGCTGGCAAACAATTTGTGGTTGAGGGCTAGGCGGCGATGCCGCCGTGCTCGCTGGACCAGCGCGGCGGGTCTGCCAGGAAGGCTTGCAGCTCGGCCAGGTCCGCTTCCGCGACTTCGCCCGAATCGAGCGTTGCGTCGAGGATGTCGCGCCACGTGGCCAGGGCATGGATGCCCGGCTGCCAGCGGGACAGTGCCGCCTGCGTCGGGAATGTGCCGTAGTCGAACAGGACCAGGATGTCCTGCACGACCGCGCCGGCGTCGGACAGTGCCGCGCAGAAGACGGCCTTGGACCGGCCCGCTGCCATCATGTCGTCGACCAGCAGCACGCGGTCGCCGGCGCGGATGTCGCCGACGACTTGCGCGGCGGGGCCGATGCCGCGCGCTTCCTTGCGCACGTAGACCAGTGGCAGGTCGAGCGCTTCGGCCACCCACGCAGCGAACGCGATACCGCTCGACTCCGCGCCGGCGACCACGTCGATGCCGTTCAAACGGCCGCGCTCGCGCAACAGGCGCAGGCCGCGCCGCAACAGCGCGCCACGCAAAGCCGGGTAGGAAATCAGCCGACGGCAATCGATATAGGCCGGGCTGGCCCAACCCGAGGGCAGGCGGAATGGCTCGTCGCTGCGGAAGCGAACACAGCCGGCCTCGAGCAGCGCCCGTCCGACCGATCCCTCGAGCGCGACAGCGTTGCGATGGCACATGTGGATTCCCTCGTTCATGGCTTGCCCGCCAGCTTGTCGGCACGCGGCCGGATCAGCGTTTCGGGGCGCAATGCTTCGTCGAGCGCCTCGGCGGTCATCAGGCCCCGTGCCAGCACCACTTCGCGGATGGTGGTGCCCTTGGCATGGGCTTCCGCTGCGACCGAGGTCGCGTTCTTGTAGCCGATCACGGGATTGAGCGCCGTAACCAGTGCGATCGAGCGCTCGATGGTCTCGCGCAGGCGCTCAGGGTTCGCGGTAATGCCATCGACGCATTTCCGCGCCAGCGTCCCGCAGCCATTGGTCAAGTGCCGGAAACTGCGCAACAGGCTCGCGGCGATCACCGGCTCGAAGGCATTGAGCTGCAACTGGCCGGCCTCGGCGGCAAAGGTGATGGTGGTGTCGTTGCCAAATACCTCGAAGGCGATCTGGTTCACGACTTCCGGGATGACCGGGTTGACCTTGCCCGGCATGATCGACGACCCCGCCTGCATCGGCGGCAGGTTGATCTCGCCGAAGCCTGCGCGCGGCCCGCTCGACAGCAGCCGCAAGTCGTTGCAGGTCTTGGACAGCTTCACGGCGATGCGCTTGAGCACGCCGGAAATCTGCACGAAGGCGCCGCAATCCTGCGTGGCTTCCACCAGGTTGGGTGCGAGGCACAGGTCGATGCCGGTGATCCGCCGCAATGCGGACAGGGCCCTCGGCGCGTAGTCGGGATGCGCAGTGATGCCGGTGCCGATCGCGGTCGCGCCGAGGTTGATTTCCCGGATCAGCAAGGCGGTTTCGCGCAGGCGCGCCATGTCCTCTTCGAGCATGACCGCATACGTGGAGAACTCCTGGCCGAGCGTCATCGGCACCGCATCCTGCAACTGAGTGCGGCCGAGCTTGAGCAGGCCGGAGAATTCACTCGACTTGCGGTCGAACGCGGCGCGCAGGACTTCCATCGCTTCAAGCAGGTGCTCGATGGCAAAGTACGTGGCAATGCGCAGCGCTGTGGGGTAGACGTCGTTGGTGCTCTGCGCCATGTTCACGTGCTCGTTCGGGTGCAGGAACTGGTATTCGCCCCTGCGGTGGCCCATGTGCTCGAGCGCGCGGTTGCAGATGACCTCATTGGCATTCATGTTCGTCGACGTGCCGGCGCCGCCCTGGATCGTGTCGACGATGAACTGGTCGTGCAGCATGCCTTCGCGCACGTCATGGCAGGCGGCCAGGATGGCGTCGCGCAGGTTGGCCGGCAACAGGCCGAGTTCGGCATTGGCCTCGGCGGCGGCCTGCTTGACGGAGGCCAGCGCAATGATCAGCTCCGGCCATGAGGAGATGGGGGTGCCGCTGATCTGGAAGTTCTCCCAGGCCCGCAGGGTGTGGACGCCGTAGTAGGCGTCGGCCGGCACCTGGCGTTCGCCAAGCAGATCGGTTTCGGTGCGATAGGTATTGGTCATGATGCGATCCGATAAATGTGGTCGTCCGCTAGGCGAGCGTCCATGGCAGCGTCTCGCCAGCGAGGAACTGGCGAATGTGCCGGCCATCCGGCAAGTCGATCTGCTCCGTCACGCGCATGGGGCGGCGATGGAACGTAATCGTCTCCCGGTTCGGCGGCATGCCGTAGAAGCGCGCGCCGTTGTCGCTGGCGAAGGCTTCAAAGCGCCCCAAGGCGTCTTCCTCCTCGAATACGGTCAGGTAGGCCTGCAACGCGACGTGCGCGCTGAAGATGCCGGCACAACCGCAGGCGGACTCCTTGGCGGTCGTGTCGTGCGGTGCCGAATCGGTGCCGAGGAAGAACGCTGGCAAGCCCGAGGTGGCGGCGCGCCGCAACGCCAGCCGGTGCCGCTCGCGCTTCAGTACCGGCAGGCAGTAGTAGTGCGGCCGGATGCCCCCCGCAAAGATGGCATTGCGGTTGAACATCAGGTGCTGCGGCGTGATGGTGGCAGCCAGCCTGCCGCTGGAGTCGCGCATGACGAAGTCGGCTGCTTCGGCGGTGGTGATGTGTTCCAGCACCACCTTCAAACGCGGGTAGCGGGCCAGCAACGGCTGCAGCGTGGCGTGCAGGAATGCGGTTTCGCGGTCGAAGACATCGACCGCCGGATCGGTACTCTCGCCGTGGATCAGCAGCGGCATGCCGATGTCCTGCATGGCAGACAGCACGCCGGCAACACGGTCGATCGACGTCACGCCATATTCGGAATGGGTGGTGGCGCCGGCGGGATACAGTTTTGCGGCGGCAAAGGCACCGGCGTCAAAGCCGGCGCGGATGTCCGCCGGATCGGTGGTGTCGCACAGGTAGCAGGTCATCAGCGGCGTGAACGCGGAGCCCGGCGGCAATGCGCCAAGGATACGCTCACGATAGGCCATGGCGGCTTGCGCCGTGGTGACCGGCGGCTTCAGGTTGGGCATCACGACGGCACGGCCGAACTGGCGCGCGGACGCCGGCAGCACTGCGCGCAGCAGTTCGTCATCGCGCAGGTGCAGGTGCCAGTCGTCCGGGCGGCGGATGGTCAGGGTCTGCACGGTCATGCCTGCCTCCTGGACGGGATGCCTTCGAGCGCCCGATACATGACTTGCGTGCCGAGCATGAAATCATCCAGGTCCATTGCCTCGTCCGGATTGTGCGATCCGTTTTCGTTGCGGACAAAGAGCATGGCGGTGGGGATGCCGGCATTGGCGAACAGCGAGGCATCGTGTCCGGCGCCGCTCGGCACCATCTCGACCGGCAGGCCGGCGCCGGTACACGCGTCGCGCAGCAGGTTCGACAGCGCCAGGTCCATCGTCGCCGGCGCCGATTCGATGCGGCGGTCGAACTCGAAATGCACGCCGCGGTCGCGGCCGATGGCCTGGCATTCCGTGCGCAGCAGCTGGTAAAAGCCTTCCAGCGTGTCCACGCTCTTGCTGCGTGCCTCGAAGCTGAAATCGACCTTGCCGGGAATCCGGGAAATCGAATGCTCGGCGGGATCGGTGGAGACAATCCCGGTGGTCACGACCAGGTCGATGCCGCGTTCAAGCAGCACCTTCCAGTGTTCGTCCAGCCGCGTGATCAGTTCGGCCACGGCGAACATCGCATCCTTGCGCAGCCAGCGCGGCACCGCGCCGGAATGGCCGGGTTCGCCGAGACAGGTGATGCGGTTGTGCCGCACGTTGCCGCGAATGCCGGGCACCACCGCCAGCGGCAGCTTGCGAGCCACCATCACCGGGCCCTGTTCGATATGCAGCTCCAGGTATGCCGCGGCCGCGGTACGGTCGAACAACGGTTGCTGCGCGGCAATGGCTTCGATATCCGCGCCAGCAGCCGCCATGCAGTCCGCGAGCGCCTTGCCGGAACTGCGGTGCCTTAGCGCCAGGTCGTCCGGAGTGAGCTTGCCCAGCGCGGCGCCCGAGCCCATGTAAGCCTTGCCAAACCAGGCGCTTTCCTCGCCACGGAAGGCGATCACGCGCAGCGGCGCGGCACCGGACATGCCTTGCGCCTTTCGTGCGATCTGGCACAGCAGACCTGCGACGATCCCCGCGAGACCGTCGAAGTTGCCGCCCTGAGGGACCGAATCGACATGCGAGCCGACCCATGCGGCCGGCGCGCCGGCCTCCTCGTCGGGCAGGGTGAAGACAAGGTTCGCGGCCCGATCGCTCTGCACCTGCAGCCCGTGCTGCCCGGCAAAGCGCCGCAGGTAATCGACCGCGGCAGACTCGCCGGCACCATAGCTGTCGCGCGTAATGCCGACGCCATCGAACGACAACGCGCCGATGTCTGCGAACAACTGCTCGGCCAGTGGCTTGAGTTCCAGAATGTCCATATGCAAGTCCCGTTGCTCAACCCGACTGCTGGGCAAAGCGCAGCCAGCGGTCGCTGAGCTGGCGGTCAAGGATCACCTGCCCGGTCAGGTCCCGGATCGAGGCGACGCCGGCCTGCTTGCAATACGCATCGAGCCCGTCGATGATCTTCTGCATGACCGCCGGATCCCGGAACGAGGCCGTGCCCACCTGGATGGCCGACGCCCCCGCCAGCATGAATTCGACCGCGTCATCGGCGCTCTGGATGCCGCCGCAGCCAATGATGGGAATGCGCACGGCGCGATAGCACTGGTGCACCAGGCGCAGGGCAATCGGCTTGATTGCCGGCCCGGAGAGGCCTCCCATGACATTGCCCAGCTTGGGCTTGCGCGTGCGGATATCGATCGCCATGCCCAGCACGGTGTTGCCCATCACGATCGCATCGGCGCCGGCTTCCTCGGCCGCGCGTGCCACGGCGGCGATATTGCCGGCGTTGGGCGTCAGCTTGACCCAGAACGAATGCCGGGTGCGGCGGCGGATGGCGGAGACTGCCTTGTAGGTGGTCTCGGGCAGCATGGCGAAGGCCATGCCGTCTGCTTCCAGGTTGGGGCAGGAGATGTTGGCCTCGATCACGTCGACTTCCGGCAACGACATTTCTGCGCACGCGGCGCCGAACTCCTCGGCGGTATCTGCGGAAATCGATACCACCACCGGCGTGTCGTACCGCGTATAGGCCGGCAGCACTTCATTGCGGTAGTAGTCGAGTCCCTTGCTGGGGATGCCGATCGAGTTCAGCATGCCGCTGAAGGTCTCCGCCACGCGCGGCGTGGGGTTGCCCGCGCGCGACTTCGGCGAAACGCTCTTGATGACCAGCGCGCCCAGCCGGTTGAGATCCATCGCCTCGCGATACTCGATGGCGAAGCAGCCCGATGCGGGCATCACGGGGTTGCGCAACGTCAGGTCGCCAACCCGGACAGTAAGATTAGCCAAATTCCACCTCCCCAACCACTTCACGAATCTTGAAAACGGGACCCTCGCGGCAGACGCGGAGGAATTGCTTGTCGCCGTCGCAATCGAACAGCCGCACGCACGACAGGCACACGCCCATGCCGCAGGCCATGCGCTGCTCCATGGCAACTTCGCCCTGGATGCCGGGGTGGTCCTCCAGCACGCGCTGTAGCAGCATCAGCAGACGGTGGGAGCCACAGGTGTAGATGGCATCGGGGCGTTGCGCGTCGATTAGCCGGCGGGCCAGGGCTTCGACGGCCTCGACCGAAGACGTGCCGTCGGCATCGAACACGGCGTGAACCTCGGCGCTGGCGCCGCGCAGGAACTCCTTCTCCATCAGGTCGCCCGCGGTGCGCGCCGACATGATCGCGGTGATGGCGGTGCCGGCCTCGGCGGCCTGGCGGATCAACGGCGCCATCGTCGCCAGCCCGACGCCGCGCGCGACCACCAGGATGCGGCGGAACGACGGCTTGAACGTGAAGGTATTGCCGAGCGGGCCGACGATATCCAGGTGGCCGTCGACCGGCAGCGTGGCCAGCGCCCGCGTGCCGACGCCGGTGACGTTGTAGAGGAATTCGATGCGCCCGCTTTCCGGGCCGGCGCCATAGACGCTCATCGGCCGCAGCAGGAACGGCTGCGCATCGGCGGTGGCGGGACAGCTGAGCTGGTAGAACTGTCCAGGCCGGGTCATCGGCGCGATCGGGGTCCCGGATTCGAGCCGGATGTATTTGTAGCGCTGGTTGACCCAGTGGTGTTCAACGATTCGACAGCGATAGGAGGCTACGGTAGCCGCGGAATCCGCGCTACACACGGTGGCACACATGTTGGTGACTCCTGAGGATGGCGCTGCGCCGGACGGCGCAGCGGAAGAATGCCCGGAGGGCTCCGGCGTTATTCCAGTTCCACGCCCTTCAGTTCGGGGATGAGGAAGATGGTGGCGATCATGTCGATCACGTAGATGCTTGCAAGCAGTGCGATGGCAAGCTGGAACGAGTACGCCGCGGCGATGGCGCCAACCACGATCGGCCCCAGCCCGCCCACGGCACGGCCGATGTTGAACAGCACGTTCTGCGCGGTGGCGCGGGCCGCGGTCGGGTAGGCCTCGGAGATCAGCGCGCCGTATCCGCCGATCATGCCGTTGACGAACATGCCCATGACGGCGCCGGCCCAGAGCATGGTCATGGGGTCGGACAGCCTGGCGTAGGTCAGCACCATCGCCACCGCGCCTGCCTGGAAAATCAGGAACGTCGGCTTGCGTCCGATGCGGTCCGCCAGGTGGCCAAAGACATAGACGCCGATCATCATGCCGACGATGGTCACCGAGGTCCACAAGGCAGACTTGGTCAGCGAAAACCCGAGCGCCTTGGACAGGTAGGTCGGCAGCCAGATCATGATGCCGTAGTAGCCGAAATTCTGGACCGAACACAGGATCACGATGCCCAGGCTGGTGCGTGTGGTGTTGCGGTCCGCGACCAGCAGCCTGAATGCATTGGGCTTCTTTTCCGTGCGCGCACTGCGCACGAAGACTTCAGGCTCGTGCAGGCGGTTGCGGATAAACCATGCCACCAGCGCCGGCAGTACCCCGATCACGAACATCCCGCGCCAACTGACCACCGGCAGCAGCAACGGCGTCAGCAACGCGGCCATCAGCACGCCCGATTGCCAGCCCAGCGCGACATAGGACGACACGCGCGCACGCTTGCTGGCCGGCCACGCCTCGGCGGCCAGCGCCATGCCGATGCCGAACTCGCCGCCGAGCCCGATGCCGGCAATGGTGCGGTAGACCAGCAGGTCCCAGAAGCCCTGGGCCAGGGCGCACATGCCGGTGAATACGGCGAACAGCACGATGGTCCAGGTCAGCACCCGCACGCGACCATAGCGGTCGCTCAGCGCGCCGAAGATGATGCCGCCGGCCACGGCACCGACCAGGGTCCACGTGACCAGCGCGCCGGACTGGCCGGTGGTGAGCGCAAGCGCCGCGCTGATCGCCGGCAGCATGAAGCCCAGGATCAGGAGGTCGAACCCGTCCATGGCGTAGCCGATTGCGGATCCAGCCAGGGCTTTCCACGCATAGGGAGACGTTGGCGCCTCCGTCGCGGCTGCGGGTTGGGTCAGGGGCTGGCTTGTCATGCTGTCTCCATTTTTAGACTAAAAGAGCCTCAAAAAGCACTGCGTTGATTCCTTGGGCGCGCATGGCCTACGGGAATCATGCAGTGACAGTAAAAATCTATTTTTTTAGACTATGCGGCCGGTGGCGGTATGGCAAGCGTTTTTGCTGCCGCTCCGGGTTTGTCCCTAGCCCGCGTTAACAGAGAACGCGCACGTCGGCGGCATCATGCTATAGTGGCTTCAATCTAATTATTGAGACTGAAATGGAACGTCGCGCCACCGGCACGGACGGAATCGACTTCGAGGCACTGGGCGCGCGACTGCGTGCCTACCGGCTCGGGGCGCAACTGCGGGCCGAGCAGGTTGCCGAAGTGCTGGGCATTTCCCGCGCAGCGGTCTATCGCATGGAGAAGGGCGAGATCGTCAAGATCGAGACCCTGGAGCGCCTGGCCGGCATCCTCGATACCTCGCTGGAATCGCTGCTCGGCGCCGGCACGGAATACTACCCGTCGGCCATCGCCTACATCGAACGGATGCGCCAGCTCGAGCAAGGCGCTACCCGGATCCTGGCGCATTTCGAGCCGATTTCATTCCTGCTGACCTCGCCGGACTATGAGCGTTATCTCGATCAGATGCTCAGGGAGAGCGGCGACAACGACGACGGCCGAATCCAGGCCATCATGGCCCTGCTGCGCGAGCGTAAGGAATCGTATGTGTCGCATCCCGCGCCAATCCTCAGCCTGATCGGATTGCGCGAGCTTGAGCGCTTTGTCCATTTCGGGCTGATCGGCCGGATGGACCTGCCGCCCGCGACCCGGATGGAGCGATCGCTGGCGGCGCGAGCGGAAGTGGAGCGCATTGCGGTGTTGCTCGAACAGCAGCATGCCGGCATGCAGATCGGCATCGTCAATGAAAGCATGCCGAACGCCACGTTCCAGGTCTTCGAGCGACCTACCGGCTCATACGTGGCCATCAGCCCGTTCCGCTTCGGCGAGTTCCCCAACATTTCGGCAGGCATCGCCTCGGTGACCGCCGCGCCGGAGGCTGTGTCGCTTTACACCAATATGGTCGAGGCTCTCTGGCAGCGCGCCTACAAGGGTCCCGACGGAGCCAGCCTGTTGCGGCGCATGTTGCAGCAGGTCTGAGCAGTTCGATTTTTCCCCTGAGAGACATCCCATGGACTTCAAGACGGTTACCGAGCAATTTGCCAGCAGCGTTCCGGGAACGGACGCATTCCTCAAGGTCAAGGAGCAGTCGCTGGCGCTGATGTCCGCCGATCCGGGCCACGCCGCGGCTTACTTCCTGATCTACGGTTTCGCGCGGTCGTACGTGATCCTGCATGATGACGAGGGGATTACCACAGAGGTAGCCAACGCCGCGCAGGCGCAATTGCTGGACTATATGCGCGCGATCGGGCAGTCGCTCGGTGGCGGCGATCAAGCGCTGCTGGGCGCGATGAACCAGATCGTTCTCGACTATGATGGCCGGCGCCAGCTTTTTTAACATTGCCAAAGCGGGCAGTGCCAAGTTGCGCGGTGCCGCCCGGCCGGAAGGCCAGGTGTAAGGCGATCTGTAACACATGTCTGACGCCGGGCACCAGTTGGCTAGGCAAGCCCTGGCTCAGGCTCCCCGGCGAGTCGCTGAGCCGGTTGGAAGCTGTCGTGATGCTCTCGAATATCTAGCCTTTCAGTCCGTCACGCCAAGCAATTGCTTCGAGTTCAACCCTGACTGCGTCTTCGACGGGCACTACGGGGTGCGCTCGGAATTCGAACGCAGGGAATGTTGAGCATGCCTTGTGAACTGTCAACGGATCGTCGCAGTCCACCAGCATATGCCCACCCCACTCACCCACACGTACGACAAAAAACTCGATCTTGAGATTGGTCGGAGCCTTCCACTGACTAAACACATCGAGGATTCGCTTTTGGGCATTCTCGTACTCCGTAGCCGAACCTTGCGGGCGTTCGAACCAACTGATCATGTACTTCATTGCTTTCCTCCTTTGAGACGTTGGCTTCATCTAACTAGTGGCGGTCGACCATTTCTTGCAACTGTGCATATTGTCCAGAGCCAATAGTTGTAGACCTTGGGACGTCGCTCGCCGTATGGTTCGCCACACGGATGGGAGCAGACGACACTGCCAGGCGGTTCTCGCTGTCCCGCGTACTTGCTGAGGTCGCAGCCGACACCGACAGGACCGCTGACTCCTCGGGGAGATATCGTCGTGCGATCAGACGGAGCATATCCCTCTGAGGGAGCTGGCCAGTCCGGTCCAGCGTTGTCGCTCTGTGTGGAACCGCACACACCTGGCACCTGGCTCACGGCTCAGGCGGGGTTTTTCTTCCGCAGCGGGTCGAGAGGCAAGGGGGCAAAGTCGAAATGGGCCGCGGCATACATGGCATTGCACGCCCAGACCTCTTCACCATGCTTATAGAAGAGACCCATTCTGCGGCCGGCGGAGCCCGCGTCAGCCCAGCGCCGGCAGTCGCGTCTGGATGGCTGCCTGCCCGAGGCAGGCCCGCCTTGCACGGGCTTATGCCACGGCGCCATCGGTATAGACGTCGAATTTGCGCGCGGGATCGGCCGATACCCCGCTGCGGTCCATGCCGGCCAGTGCGCCGTCAGTGTAGACGTCGAACTTGCGGGCAGGGTCGGCCGACACGCCACTGCGGTCCAGGCCGGAGAGGGTGTGCTCGCTGGCGGGCGATGCCTCGACGCGGGTACCGTCGATGAATACGTCGAAGCGGCCGGCTCGCGCGCCGTCGCCATAGACGTCGCGCATGTCGGCGCGCAACGTGCAGCCGTACTTGTCGCCGGCAAAAGCGCGGTCGGGGAGGGCGGTGGCATTGGCGACGCCGGCAGTACAGGCGGCTGCAATGGCGGCGCTGGCGAGGATCGTGTTGGTGAACTGGCGAATCATGGCGGTACTCCGGTTTGCGGTAAGAAGGGCAGAACGCGGCGGGCGTCCTCACCCTCATACGCAGAAGCCGTGCCACCGGATCCGGACCGAAGAAATGCAGTGGCAGCCCCGTCATCAGCAAATTCCCAGGATAGCCGGAGCAAATGTCGGGCGGAAACAAACTTGCGGCGCAGCAGCCGCCCACGCAAACCAACTGTTGCCGCCGTCACGCGCGCTCCCGCGCGGTCGGCATGCTGGCCTCCCGCTTTTTTTCGACAGCGTGACGCTGGCCCTGCCCGTGCCGGCACTGCCCGCGCCGATGGATGGCGTGCAAGCCATGTGGCCCCTGTAGAATCGGCCACCACGCAACCCTGGGACGTCCCGCATGGACTCACACGCTCCGGATCGCGGCGCGCTGGTGCCGCTGGCCTATCATCAATCTGTGGTCGACTACCTGCGCCGCCATGAGCCCGAGGTCTGGCGCTGGGCCGGCGCCCGCGCGACCGCTGCCGATCACCGCGAGGCACTGCGCGCGATGTTGCTGCGCGACACCTACCGCATCGAGGCGCAGGCGCATGCCGACGTGCATGCGGCGCTGGCCGGGGCGATGGCGCGGCTCGGCATCGACGCGCCCGCGACGCTCTACCAGTCCCCGGGCCAGGACATGAACGCCGCGCTGGTCTACGTGCCGGGCGAGATCCACATCGTCGTGCAGGGGCCGCTGCTGGAACGGCTGTCGCCGCCGGAACTGCTGGCGGTCTTTGGCCACGAACTCGCTCATTACCTGCTGTGGTCGCGCGACGAAGGCCAGTTCCTGGTGGCCGACCGCGTCCTCAACGACGCACTGGCCGCCCCCGGCGCCAGCGCCAGCCATCGCGAGACCTGGCGCCGCTACGCGCTGCACACCGAGCTGTTCGCCGACCGCGGCGGTGCCGTGGCCGCCGCCGCGGTGGCGCCGGCCGTGTCGACGCTGGTCAAGGTGCAGACCGGCATGGGCAGCGTGGACGCGGCAGCCTACCTGCGCCAGGCGGCCGAGATCGAATCCCGCGAAGCGGATGCGAGCGCCGCCCACGGCCATCCCGAGACCTTTATCCGCGCCCGCGCGCTGGCGCTGTGGTGGGAGGGCGCGGCCGATCTTGACGCATGGATCGGCGCCCGCCTGCACGGCCCGCTGGCGCTGGAAAGGCTGGACCTGCCGGGACAGGTCCGGCTGCAGGCGCTGACGCGCGGCTTCCTGGCCCATTTTCTTGCCGGCACGTCGCTGGCGAGCGAGGCGGTGCTCGCGCAGGTACGAATGATGTTCCCCGACTGGCGCGACGACGAACCGGCGCTTGGCCCCGAGGGGCTGGGTCCGGACGTGGCCGACGACAGCGTGCGCGGCTATCTCAACGCGCTGATGATGGACCTGGCGCTCGCCGATCCCGACCAGCAGGATTCAGCGCTGCTGCGCGCCGGCCAGGTGGCGCAGGCGCTCGGCAGCCTGGCGGCGCTGCAAGGCAACCTGCGCCGCGATGCCGGCTTCGGCAAGCGCGAGCTGGACCGCTACCAACGCCAACTGGCCAGGGAGGGCCGGGCATGACTGACAGCACGACTCAGGGCTCGCCCGTCGGTACGGGCGGCGGTACGGGCGGCGGTACGGGCCGCGATCGCGAGCCGCGCACGCTGCGCGCGCTGATCGAGGCGCAGGCGGGCGCGGCACTGCCGACCGACGACGTGCTGGTGCTGGTGCTGCCACTGTTCGCGCAGGTTGCCGCGCTGCACGCGCAGGGCAGGGTGGCCGCGCTCGATCCTGACAGCATCCTGGTGGAAACGGACGGCGGGCTGCGACTGCGGCGGCCCGATGGCGAAACGCCCGTCATGGACATCGGCGCCGTGCACCGCGTGCAGCCGCATCCGGCCTCGGGCCTGAATATCGTCGGCGCGCTGCAACTCGGCCATGCCGACGACGGACAGCGCGACCATGCCGATCTGGCGCTGCAGCTTGACGCGGCCGCGCCCATCGAGCGCCCGGTATTCCTGCCGGGGCCGGCAAGCTGGGAGCGGCGCATCGGCCACCATGACGAGATCGGCGACGTCTTCCTGCTCGGCATGATGCTGGCGAGCCTGGCCTGCGGCCTGGACTTCGCCGACCACGACGACCTGCGCAGCTTCGTGGCGCAGCGCCGCAACCTGTTTCTGCTTGACGAGCGCTTGCATCCGATCGTCGCCGCGGTGATCGTCGAGATGACCGAGATCAACCGCCACGACCGCGCCACCGATGTTGCCGCGCTGGCGACCCGGCTGCGCACGTGGCGCGAGCAGCCGCCAGGCCTCGACCTGGAACGCGCGCTGGCCGGCACCGCCGGCGCCACGCCGCGCCGCGCCGCCGTGCTCACGCACCTGCGCGACCGCCTGTTCGATCTCTCGCGGCGCAACCGCCTGCTGCATTTCCGGCCGACCGCGGCCAGTGTGAACCTGACGGTGGCCAGCGTGCCGCTGATGCTGCAGATCGAAAGCGTGCGGCCCGAGCACATCTGTACCTGGGGCGGCCCGTTCGCCGCCGACCTGGTTGCGGGCAAGCCGGTCGCGCTGCAGCGCTGGCTGCGTTTCGACGACCAGCCTTACCTGCCGGCGTCGCTGGACCGCCTGATCGCCGAAACCCGCCGCGACCGGGCCGAGTACGGCTTCAGCAATCTGCGCCTGGTGGTGGCATTCCTGCGCTGGCACAATCTGAAGGAGGCGCCGGACGAGCGCATCGTGACGCCACTGCTGTGGGTGCCGGTGGAACTGGTCAAACGCAAGGGCGTGCGCGACCAGTACGTGATCCAGTGCACGGGTGGCGAGGCCGAATTCAACCCGGTGCTGCGCCACGCCCTGAGCCAGCTGTACGATATCCGGCTGGACCAGACCGTGGACCTGGGCAAGACCTCGCTCGAAGCGATCCACGCCGGCATCCTGGCGCAGATCCGCGCTTCGGAGCCGTCGGTGGAACTGCGCCTGGTCGACAAGGCCGCGGTGCGGCTGGTGCGGCAGAAGGCGCTGCAGCGCATGCAGCAGTTCCAGCGCCGCAGGCCGGGCGCGGCCGCCGCGCGCAGCGGCGGCTGGCTGCCGCCGTACAGCTATGCGCAGGACGACTACCGGCCGCTGGGCCGCGCGCTGTTCGAGCATTGGGTGCGGCCGAGCGAACTGCCGCAGCGCTTCGAGGCGGGTGCCGCGCCAGGCGCTGGTCCGCGCCGGCCGCACATGAGCGCGCCCGCCGCAAGCGAAGCGCGCCAGGGCTACGTGCTGGAGGAGTCCGAGGGGCACCGTTATGCCTGGGACCTGGACCTGACGCAGGTGACGCTCGCCAACTTCAACTACCGCAAGATGTCGCTGGTGCGCGACTACGCGCAGTTGCTGGACGAGCCCGGCGCCAATCCGGCGTTCGACCGCGTGTTTTCGATCGAGCCGCGCGAGGTGGAGGCACAGGCGCCGGCGCCGCTCGCACCGGCCGAGCAGTGGAACGTGGTGGCGGCCGACGCGACGCAGAACGCCGCGGTCGGCCTTGCGCGCAGCCAGCGCAGCTTCATCATCCAGGGCCCGCCCGGCACGGGCAAGTCGCAGACCATCACCAACCTGATTGCCGACTATGCGGGGCGCGGCAAGCGCGTGCTGTTCGTCTGCGAAAAACGCGCCGCGCTCGACGTGGTGTTCCACCGGCTCAAGCAGAGCGGGCTGGATCCGCTGTGCTGCCTGATCCACGATTCGCAGACCGACAAGAAGGCCTTTATTGCCGACCTGCGCGCGTGCTACGAGCAGTGGGTCGCACAGCCGCACGACGGCGATGCCCTGGCGGCGCGCCGCGCCCGCGTGGCCGAGACGATGGCCGTGCACCAGCAGCGCATCGATGCGTTCGAGTCGGCGCTGGCCGCCGCGCCCGCGGCGCTCGACGACAGCGTGCGCGCGCTGCTGCGCCGCGTCGCCGCGCACCCGGCCGTACCGGAGGCGGGCCTGCCATGCGCGAGCGCCTGCCGGAACTGGCGGCCTGGGACCGCCAGCGCGAGCTGGCGCACCGCGTGCACCGCGCGATGCGCGAGCGCTTCGGCGTCGACAGCCTGGCCGCGCATCCTTTTGCGCGATTGTCCCGGCAGCTGCTGGATGACGAGCGCGCGTATGGCCGCGCCGAGCAACTGTGCAGCGACGCCGAGGCGCTGTTCGACGCGCTTGATCCGCTGCTGGACAGCACCGCGAGCCTGATCAGCCATGACGCCGGCCTGGAACAGGCACGCTCGCTTGCCGCCGACAGCCAATGGCTGCTCGACATGGGCCTCGCCGCGCACCTTGACCTGCTCGATCCGGCTGCGCCGGCGCACGGCGCGCTGCGCGAGGTCCGCGCGGAACTGCAGGCGCGCGCGCAGGCGCTTGCCGACGCGCAGGCGGCGACCGCGCACTGGCAAGACAAGCTCAGTCCCGGCGATACGGAAGCCGCGCTGGCGCTGGCGCGGCGGCTGGAGCCGTCGTTCACGCGCTGGCTCCAGCCCGCATGGTGGCGCCTGCGCGGCGAACTGAAGCGCCGCTACGGCTTCGGCAAGCACGCCGTGCATCCGGGCTACGTCAAGGTGCTGGAGGCGCTGGCCGCCGAGCACGCCGCCAGCGCGGCGCTGGCGGCCGCCGATGCCGACAGCCGCCGGCGCTACGGCGTGAGCGAGATGCAGGCCTTCCTGCGCGCGCTGGGCGAACTCGAACAGCGCCTGCAGTCGGGCGCCGGACCGCGCGAGCTGGTCGCGCACCTGCGCCAGGCCGTCGACCCGGTCGCGGCGGCGCGTGCCGAGGCCGGCGCGCGCGAGGCGCTGGAGAAGCTGGCGCAGCGCGTGCGCGACGGCCTGGCGCTGGCCGCCGACGCGCGCCTGGGCGACATCGCCGAACTGCTGCGTGACCTGCGCGAGGCGCTCGACTGTCTGCCGGACCTGCTGCCGCTGCTGCGCGCGGTGCACGCAGGCGATCCCGCCTGCGCCGCCGCGCTGCAATGGCTCGATCATGCGCCGGCGCAGCTGGAGGCCCTGGTGGCCGACGAGGCGCTGCGCCGCCTCACCCGCGCCAACCCGGTGCTGGCGCGCTCTGGCGGCGCGGCGCTGGCACAGGCAGCGCGCGCCGTGGCCCAGGGCCAGCGCGAACTGCTCGCGCTGAACGCGCAGGTGGTGCGTGCCGCGCGGCACCGGCAGTTCGCTGAAAACGTGCGCGTGACCTCGCTGTCGGCGACGATGCTCGACGCCGATGGCAAGGCGTTCAAGAAGCAATACGCCACCGGCCGCCGCGAACTCGAGCATGAATTCGGCAAGAGCATGCGCCACCGCTCGATCCGCGATCTCGCCGACGACGAGACCGGCCTGGTCATCAACGACCTGAAGCCGATCTGGCTGATGAGCCCGCTGTCGGTGTCCGACACGCTGCCGTTGTCGCCGGACCTGTTCGACGTGGTCATCTTCGACGAGGCCAGCCAGATCCCCACCGAGGAGGCCGTGCCCGCGCTGAGCCGCGCACGCCAGGTGGTGGTGGTCGGCGACGAGATGCAGCTGCCGCCGACCACCTTCTTCACGGCCGGCGGCGCCGAGGGCGACGACGAAATCGTGGTGGAAGAAGAGGGCGAGCGCATCGCCATCAACCTCGATTCGGACAGCCTGCTGAACCAGGCCGCGCGCAACCTGCCCGCCACGCTGCTGGCGTGGCACTACCGCAGCCGCCACGAGTCGCTCATCAGCTTTTCCAACGCCGCGTTCTACGACGGGCGCCTCGTCACCATTCCCGACCGCGTGCTGGAACAGGCGGAGGATGAGGCGGCGCCGCTGCGCTCGGACCAGGAGGATGCCGGCATCGCCGGCGCCGACGCGCTGCTGGCGCGGCCGGTCAGCTTCCACCGGCTGGCCGACGGCGTCTACGCCGACCGCCGCAATGCGCCCGAGGCGGGCTACATCGCCCGCACCGTGCGCGAGCTGCTGCGGCGCGAGACCGGCCTGAGCCTGGGCATCGTGGCATTTTCCGAAGCGCAGCAGGGTGCCATCGAGTCGGCGCTCGAGGCGCTGGCCGCCGAAGACGCGGATTTCGCCATGCGCCTGGAGCGCGAGTATGTGCGCGAGGATGACGACCAGTTCAACGGGCTGTTCGTCAAGAACCTGGAAAACGTGCAGGGCGACGAGCGCGACGTGATCATCCTGAGCATCTGCTACGCGCCGGGGCCGGACGGCAGGATGATGATGAACTTCGGCCCGATCAACCAGCGCGGCGGCGAGAAGCGCCTGAACGTGATTTTCAGCCGTGCACGCCATCGGATGGCGGTGGTGTCGACGATCCAGGCCGAGGCAATCACCAACGTGCACAACGACGGCGCCGCCGCGCTGCGCGCCTTCCTGCAGTTCGCGCAAGCCAGTGCGCGCGGGCAGTTCGAACGCGCCCAGTCGGTGCTGGGCGCGCTGAACCCAGGCGCGCGCGACGCCTTCACGCGCGCAGCCGCGCCCGACAGCATCCGCGATGCGCTGGCCGAGGCGTTGCGCGCGCGCGGCCACCAGGTGCACGCCAACGTCGGCCGCTCGCAGTTCCGCTGCGACCTGGCCATCGCCGATCCGTCGGGGCAGGGCTATGCGCTGGCGATCCTGCTCGACACGCCATCCGAGGCGGTGACGGATACCGCCGAACGCTACGTGTTCCGTCCCGGCATCCTGCGCAGCTTCGGCTGGCGCGTGCTGGACATCCCGGGCAAGGACTGGCTCGACGACCGGGATGCGGTGCTGGCCCGCATCGAGACCATGCTGGCCGATGGCGAGGACCGCGCGCTGGACCTGGAGGTCGAGATGCCGGTGCCGTTGACGACGACGGCAGCCGTGCCCGGCGCGGCAGCAACGGACGCGGCCCGCATCGATGCGACGGCACCGGCCGCGCCGGCGGAGCTGGTGCGGACGCTGCGCTTCGAGCATGGCACGTCGCGCAAGTTCTGGCGGGCCAGTGTGTGCGGGGCGGAGCTCACCGTGAACTACGGCCGTATCGGCAGTGCGGGGCAGAGCAGCATGAAAGCGTTCGACAGCGCCGAGCGTGCGCGGCGCGAGATGGACAAGCTGGTGGCGGAGAAGCTGCGCAAGGGCTATGTCGAGGCGTAGCGCCGGGGGCAGAGCACTGATGCCAGGCACGGCGGGGCGTTGGCACCGCCATGCCGGTTCCGACGATGACGGCTAGGCGCCGGCGTGGATGCGCTTGCCCGCTTCAGAGCAGCCGTGCCGCTTCATCGAGCAGCGCGCCCGATGACAGCATGCCGCCACGCGCGAAGCGCACCAGCGCAAAGGATCGGACCAGCGGCGGATCGCCCGGGACGCGTGCGGTAAGCAGGTCGATCTCGTGTGCCGGCGCCGTGCTTTCCGGTGTCAGCAGCACGTTCATCGCGCTGAGCCGCAGGTGTCTTGGCTCGATCGACAGGAAGGCGCGCGCGTTCGTCAATACCTCGGCCAGGCATTCCAGCTGGCGCTCGAGCGCTCCGGCATCCTTGCCAAGTTGCGCCAGTTCCCGGTCGTTGTCCGCGACCTGTCCGCGCAGCGTGGCTTGCTCGCCCGGTCCGGCCTCGCCCTCGCCGCCGAGCACCGCACGCATGCCGGTGCCTTGCCGCTCGAGCAGGCGCAGGCGCGCCACCAGCAGCGCCTGCTCGCGCTCGAGCACGTCGCGGCGCGACTTGCCGGCTGCAAAGCGGGCCAGGCTCTCCAGCGTCAGCTGGTCGAACAGCCGCCGCACGATTTCGTCGCGCAGGGCCGCTTCGGTACTCGCGATGATCCTGACCTTGTGATCGCTGAAACTGATGGCGGTCTGCGGCACGTCCGAGCGCATGACATCGCCTTCCAGCGCCACTCCCAGCGTGCGCCGCTCGGCCACTGCCATCCCGAGCACCGCGTAGGCCTGCGCCGCATCGGGCGACTGCGCGAAGAACTCGCGCAATTCGGCAGACCGGCTGAAGCCCAGTTCCACGTCACGCGGCGTGCCGAAAAAGGCGTGAATATAGGGGTCGATGGCCCAGGCCTGCTGGCTGGCGTCGCGTGGGGCGGGAAGGTCCTGGACCAGTCCCCGCACATAGTCCAGTGCCTGTGCCAGCGCGGGCCGGACCCGCTGCTGGTAGCGCGGCACCAGGCGCAGGCGCGGACTGAGGCGGGTCACGCGTTCCGTCAGTTCGGCAAGCTCCCGTGCTTCGCGGGCAGGGACTTGCGTCTTGCGCCGGCGCATCCATCCCAGGAAGCCCATCAGCATGCTCCTGCCTAGTTCCTGCCCATGCCGCCCGGGCGGCCAACGCGTCGTGGCATGCGCGCGTACCCGCCGTTGGCAGGGGGTGTTGCTGCGATGCCGTGTCTTGCTTGCCTGATCAATCTATGATTCATTGACGCAGTCCGCCAGGACTTTGATGACGAGGCGTAAGCACGGCGGTGGCATTGCGCGCATCGAAGTGCGCCCGCCGATCCTTCCTGGCATATGGGCAGGCAGCGGCGCGGCGGCCGGCGCGCAACGCGAAGGAGAGGACCATGAGCGCAATGATGCTGGTGAATATCGACGCGGCGACCACCGACGACGAGATCCGCGACTTTCTGGTGCGCTACGGGCTGCCGGCATTCGACGACATCACCCGCGTGGCGGGCGATGGCTCGCGGCCGGCCGTGACGCTGCATTTCAATGAAGTCGATGCCGCCACCTTGCGCGGACTGGTGCCGCGCATCAATCACATTTTCTGGAAGCAGCGCAAGGTCGACGCCATGGTGCTGGCCGAGCGCTTCGAGTAAGGGGGGCGCCATGGCCATCCGCTGCCGACGCGTAGCCGCTGCCGCCGGGCTTGCCGCGGCCGTGTCGGCATGGCCGGCATGGGGCTACTTTGACCACTACTTGTCCGGCACCATCGTCGGCACGCTGGGCAAGGCCCAGCTGAATGCCGCGTGGGGCGTGTTTGGCAAGACCATGGACCAGTCCGCCGACGGTGCCAGTGTCGCGTTCAGCTTGCCGGCCGACCAGCGGCACCGCGCGGTGGAAGGATCGTTCACGCCGTTGCAGACGCGCAAGGATCGCGGCGACGCCTGTCGCCAGGTGCGCAGCGAGTTCCGCCGCGCCGGGCAGTCGGAATCGTGGACCGGATGGTATTGCAAGGAGCAGGGCGGCTGGAAGTCGCGCAAGCTGCGGGACTAGCGCGGGCCCCGGGCCGCCCCGGGGCGCGTGCGGCTAGTACCGTTCCTCCACGTAGCGGTATGGGTATTTCGGCTCGCGATAGCCGCCGGCTTTCTGCCGGTCGGGCAGCTTGACCGCCTTGCGCGGGATCTGCTCGTACGGGATTTGCGCCAGCAAGTGTGTGATGATGTTCAGCCGGGCGCGCCGCTTGTCATTGGAATTGGCGACGTGCCACGGCGCGAAGTCGGTATCGGTGGCGGCAAACATGGCGTCGCGCGCGCGCGAATAGTCATACCAGCGGCTGTACGAGCGCAGGTCCATGTCGGTCAGCTTCCACAGCTTGCGACCGTCCTGGATGCGCGCCTGCAGCCGGCGCGTCTGCTCCTCCTGGCTGACCTCGAGCCAGTACTTGATCAGGATGACACCGGAATTCACGATGGCGCGCTCGACCAGCGGCGCGGCGCGCAGGAATTCCTCGGTCTGCGTTTCGGTGCAGAACCCCATCACGCGCTCGACGCCGGCGCGGTTGTACCAGCTGCGGTCGAAGATCACGATCTCGCCGGCCGCAGGCAGGTGGGGCAGATAGCGTTGTATATACATCTGGGTCTTCTCGCGCTCGGTCGGCGCGGGCAGGGCGACCACGCGGAACACGCGCGGGCTGACGCGCTCCGTGAGCGCCTTGATGGTGCCGCCCTTGCCGGCGCCATCGCGCCCTTCGAACACGACGCACACCTTGATGCCGCGTGCCTGGACCCACTGTTGCAGCTTGACCAGCTCGACATGCAGCGCAAACAGGTGCTTGCGGTAGTCCTTCTCGGACAGCCGCCCGCTTTGCTTGCCTGCCTCGGCGGGCTCGTCCGCGGCCTCGTTCCCTTCGTTCGCGGCGTTCTCCGCGGCGATCTCGTCGATGTCGTGCTTGTCGTGGCGCTTGCCCTTGCCCTTGCCCTTGGCCATTGTTTTTTCCTCCGCCTTGAAATGCCACATTCTGTTTCTGCCATGGCGCCGCGCGCGCATCCGGCGCGGAATGGCAGACCATTTTCACGATGGAAGCCAGGCGTCAACGGGATCTGACGCGAATCAATTCTATGATTAATTTTTCGGTAATGCCGGTTTGCGCGGTAAATCGGTTGAAATCCCATAAACGTCGTACTACCTTCATATCGCGTGCCCAGCACCTAGCGCGGCTCGCAGCCCACGCGCTACGACCGCGCCTTTGACGCCGCGGCCGGCGCCCCGAGCGACCAGGGCATCATTGGTGCAGGACGCAACCGCCGGCAACATTGCCGGCAGCCGCAACAACCGGCCGGTGACAGCAAGCGTGCGGCGCCAGGCGGAAGGCACGGTGCGGGTGCAGTTCGACGGCGGTGACCCCGACGACCCGGGACTGATGCAGCGCGTCTCGCGCAGCTATGACGCGCGCATGGGGCGCGGAGCCGGCCACAGCCATGCCAGGGCAGCCCGCGGCGCGGCTACGTGCAGTTGGCCCGGTAGGCTTCCTGCAGCGACTTGCGGCTCTGGTCGCGCTCGATCCTGGGGATCGTCCGTCCCTGCGCAGTCTGCGTGGCCGGACCGGAAGACTGGTAGGAGCGCCGCTTCGAGGTGGCGTTGTACTGCGCCTTCAGCTATTCGCATTTGGCGCGCCTGGCCTCGTCGGGATCTTCGCCGGGGGCAGCCGGCGGGCGGTACGGGCTGGCGCCGCCCTGCACGGCCTCTGCGATGGCGCCGGCTGCATCCGGGGCCGGCGCCGGCGCATGCTGTGCGCCGGCGGCGGTGCAGCCCAGCGCCAGCAGCGCGGCGGCCATGCATTGTCAGGACATCAGCATACAACCCCCCGGATGCGATCGGCGATGCCGCATGGCGGTGCCGCGGGCCGCGGGCACCATTGCCCGATCGTCCGGCCCGACAACCATGATATGTGCCAGGGCCTGGATTGCCAGTGCCTGGTTGCCGGGGCAGGCGCCGCAAACTGCCGCACGCCCTGATCGGGCACAGCCGTGACACGCCTCCAGCGCCTATAGTCCAGCAAGTGGTAGCGCACCTTAACCCAGGAATAGCCCAGGAAGGCCCCCATGCAGACTCAACCGCTAACCCCGCCCGGCGAGCGCAGCGCACAGCGCGAGCCCGCCTGGTGGCGCTGGCTGCCCTGCGTGACCATGGTCAGGACCTACCAGGCCGCGTGGTTGCCGCATGACCTTGCCGCGGGGCTGGTGCTGACCACCATGCTGGTGCCGGTCGGCATTGCCTATGCGGAGGCTTCGGGCGTGCCCGGCGTATACGGGCTGTACGCCACGATCGTGCCATTGCTGGTCTATGCCGTGTTCGGTCCCAGCCGGGTCCTGGTGCTGGGCCCGGATTCCGCATTGGCTGCGCCGATCCTCGCCGTGGTGATCCAGGTCTCCGCCGGCGATCCCGCGCGCGCGATCGCCGCGGCCAGCATGATGGCGGTGGTCTCGGGCGTGGTCTGCATCGTGATGGGGCTGCTGCGGCTGGGGTTCATCACCGAGCTGCTGTCCAAGCCGATCCGCTACGGCTACATGAACGGCATCGCAATGACGGTGCTGGTCAGCCAGCTGCCCAAGCTCTTTGCCATCCCGATCGACGAGGATGGCCCGCTGCGCGAGATCCTGGCGCTGGGCCGGGCCATCCTGGACGGCCAGACCAACTGGTACAGCTTTGCCGTCGGCGCCGGCAGCCTGGTGCTGATCCTGCTCCTCAAGCGCTTCGAGCGGGTGCCCGGCATTCTGATCGCGGTGGTGGTGGCCACCATCGCGGTAAGCGTCCTTGGCCTGGACCGGGCCGGGGTGAAGGTGCTCGGCCCGATCCCGCAGGGGCTGCCGCAGCTGGCGCTGCCGTGGCTCAGCGGCGCCGACCTGGTCAAGATCGTGGTGGGCGGCTGCGCCGTGGCGCTGATTGCGTTTGCGGATACCAGCGTGCTGTCGCGCACCTATGCCGCGCGCTACAAGAGCCGGGTCGACCCGAACCAGGAGATGGTCGGCCTGGGCGCCGCCAACCTGGCCGCGGGCTTCTTCCAGGGCTTCCCCATCAGCAGCAGCGCCTCGCGCACGCCGGTGGCGGAGGCCGCCGGCGCGAAGACGCAGCTGACCGGCGTGGTCGGCGCGCTGGCCGTGGCGGTGCTGCTGCTGGTGGCGCCCAACCTGCTGCAGTACCTGCCCAGCAGCGCGCTGGCGGCGGTGGTGATTGCCGCCGCGCTCGGCCTGTTCGAGTTCACCGATCTCAGGCGCATCTACCGCATCCAGCAATGGGAATTCTGGCTGTCCATGGTGTGCTTTGCCGCGGTGGCGGTGTTTGGCGCGATCCCGGGCATCTTCCTGGCCGTGGTGATTGCCGTGATCGAGTTCCTGTGGGATGGCTGGCGCCCGCATTTTGCCGTGCTCGGCAGGGTGGAAGGCCTGCGTGGCTATCACGACGTGCAACGCTATCCGCATGCGAAACGCGTCGACGGCCTGCTGCTGTTCCGCTGGGATGCGCCGCTGTTCTTCGCCAATGCCGAGCTGTTCCAGGAGCGGCTGATGGAGGCGGTGGAGGACTCGCCCACGCCGGTTCGGCGCGTGGTGGTGGCCGCCGAGCCCGTCACCAGCGTCGACGTGACCTCGGCCGACATGCTGCGCGAACTGATCCGGGCGCTGCACCAGCGCGGGATCGCGATGCACCTGGCCGAGATGAAGGATCCGGTGCGCGACAAGCTGAAGCGCTTCGAGTTGCTGGAGCTGATCGGCGAGCAGAACTTCCACGCTACCGTCAGCGCCGCGGTGGATGACTACCTCGGCAAGGGCAGGGCGCCGGCGCCGGGCGCGCGGTGATCCGCAGCGGTTCGGCAGCGACGTGCGCCGCAACCTCCACGCAGCCGCTCCCGGGCGCCGGGACGTGGACGGCTCAGCCTGAATGCCACCAGCGCCCTGTCTGCCGGCTACCGCCGTCCCTGGCATGAAATGCACAGTCGCGGGGGCCGATTGCAAAGCCGCGCCGCCCGCCGGCTCTTACATTAGAGTGCGCCGCCAAGATCGGCACCAAGGCGTTCCGAACCCCTGGAACACAGCAGACAAGCATCCGAGACAACATGACTGACAACCTCATAACGCCGACCAGGTCGGCCTACGCCTACCCGCTGCTGGTCAAGCAGTTGCTGACCAATGCCCTGAGCCTCTATGGCGACCAGGAAATCAGCTACCGCGGCGAGATGCGCTATACCTTCCGCGATTTTCGCCATCGCATCGGCCAGCTGGCCTCGGCGCTGGCCGACCTGGGCGCCCGGCACGGCACCACCGTGGCGGTGATGGACTGGGACAGCCATCGCTACCTGGAATGCTATTTCGGCGTGCCCATGATGGGCGCCACGCTGTTTACGGTGAACGTGCGGCTCTCGCCCCAGCAGATCCTGTACACGCTGAACGACGCAGGTGCCGGGATCGTGCTGGTGCACCCCGACTTCCTGCCGGTGATCGAGCAGATCCGCCCGCAGCTCACCGGCAACCCCTGCTTTGTCCTGCTGGCCGACGGCCAGGACGTGCCGCAGACCACGGTGCCGCTGGCGGGCGAATACGAGGCGCTGCTGGCCAAGGCATCGACTGCGTTCGAATTCCCCGATTTCGACGAGAACACCAAGGCCGCCACCTTCTACACCACCGGCACCACCGGCGACCCGAAGGGCGTCTGCTACAGCCACCGCGAGATCGTGCTGCACACGCTGGCATCGGCCACCAGCCTGTGCTCCCCGCGCGAAGGGCAGCGTCTGCATCGCGAGGATGTCTATATGCCGATCACGCCCATGTTCCATGTGCTGGCATGGGGGATTCCGTATATCGCCGTGATGCTGGGGCTGCGTACGGTTCTGCCGGGGCGCTACGCGCCCGACCTGCTGCTGAAGCTGCGCCAGGCCGAGAAAGTCACGTTCTCGCACTGCGTCCCGACCATCATGCAGATGCTGTTGCAGGCTTCCGCGGACGGCACGCCTGACCTGTCCGGATGGAAGATCATCATCGGCGGCTCGGCGCTGCCGCCGGCACTGTGCGAGGCGGCACTCGCGCGCGGCATCGATATCTTTGCGGGCTATGGCATGTCCGAGACCGGTCCGATCGTATCGCTGGCCCAGTTGCCGCCTGGTCAGGCCCCCCTGGACCGTGCCGAGGAAGTGCGCATGCGCTGCTCGACCGGGCGTCCGGTGACGATGATCGACTTCCGCGTCGTCAGCGCGGACATGGAGGACGTCCCGCGCGATGGCAAGGGCCAGGGCGAGATCGTGCTGCGGGCACCGTTCCTGACCAAGGGATATTTCGGCAAGCCCGAGGCTTCCGAAGAGCTCTGGTCGGGCGGCTACCTGCATACGCAGGACGTTGCCGTGATGGGCAAGGATGGCTTCGTGCAGATCGTGGATCGCATCAAGGATGTGATCAAGACGGGTGGCGAGTGGGTGTCCTCGATCGAGGTGGAGAACCTGATTGCGACGGTGCCCGGCGTGCTGGAATGCGCGGTGATCGGGGTGGCGGATGCCAGATGGGGGGAGCGGCCGATGGCCTTCGTCGTGCGCAAGGCCGGCGATGACGTGAGCGCCGAGCAGATCCGTACTCGACTGATGGCTTATGTGGATTCGCGGCGGATCAGCAAGTACGCCGTGCCCGAGGCAGAGCGCATCGTGTTTGTCGAGGGGATTCCCAAGACCAGCGTGGGCAAGATCAACAAGAAGCAGCTGCGCGAAGACGTAGCCTGAACGGCTTGTCAAGGGTTGGGGCGCCGGTTCCCGTGTCGGGGCGGCGCTCTTTTTTTTTGCGATCCTGGATTCGCGGCGGGAGGGTTCGCCTGCCTTGGTTGCGGCCGGCGCACAGGTCCTCAGCCGGCCGCCAAGGTGGCGCGCTGTCTGGCGCGTGCCAGCGCCCTGTGCATGGTCTGGAGCAGCACCTCGGGCGGCCGCGCACCCGACACGCTGTGCGTGCCGTTGAACACAAAGCAGGGGACGCCAAGGCCGGCGCGCGCCGGCGGTTCCAGCGGCCCAGGCAGCGACGCAAGCCAGTCCAGGTCTTGCCCGGCCGCGCTATCGCCACGCTCGGGCAAGGCAAGGCCGCACGACGCCGCGGCCTGGCGCAGCACCTGCGGGTCGCCGATGTTCTCGGCGCGAATGAAGTAGCGCTGGAACAGTTCGTCGATCAGCAAGGCGGCCACGCCCGCGCCGGCCTGCTGGCGCGCATGGGCCACCAGCCGGTGGGCCAGCAGCGTGTTCGGGAAGGTCTCGATGCGGTCCAGCGCCAGCGTGAGTCCGGCCTCCTTTGCCGCGGCACACACCTGCGCCTGGCGCATCGCCACGGCCGCGGGGCTGCCCAGCCGCGCCAGGTAGAACTGGCGGTAGGGAAGCCCGGCAGGCGGGGTGGTCGGGATCAGCGGGTAGGAACGCCACGTGACCTGCACGGCGACGTCCGGGCGCTCGCGGCCAAGCCCGTCGATGGCGGTTTCCAGGTGTCTTTTCCCGATCAGGCACCAGGGGCAGATCAGGTCGAAATAGGCCTCGACCGACAGCACGGGCGGTTGGTCCGAGGCAAACGACTGGCGCCTGGAATCGCCATCGGGGTGCGGGGAATCGTCGGGACATTGCATGCGGTGGCTCCTGATCATCTTATGGGCGCGCGCGCCTGCCGGGCATCCGGCGGCGCGGCCAGTCGGCCTTGGTTGCCGTCAGTGGGGAGCACGGAGTTTGGTCCAATGGGGCGAAGAAATTTTGACGATACGGGACGATCAATTGACATTTCGAGACAGGCAGGGAAAACACGATGTCTGGCGGCACCCTGCCAGCTTGCGCATTCGCGGGCGGCAGCCGCAGAATGCGCCGACCTGTTTCCTCTGGCATGCATTGCCAGCGCGCTAGCGTGAACGCCCTGTCTCCTACCGTCCCCATCTCCGTCGTCAATGGCTTTCTCTGCGGCGCCGACCCCGTGGCGATCGCACGGCTGGCCGAGCGCTCCGGCATTGCGGCGGCGTTGCTGGCGGAGCCCGCGGCGCGCGTGACGCAAGAGCAGTTCGCCACGTTGTACCGGCTGCTCGCGCACGAACACGACGATGAAATGCCGGGCATCTTCAGTCGCCCGCTGCGCAACGGCACGCTCAAATACCTGTGCCTGAGCTTGCTGGATGCACCCAGGCTGGAAGTGGCGCTGCACCGGTTCGGACAGTTCTTTCACCTGATCCTCGACGATTTCCGCGTCGAGTCGCGGCGCGATGGGGCTTCGGGCTGTGTGGAGCTGATGGAGCATCCGGTGTCGCCCCCCATGAGCATGCTCGGCCGTGAACTGATGTTGAAGCTGGTGCACGGCGTGGCGTCGTGGCTGGTTCGCCGGGAGATTCCGCTGCAGGCGGTGGAGCTGGCATCCGGCCGGCCGCCGCTGACCAGCGACCACCTCTACCTGTTTCCGGGCCCGGTGCACTTCGGCTGCCAGCGGACCCGCATCGTCTTTGACGCGGCGTACCTTGACCTGCCGGTGCGCCAACGCAAGCCGGACCTGGAGAGGTTCCTGGCGCGCGCGCCCGAGGACTGGATCTTTGTCTCGTTCGCCGAGCAGATGACCTGTCATCGCGTGAGGCAATTCCTGGCCGACCGCCTGCCGGAGCCGCTCACGATCGAGGCCGCGGCGCTGGCGCTGCATTGTTCGGTGCGCACGCTGTGCCGCCGCCTCGCCGCGGAAGGCACCACCTTCCAGGCCATCAAGGACGATGTCCGGCGCGATATCGCGATCCAGCGCCTGACGCGCTCGGAGGATCCGATCGCGGCCATTGCCTTCGACGTGGGCTTCGACAATCCCACCGCGTTCCATCGTGCCTTTCGCCACTGGACCGGCAGCACGCCGAACGCCTACCGCCGCGCGGCGTAGCCGCGTATCCACAGCCAGGCAATGCGCCTGGCCGGCTGGCCGGCGACTGACAATTCCCGCCAGCGCGAGCGGCTTCGCGTGCGCATTGCACGGCGGCCACGGCACACGCGCGCAAAGCGGCAGGTTTTGTCAGCGATTGGGCTGGTTTTGGTAGCCGCCTTGGCGCGCGTCGCCACTACGATGCCACCATCAGATCCGCGCGGGCCAACGCGCGGCACGGCGCAAGCCAGATCAAGCGAGGAGACATATGGCAATCGAAGGCTACAGCATGGCAACGCTCTGCGCGTTCGTCGGCAAGGAACTCGGCGTGTCCGAGTGGATGGAAGTGGACCAGGCACGCATCAACGCGTTCGCGGCATGCACGGAGGACCACCAGTGGATTCACGTTGACGTCGAGCGAGCCCGCAAGGAAAGCCCGTTCGGCTCCACCATCGCCCATGGCTACCTGACGCTGTCGCTGCTGGCGGGAAAGCTGACCGGCATGGGCGTGGTGCCCGGCGACGCACGCGCCGCGGTGAACTACGGCCTGGACAAGACCCGTTTCCTGGCGCCGGTCAGGGCAGGCTTGCGCGTGCGCAATCGCGTCAGGCTGTTGTCCGCGGAGAACAAGGGCGATGGCCGCGTGCTGTTGCGCACGGAGAACACGATGGAAGTCGAGGGTGAAGCAAGGCCGGCAATGGTGGCGGAAGCCCTGGCGCTGGTCATGGCGTGAGGCGGCAAACGGGAAACCGGGCAGGGTACAAGGAAAAGCAGGAGCAGCAAGATGACAACCGCATCCAGGGCGCGCGGGCCGGCCTCCAAAGCCGGCAGGAACAAGCAAGCCGCGACGGTGATGGCCGCCACCGCGGCCGGGGCCTTCGAGGCCATCGACATGAACCCGGCGCTGGCCGGTCCCAACCCATTCGTCGGCCTGAGGCCGGAAGACTTCGTCAGCGCCGCGCAGCAGATCGGCGCGCAGTGCGTACAGGAGCCGGTGCTGGTGCTCGAGCAGCAGGCGCAACTGGCGCACGATCTCGTCGGCGTCCTCGATGGCTCGGCGCCGCTGCCGCCGGCGCGGGACCGGCGCTTTGGCGATGCGGCCTGGCGCGACAACCCGCTGTACCGCATGTCGCTGCAGGGCTACCAGGCCTGGCGCGAAGCACTGGGCGGCCTGGTGCGGCGCTCGGCGATGGATGAGCGCAGCAAGCACCGCGCGCAGTACTTCACCGAGCTGGTGATCGATGCGCTGGCCCCGACCAATACCCTGCTGGGCAACCCCGCCGCGCTGAGAAAGACGGTGGAGTCATGCGGGATGAACCTGTTCAGCGGGCTGGCCAACCTGGTCAGCGATACCCTGACCAATGGCGGCATGCCGGCCCAGGTGGACAAGGAAGCCTTCAGCGTCGGCAAGAACCTGGCGACGACGCCGGGCGCGGTGGTGTTCCGCAACGAGCTGCTGGAACTGATCCAGTACGCTCCATCCACGGCCCGCGTGCATGCGCGGCCGCAGCTGATCGTGCCGCCGCAGGTCAACAAGTTCTACGTGTTCGACCTGGCCCAGGGCAAGAGCATGGTGGAGTACCTGCTGGCGCAGGAGCTGCAGGTATTCATCGTCAGCTGGCGCAATCCCACGGCGGCGCAGCGCGACTGGAACCTGGACAGCTATGTCAGCGCGCTGCTCGAGGCGATCGGGGCGATCCGCGACATCACCGGCAGTGCCGACGTCAACCTGCACGGCGCCTGCTCCGGCGCGATGACCATGGCGGCGCTGATGGGCTACTGCGCCGCCAGCGGCGAAAAGCTGGTGCATGCCGCGACGCTGATGGTATCGGTGTTCGGACTCGACGCGGAGTCGCAGCTCGGGCTGTTCAGCACGCCCGAGGCCGTCACGGCGTCACGGCAGGGCAGCCACGCGCTCGGGGTGCTCGACGGCGAGGCGCTGGGACGGATTTTTGCCTGGCTGCGGCCGAACGACCTGGTGTGGAATTACTGGGTCAACAACTACCTGCTCGGCAATGCGCCGCCCGCCTTCGATGTCCTCTACTGGAACAACGACACCACGCGGCTGCCGGCCGGCCTGCACGGCCAGTTCCTCGACATGCTCACGCTGAACCAGCTCGCCACGCCGCGCACGCTGCATGTGCTCGGCCACGCCATCACGCTGTCGGACGTGAACTGCGACAAGTATGTGATGGCCGGCATGACCGACCACATCACGCCATGGAAGGCGGTTTACCGGTCGATGCGCGCCTTTGGCGGGCGCACCGAGTTCGTGCTGAGTTCCAGCGGCCACGTGCAGAGCCTGGTCAATCCCCCCGGCAACCCGAAGGCGCGGTTCTTCCGCAGCGAGGCGCCGGGCGCCGATCCACAGGCCTGGCTTGACGGCGCGACCGCCGTGCAGGGCTCGTGGTGGGAGCACTGGGGCCAGTGGCTGAAGGCGCGCTCGGGACCCAGGCGCCGCGCCCCGGACGCTTTCGGCAGCGCGCAATTCGCGCCCTGTGGCGAAGCGCCCGGCCGCTATGTGACCGAAGCGTGATGCGCCGGCCCATGGCGCGGCGCCCAGCCGCAGTTTCGATTTTTTCAACCCAACCGTGAGGAGATACTTAAATGGAATCGACCAACACCGCGGGCGCCTCGGCCCAACAGGCTTCCCAGGCCCCGCACCGCAAGCTGCTTGACTTCGTCCGGCACAATCGCCTGGACCCCGCCGCGATCCTCGAGTCGCGCCGCAAGGACATCGAGGCGCTGGCCAGCATCAACATCACGCTGCTGGGCGGCCTGCAGTCGCTGGTGCGCCAGCAGGCCGAGTACCTGTGCGATACCGCCGCCGACCTGCAGGCGCTGGCGCGCGGCGGCGAGTCCGCCGAGGGCAAGGCTTCTGCCAGGGTCGCGGAAACGCTGCCGCGCTCGCTGCACAAGGCCGTGGCAGGCCTGCGCGGCCTGAGCGACACGCTCTACAAGACCCAGGCGGACAGCATCGCCACGGTCGGCCGGCGCATCGCGGAGAATGTCGAGGAGGTGAAGGGGATTCTGCGCCCGAAGTCATGAGAACCGGCGGGCATGGCCGGTGCGCCGGCCATGCCCCTGCGCCAACGTCTCCAGGACGAACCGATGACAACCATCGATGCCGGCACGCAAGCCGGCAAACAAGCCGGCAAACAAGCCGGCAAACAAGCCGGCCACGAGCTCCAGGTCCGGACCGTGGATCTGGGCGGCCAGGTACTCAGGACCGGCATCCGGCGAGGCCGCGACGCAGGGCCGCCGCTGCTGATCTTCAACGGCATCGGCGCCAACTTCGAACTGCTCAAGCCCTTTGTCGAGGCACTGCCGGACTTCGAGGTGATTCTCTTCGACGTTCCCGGCGTCGGCGGCTCGCCCGCGCCGCTGGTGCCTTACCGCTTCTCCAATCTCTGCGTGCTGGCCGACCGGCTGCTGTCGCACCTTGGCTACGATGGCCAGGTCGATACGCTTGGCGTGTCGTGGGGCGGGGCGCTGGCCCAGGAGTTTGCCCGGCTTCACGCCCACCGTTGCCGGCGCCTGGTGCTGGCGGCCACCTCGCCCGGCGTCATCATGGTGCCCGGCAGGCTGTCGGTGCTGTCCAAGATGATCGGCCTGCGCCGCTATACCGATCCGCAGTACCTGCGCCGCGTTGGCGCCGACCTGTATGGCGGCGCCTTGCGCCATGACCCCGCCTGGCTCGACGAGCACGGCCGGCACATGCAGCCGCCGCGCGGACGCGGCTACCTCTACCAGCTGCTGGCGGCCTGGGGCTGGAGCAGCCTGCCCTGGCTGGGCGCGCTGAAGCAGCCCACGCTGGTGATGCATGGCACCGACGACCCGATCGTGCCGCTGCTCAATGCCAGGATCCTGGCCGCTGCCATTCCCCACGCGACCCTGCAGCTGGTCGACGACGGGCACCTCTTTCTGGTGACTGGCGCGGACAGCGCAGCCAGGGCCATCGGCAGCTTCCTGCGCGCATAGCCTCCTGCTTCATCGCCTGGGCGCGGACGCAGCTTGCCCCCCAGGCGGGGGCGCATGGCATGGATCAGGCGTCACCCAAGCCAATGCGCGGCTGTCTTGTCTCGCGCCTGGAAAAATTTTCTCTCTGCAGCGGAGCCGGTCCCGTAGAAGTGCGGCGTCAACATCATGGCGTGAGCCGCCCCTGACCTGGCGCACGCACCGGCTATTGCTCGTTGCCCTGCAACGCCAGCGCAACGACGCGTAGCGTGGCGTCGTCAGGACACGGTGTGTCGGCAAATCCCAATCGCTTGGCCAGGCGTCGCATGGCGGTATTCGACGACAGCACATAACCTTCCATGCGCCGGTATCCGCGGCGCCTGGCAACATCGACCAGGGCCCGCATCAACTGGCTGGCGAGGCCGAGCCCATGCCAGTTGTCGCCGACCGTCACGGCGAACTCGCAAGCGTCGCTGCCCGGTGCGGCAGCATAGCGGGCACCGCCCACGATGACCGGCGCGCCGGTCTCGGTGGCGATCGCCACCAGGGCAAACTCGCGCTCCGGCGACGGATGGGTCGCCTGCTCGAGCATCGACTCCGGCAGCTGCCGCATGGCCGCCATGAAGCGGGTATACCGCGCATCGGCGGAAAGCCGGTCGAACGCAGCCAGCAGGCTGGCCTTGTCACCTTCGCCAATTTCTCGCACCAGGATCTCCCGACCGTCGTGCAAGGTCAGGTTGAATGGTGCGAATACTGTTGCCGGATCGCGCTCTTGCATGGGCAGATGGCAGCGGGGTGGAAGACGTGAGCGGGGAATAATCTGGGCCGACGCCCTTCATAGTAGCTGATGCGCAATGCCGGTGCCTGGAAAAGGCGGCCGCGGCTGCCAGGCGCCGCCAGCGAGACCCGCCTCAGAACGACCACCCCAGACTCAACACCCCGATCACCAGCCCCAACCCGATCCGATACCACGCAAATACCCGCAGCGAATGCCGCGCCACCAGCCGCACCAGCGCATTGACGACGAAAAGCGCAGAAATGAACGCGGCGGTGAAGCCGGCGGCAATGGACCAGATATCCTGCAGGCTGAGCAGGTGGTAGTGCCGCATGGCGTCGTAGCCGGCGGCGCCGAGCATGGTGGGGATGGCGAGGAAGAACGAAAACTCGGTCGCCGCCTGCCGCGACACGCCTGACAACATGCCGCCGACGATGGTGGCGCCGGAGCGGGACGTGCCGGGGATCATCGCCACGCACTGCGCGAAGCCGATGCCGATGGCCTGCTTCCAGCCGAAGTCCTCGATGGCGTGGATGCGCGGCGCGGCGCTGCGCCGCTCTGCCCACAGGATCACCAGCCCGCCAGCGATCAGCGCGGCGGCGACCACGGCCGGATCGAAGAGGTGGTGCTTGATCGGGCCGATGAGCAGCGCGCCGATGACAGCGGCGGGCAGGAAGGCGACCAGCACCGCGGTGGCGAAGCGCAGCGCGTCGGGATCGCGCCGCAGCACGCCCTCGCACAGGTGCGTGATCCTGGCCCGGTACAGCCAGCACACGGCGAGGATCGCGCCCAGCTGGATCACCACGTCGAATACGCGCGCCTCGTGCGAGCTGAAGTCGATCCAGTCGCCGACCAGGATCAGGTGCCCGGTGCTCGAAATGGGCAGGAATTCCGTCAGGCCCTCGAGCAGGCCGAGAAAGAACGCCTTGCCCAGGTGGATCCAGTCGATCATGTGGCGGCTGCCTTGTGGTTGCTTGCGGTTGCCTTGCGGTTGCCTTGCGGTTCGGAAGGGGCGGAAGGGGGCGTCAGGCCGCCAGGCTGTGGAGCAGCCGGGGCTCGCGCTGCTCGAGGTAGCTGCGGAACTGCGCGCCGGTCTCGTGGTGCTTGAGCGCATACTCGACGGTCGCCTTGAGGTAGCCCAGCTTGCTGCCGCAGTCATAGCGGGTGCCCTGGTAGCGGTAGGCCAGCACCTGTTCCTGGCTCAGCAGCGACTGGATCGCGTCGGTGAGCTGGAACTCGCCGCCGGCGCCGGGCTTGAGTGCGCGCAGGTGGTCGAAGATGCGCGGCGTCAGGATGTAGCGCCCGACCACGCCGAGGTTGGACGGCGCATCTTCCGGCGCGGGCTTCTCGACGATGCCCGAAACCTTGATCACGCCCTCGGCCCACTCGCGGCCCTCGACCACGCCGTACGAGCGGCTCTGTTCCGGCAGGATCTCTTCGACGCCCAGCACCGAGCAGTTGTAGTGGTCGTAGGCATCGACCATCTGCTTCATCACCGGCGGGTTGCCGTCGATCAGGTCGTCGGCCAGCATCACCGCGAATGGGGCGTCGCCCACCAGCTTGGCCGCGCACAGCACCGCGTGGCCCAGGCCCAGCGCCTCGGACTGGCGCACGTAGAAGCATTCGACGTTGGACGGCTTGATCGAGCGCACCACGTCCAGCAGCGCCTGCTTGTTCTTGGCTTCGAGCTCGACTTCCAGTTCGAAGGCCTTGTCGAAGTGGTCCTCGATGGCGCGCTTGGAACGGCCGGTGACGAAGATCATCTCGGTGATGCCGGCGGCCATGGCTTCTTCCACGGCGTACTGGATCAGCGGCTTGTCCACCACCGGCAGCATTTCCTTGGGGCTGGCCTTGGTGGCCGGCAGGAAGCGGGTGCCCAGGCCTGCGACCGGGAAGACGGCCTTGCTAACGCGACTTGTCATTTCAGTGGTTCCCTTCAAAGGTTCGGCAACGCTCGGGTGCGATGGCGGCGACTATGGCAATTTCGGCGATTACGGAGATTGACGCGTTTGCGGCGACGCCTGCCTTCAGCCGCCGGCAAAGAAAGAGGGTGTAGGCGCAACAGGGAATCAATCGCCTACACCCTTAAGTCGGCACGGGGTGCCACCCGCGATTGTGCTGCGTCGCACCACCCGCGGTACCCCTCAGGCGTTGGGACGGAATTCGGTTCCACTCCGATGGGGGGATCGGAAACTTGGCAAAAACGCCGGCCGCGCCTTGAAGATGTAGTCCCGCGAGCCATAAACTTCGCCGGTCATTTACGGATGACGCAGTGCAGAAAAGAGCGCGCCCAGCGCGCCGGGCACAACCAGTCAAACCGCCAGGTTCAGTTCCGCAGCCGTACACACAAGCGGACAGGCACCCCGGTGCCATGCCGAGCCAGCGGGGTCACCGCTGTGCATTACGCCAGGGTGGCGGCGGGCCATGCGGGTCTTCTTGCAAACAAGGGAATCATCGAGAGTGCTAAAGCTTTCAAGCAGCTTGAGGTTTGGCAGGGCCGTCATGTGCCTGGGGATCGTTCCGTTGCTGGCATCGTGCGCGCTGGCGCCGGGCATGCGCTTTGACCCGCAGCGCCCGCTGGATCCGGAGGATCCGCAGTCGGTGCCCAAGATCACGCAGATCACGCCGGCGCTGGTGCGCACGCTGAAGGCCGCCGTGCCGGCCGCGAACGCCGGCGTCGAAGCCTTGTTCGGCGAGCCCGGACCCTATACCGTAGGGGTCGGCGACATTCTCTCGATCGTGGTGTGGGACCACCCGGAACTGGTGTTCCCCACGCAGACCTACTCGATCGGCGCCGCCTACGAGATTCCCAGCTACAGCGGCGCGGCCAACATTCCGGGCTATGTGGTCAGTCCGGCGGGCACCATCCAGTTTCCCTATGCCGGCGTGCTCAAGGTGCTGGGCCAGACCCCGGACCAGATCCGCGGGCAGCTGAGCACCCAGCTCAAGCCCGTGGTGACGATGCCGCAGGTCACGGTGCGCGTGCTGGCGTTTCGCAGCAAGCGTGTCTACCTCGACGGCGAAGTGAAGACGCCTGGGCCGCAGAATATCGACGACGTGCCGATGACGCTGGTCGAGGCGCTCAACCGCGCCGGCGGCATCAACGTGCTGACCGGCGACAACAGCCGCATCCGCATCTCGCGCGAGGGCAAGATTTATTACGTCAGCCTGCCGGCGCTGCTGCAGCAAGGCATCGACCCGGCGCGCATCCTGCTGCGCAATGGCGACATCGTGCGCGTGGAGCAACGCGAGGACAGCAAGGTCTTCGTCACCGGCGAAGTCGTGAAGCCGACCCCGGTGATGCCGCGCAACGGCCGGCTCACCCTGAGCGAGGCGATCGGCGAGGCCGGCGGCCTGAACCCCAATTCCGCCAACGCCAAGGAACTCTACGTGATCCGCAAGGCCGCCGACGGCGAGGCCGAGGTGTTCCACCTCGACGGCAAGTCGCCGGTCGCCTTTGCCCTGGCCGAGGCCTTCGAGCTGAAGCCGCGCGACGTGGTCTATGTCGATGCCGCAGGCGTGGTGCGCTGGAGCCGCGTGATCAACCAGCTGGTGCCCAGCGGCAACTTCTTCACCTCCACCGCGAACGCAGTCAAATGATCAAGACCGTACTCGTGGTCTGCATTGGAAATATCTGCCGCAGCCCGATGGCGCAGGGCCTGCTCCGGCAGGCGCTGCCCGACGCAGAGGTAGTTTCCGCTGGCCTCGGCGCGCTGTCCGGGCACGCGGCGGATCCGCAGGCGGTGGACCTGATGAGCCGCCAGGGCGTGGATATTTCCGGGCACCGGGCCCAGCAACTCAATCATGTGCTGATCCGGCGCGCGGACCTGATCCTGGTGATGGACGGTGCGCAGCGGCAGGAGATCCAGCGGCTGCATCCCGCGACCACCGGACGGGTGTTCCGCCTGGGCGAGCTGGAACAGCTCGATGTGCCCGATCCCTACCGCCAGCCCCGTGCGGCATTCGAGAGCGCGCTGCAGCTGATCCAGCGTGGCGTGGAGTCCTGGGTGCCGCGCATCCGGGCCCTGGGTTAAACCGATACTGTCCTGCCTGCCATGAACCAGTCCACTTATGTTCCCGTCGCGGCGCCGTCCCAGTCGGACGAGATTGCCGTCGTCCGCTACCTGGACGTGCTGGTGGCCAACCGCTGGCTGATCGCGGCGATTGCATTCGCCATCCTGGCGCTCGGGGTCGGCTACGCGTTCCTGGCGCGTCCGGTGTACGAGGCCAACATCCTGGTGCAGGTCGAGGACAGCCAGAACAGTCCCAACGGCCTGCTGGGCGACGTCTCGTCGCTGTTCGACGTCAAGACGCAGGCGACCGCGGAAATCGAGATCCTGCGCTCGCGCATGGTGGTCGGCAAGGCGGTCGACAACCTGCGCCTCTATATCGACGCCAAGCCCAGGTATTTCCCGCTGGTCGGGCCCTGGATCGCCAGCCAGTCGAAGGGCCTGTCCGAGCCCGGCCTGTTCGGCATGGGCGGCTATGCCTGGGGCGCGGAATCGATCGAGGTGCCGACCTTCGACGTGCCCGAGGCCCTGCAAGGCGAGAACTTCCTGCTGGTAAGCCTGGGCGACGGCCGCTACCGGCTCGAGCAGAGCAGTCTGGATAAGCCAATCGTCGGCCGCGTCGGCGAAGTGACCGAGGCCAACCATGCGGTCGGCGCGATCCGGCTGCTGGTGACTGCGCTGAAGGCCAAGCCCGGCATTGCCTTCAACCTGGTGCGCCAGTCGCGGCTGAAGACGCTGGAGCAGCTGCAGCAGCAGCTCAACATCGCCGAGAAGGGCAAGCAGAGCGGCGTGATCGGGGCCTCGCTGGAGGGCAATGACGCCAGGCTGACGGCGGCGATCCTCAACGAGATCGGCGACGAGTACGTGGCGCAGAACATCAACCGCAAGGCCGCGGAAGCGGAGAAGTCGCTGCTGTTCCTCAACAACCTGCTGCCGCAACTGAAGGGCGAGCTCGAGCGCGCGGAAGTGAAGTACAACGCCATGCGCAACGAGCGCGGCACCTTCAACCTCAGCGAAGAGGGCAAGGCCTTCCTGCAGGAAAGCGTGACCGCCGAAACCTCGCTGCTGGAGCTCAAGCAGAAGCGCGCCGAGCTGGTCACGCGCTTTGCCCCCGGCCATCCGTCGATGCAGGCGATCGACAAGCAGATTGCCGCGCTTGCGGCCAAGGCAGGGGCGGTCGCCGGCCGGGTCAAGACGCTGCCTAACCTGGAGCAGGACACCGTGCGGCTGATGCGCGACGTGCAGGTCAACAACGACCTCTATGTCGGCATGCTAAACAATATGCAGCAGCTCAAGCTGGTCAAGGCCGGCAAGGTCGGCAGCGTGCGCCTGGTCGACAGCTCGCCGGTGCCCGAGGAGCCGGTCAAGCCGAAGAAGGCGCTGGTGATCGTGCTGGCGGCAATGCTTGGCCTGCTGGCCGGGGCCGTGGTGGCCTTTGTCCGCAATGCCCTGTATGGCGGCATCACCGACCCCAAGGACATCGAGGAACACACCGGGCTCAACGTCTATGCGACGGTGCCCCAGTCCGAACACCAGCTCACCATCAGCAAGGACATCCAGGCACGCAAGCGCGGCCATTACCTGCTGGCCGACCGCTTTCCCAACGAACCCTCGGTGGAAAGCCTGCGCAGCCTGCGCACGTCGCTGCAGTTCGCCATGCTGGATGCGCCCAACAACCGCGTGCTGCTGACGGGCGCCACCGCCGGCGTGGGCAAGTCCTTCGTCTCGGTCAACCTGGCCGCGTTGATGGCCGCGGGTGGCAAGCGCGTGCTGCTGGTCGACGCCGACATGCGCAAGGGCTACCTGAACCAGTATTTCGGCAAGGATCGCGATCCGGGTTTGTCCGACGTGCTGGCCGGCAAGCTGGCACTGGAAGACGTGATCCACCGCGACGTGGTGGCGGGACTGGACTTCATCGGCACGGGGACGATTCCGCCGAATCCCGCCGAGCTGATGCTGAAGGAACGCATGGTCAGGCTGCTGGAGGAACTCAGCGCGCGCTACGACATGCTGATGATCGACACCCCGCCGGTGCTGGCCGTCGCCGATGCCGCGATCCTGGCCGAGCGTTGCGGCACGGTGTTCCTGGTGACGCGCTTCGGCAAGAGCTCGATCGGCGAGATCTCGGAGTGCGCCAAGCAGCTGGCGCAGGTCAGCGTGCGCGTGAAGGGGGTGATCTTCAACGGCCTCGATCCCAACGCCTTCCGCTACGGCTATGGCTCCAAGTACGGGCGCTATCGCTATGCCTACTACGGCTACTCGCAGAGCGAGAAGGCGTAAGCCATGCACGCCGCGCGACTGGACCGCGACTGGGTGTTGGCCGAGCGTGGGCTGGCCACGGTGGCGAGCCTGGTGCTGAGCCTGCTCTACCTGACGGTCTATTTCTTCGGCCGCGACGCGCTGCCGGAAAAATGGGTCACCGATTCCAACAAGATGCTGGAATTCCTGGTCAGCGGCTCGACCGACCTTGACGATTCGTTCGCCGCCACCGCCAAGGTGTTCTCGGTGTTCGGGGCGGAGTATGTGAATGTCGTCACCGCCACGGTCGGCGTAGCCTATCTTGCGCTGGCGTCGAGCCGGGTGGCGGGCCTGCGCGACCTCGCCACGCGCTGGCTGTTCGTGCTGCCCTGCATGCTGCTGAACCTGCTCTCGCCGGGCAAGGAGACCGTGGTGATCGCGATGTCGATCGTGCTGGTCATGGGCGGCATGTCGCGCGGCGTGTCGTTCCGCGCGCTGGTGGTGATGACCATGGTTCTGTACGGCTGCTACGCGCTCTTCATCCGCAACTACTACGCGATGATCCTGGTGCTGGCGCTGGGCATCCGCGCGTCGGCGCGGCTGTCGCCGGCATGGAAGGCGATCGTGCTGGCCTGCGTGGTGGGGGCGGTCCTGGTGGCGCCGTCCGAGATCCTGTACATCCTGCAGTCGCCGCGGGATATCTCGAACAACTATGCGCTGAGCATCGGCAGCGACAACCGCACCATGATCTGGAACCTGTATCCGCCCACATCCGGTGTCAATTTCATTGTCAACTACCTGTACGCGGCGGTCATGTTCGTGCTGCCTGTGATCAGCTTCCGCGCGCCGGTCGACCTGGCCATGATGCTGATGCACGCGGCGATCCTGCGCGTGGCGCTGCGCGGCTTGTCCGGCACGCCGGGGGCGGGCGCGGACGAGCGCAAGCGCCGCTGGTTCGCCACGCTGGTGGTTGCGCATATCCTGGTGCAGTTTATCTTCGAGCCGGACCTGGGCAGCTATGTTCGCCATCTCACCTCGGTCAGCTTGTTCCTCATCCCTTTGCTAACTGCCTTGCCGGCCAAACAAGATGAAGCACGTCGTCATATGCGCGGTGCCGTACAGTGACAACCTCGGCGATGCGGTGATCGCCGAAACGCTGGGTCACCTGATCCGCCAGGCCATGCCGGATTGCCGTGTCAGCTTCCTGGACATCGCCGGGCGCACCCGGCTCGGAGAGCACTCGCTGAAGAAGGGCCACCTGATGCGGCTCTTCTCGCGGCTGCCAGGCTGGGCCCGGGTGCCGGTGCTGAGCACCGCCATCTGGCTGAAATACCGGCGGCAGTGGCGCGCCCGCTGGCAGCAGCAGCTGGCCGATGCCGATATGGTGGTGGTCGGCGGCGGCCAGCTGCTGTGCGATGTGGACCTGAATTTCCCGCTCAAGCTCTACCTGCTGGCCCGCTGCCTTGGCCAGGACGCGAAGGTCGCGCTCGTATCGGTGGGCGTGGCGGCCGGCTGGTCGCGCCTGGGGCGCTACCTCGTGTCGCGCTTCTTCGCACTGGCGGCGCCGCAATTCGTCTCGGTCCGGGATGAAAGCTCGCGACGCAATATCGTCGGCCTTGGCGCGGGCGAGCCTTGCGACGTCGCCATCATTCCCGACCCCGCCATCCTGAGTTCGGCGCTGTATGCGGAGCACGGGCTGGAGAAGCGCTGGGACGTGGGGATCTGCGTCTCGGACGTCGAATCGCTGCACTACAACGCGGACCTCGCCGCGCTGTCGGCGCAGAGCGAGCAGGGCGCTGGGCTGGGCATGTTCGTCGAACTGGTGCGCAAGCTGCGGCAGGGCGGCCAGCGCGTGGTGCTGTTCACCAACGGCGCCGAGGAAGACAACCTTGCCGCGGCTACGGTCAGGAGCCGGCTGGGCGCGGAGGTTGCTGATGGCGTGGACTACATGCTGCCCGCGTCCCCGGCGGCGCTGGCGTCGATCATTGCCGGCTGCCACAGCATGGTCGGCCACCGGATGCACGCCAACATCATTGCCTTCAGTTTCGGCGTGCCATCGGTCGGCATTGTCTGGGACACCAAGGTCGCGTCGTTCTTCAAGCTGAGCGGGCGCGGCGATTTCGCGGTGCGGCAGAACGCCAGCGCCAACGACGTGATGGAAAGGCTGGCCTACGCGCGCGCGCTCGGCGCGGCGCAGTTCAAGCGCTCGGCGCGGCTGGGCCGCGATATCAGGCAGGGGCTGGCGCTGGTGTTCGAGCAGAAGCTGGCGGTGCCGGCCGCATCCGCGCCGCTGCAGGCGGCGCCTTCGCTCGGGGGGACGCCATAATGCGCCGCATGCTGTCGGCGCTGGGCGCGGTGTTCGAGCAAGCCGCGTATACGGCGGTGCAGTTCGGCATCAACGTGGCGCTGGCCCGCTCCATGGATGTGGCGGGCTATGGGCTGGTGGCGGTGGTGCTGTCGCTGGTGGTGTTCATCAACATCTTCTATGTCTCGTTCCTGCACGAGCCGGCGCTGATCGAGGGGATCAAGCTGCGCGTGCGCTTCTCGGTCGAGGTCGCGGTATTGACGGTGTTTCCGGTCGCGGCCGGCTCGATCCTCTACCTGTACGGGCATGGCCTGAGCACGTCGGCCTGCGCGGCGGCGGCGGTGCTGTTTGCCAGCTACACCGCCTACTGGGTGCTCAGGACCGTGGGCGCGAAGGCGCGCGGCTATGCCGGGCTGCTGGTCTGCCACACGCTGATCGGCGGCGGCGTGGCCATGATCGGGCTTGCCGCTGGTACGCAGCCCGCGCCCGCGGCGATGCTGCTGCTCGCGGCCGCGATCCTGCTGCCGACGCTGGTGGCCGCCGCCACGCTGCGCCGCCGCGGCCGCATCGAGATCATCCCTGGCCGGCCCGAGTCGCCGCGCCAGTGGCTCGGGTTCGGGGCCAGCTCGGCCAGCGCGCAGCTGATGAGCTGGCTGGTCGGGCCGGGACTGGTGGTGCTGCTCGGCTCGCTCGGACACTTTGCCGACTCGGCCAAGTTCCGCATCCTGCTGACGGTGCTGCTGCCGGCCCAATATGTCCTGATGGCGCTGGGCTATCACCTGATGCCAAGGTTCGCGGCGTCGTTCCGGCGCGACGACACGCGGACCCTGGCGCGTAACGCGGCCGCGTTCGTGCTGGGCGGCGTGGTGCTGTCCGGCGCACTGAGCGTGCTGCTGCTGCTGTTTGGCGACCAGGCCGTGGTCCTGCTGTTCGGCGCGGCCTATGGAGATCTCGACGTGCGCTTCTTTTCGCTGTTTCCGATCGTGTTCGCGGTGGTGATGTGCCTGCGCACCTTGCTGAAATCATTCGGCATGGCGCGCGCCATCTTCCTGGCCGCGGGCGTCGGCCTGCTGGCGGGCATCGCGCTGGGGGCCTGGCGTTATCCGCAGCTCGACTACCTGGTGGCGGCGCAGGTCATGCTGGTCTCGTTCCTCGTCATCGCGCTGTTCCAGACTGGTGCGCTCGCCATGGGCGTACTGCGCAGGCATGTCGCCGCATAGCGCCGCCATGGTGCGCGCCGGAGCGCGGGCGCGCACGCTGGCGTTGGCTGCGCTGATCGCGGTAGCGGGCGGGTGGTCCGCCCGGCCGGCGCATGCCGAAAACTGGCACGCCTCCGGCCGGATCGCGTCGATGCCAGCCTTTGCCGTGCAGATCGATCCGGCCACGGTCTCGGCCCGCGACCTCGCCGAGATCAGGCGCCTGGGCTTCTCGCATGTGCGTTTCGGCGTGCGGCCCGAGGTGGTGCGCGGGCACCTGCCGCCGCAGCGCTACGCGCAGGTCATCGCCCAGGCGCGCCAGGCCGGCCTGCACATGCTGGTGACGCTGTATGGCGGGCGCTATATCTGGGGGGATGACGGGGCAGACGGCTCCAGCGACGCCAGCGAGGCGAAGTTCGCCGCGTTCGCCAGCCAGTTCATGCTGCGCAACGCGGGGCCGGACCTGTCTTACGAGATCTGGAACGAGCCCGACAACAAGACCTTCCTGCATCCGTCGGTACCCATTGCCCGGCTGCTCTCGAGCGCCGGCAAGATCTGCGACGCGCTGGCCCAGGCCGGCACGGCGCCGCTGCCATCGGTTTACCTGTTCGGCCTGGCGCGGCTGCCCGGGCCGGCAAATCCCGTCGCGGAACAGTCCTTGTCGCGCCTGCTGACCGATCCGCGCCTGGGCTGCATGAAGGGACTCAGCATCCATCCTTATCGCGCCACGCCCGAAACGCTGCTGCGCGACTATCGGCAGCTGGGCGGCCGCATCCGCAACTCGCCGCGTCCGGGCGCGCAGCTGATCGTCAGCGAATGGGGCTATGCCTCGTACCTGCCGGTGCGCAGCGAAGCCACGCAGGCGACGCTGATCGCCCGGCAAGTGCTCGCCGGCGTCATGGCGCAGGTGCCCATGCTGGGCATCTATGCCTGGCGCGACCGCGGGCAGGCAAGATGGGACCGCGAGGCAAACTTCGGCCTGCTCAGGATCGATGGCTCGGAGAAGCCGGTCATCGCCATGCTGCGCGACCTGCTGGGCCTGCTGGCCGGAGCGAAGGACGCCCAATGGCAGCAGCGCCAGGACAGCTTCGTGCTGTCGTTGCGCAAGGACGGCGCGGCCCATCGCATCTATTGGGGGCCGCAGGGCCGTTCGCTGTTGCGCGAAGCGCTGGCGCAGGCAGGGCCGGAGGGCTGCACGGTGCGGGCCCTGGGCGCCACCGCAGGCGCGCGCCCGTGCGCGGCGCTGCTGCAGGATGGTACCGCGCTTGCCGACGCCGGGATGCTGCTGGCGAGCTGGCCCGGCGGCAATGCGCCGCCCTGACCAGCGCGGCCGGCGCGGGGCTAGGCGAGCAGGGCGCGGGAGTAGAAGGTCTCGAACTTTCTCGCCTGGGTCACGATATTGAATTCGGACTTGGCGCGGGTCACGGCATGCTCCGACATGGTTTGCCACAGCGTGGCATCGCCGACGATGGCTTCGATCGAGCTGGCCATGGAAGGCGCATCGTCCACCGGCACGATAAAGCCGTTGCGGCCATCGACGATGATGTCCTTGATGCCGTCGACGTCGGTGCCGACCACCGGGATCGCCAGCGCATTGGCTTCCGCCAGCACGTAGCCGAAGCTCTCGTAGTGCGAGGTCAGCACCACCACGGTGGCATGCGCCAGCAGTTCCTGCAGCGCGGTCCGGCTCATCCACGCGATGGCGGTGATGTCCTGGCCCTCCACCAGCCCGCGTTCCCCCAGCATGGCGTCGAGCGTGGCCCGGTCATTGTCGTAATGGCCATAGCCAACCAGCATGAACTCGATGTCGGCGCGCCCCTGGAACAGCTTGGCCACGTCCAGGAACATGGGGATGTTCTTCTGCGGGCTGATCCGCGCCACCATGATCACGCGCTTGACGCCGGCGCCCAGCTGCCGTTCCACCGGCACGGAGCGGGGCTCGACGGCGTTCAGGATCGAATGCGCGCGCTCGCGCGGGAGGCCCACCTCATGGATGGCGCGGTCGCGCTCCGACGGCGAGGTGGCGAGCACCGCATCGGTAAGCCGGTGCAGGAAACGCTCGGCCATCAGGAACACGCGCCGCTTGAGCCCGCGCAGACCCAGGTAATAGTAGGCATGCGGGGTGTAGACCACGCGCACGTTCAGGCCGATGCACGCCAGCCGGCCCACCAGGCCGGCCTTGGAGCTGTGCAGGTGGACGATCTGCGGCGCCACGCGCTTCACCAGCGCGCGCAGGCTGAGCGCCGCCTTCAGGTCGTTGAGCGGATCGAGCTTGCGCGGGATCGGCAGGTAGCTGACGCCGAAATTGCGCGCATCGGCAATCGCCGACACCGAGCATTGCCTGGGCAGCGCGAAGTGGAAGCTGATGTGCTCGTCATTGATATGGGAGGCCAGCAGGTGCAGATAAGTCTCGACACCGCCCAGGCACTCGGTCACGTGCAGGACTTTGATCATTGGCTTGCGGATGCGATGGGGTAACAGGTTCGGGCAGGCGGGCGTGGCTCAGTAGGCGTTGCTGCCCATCCAGCCGCGGAACGCAGTCCAGAAAATGATGCGCAGGTCGAGCCAGAACGACCAGTTCCGTATATAGAAGATGTCGTGCTCGACCCGCTTGGCCATCTTGTCCAGGGTGTCGGTCTCGCCGCGATAGCCGTTGATCTGCGCCCACCCGGTGATGCCCGGCTTGACGCGATGGCGCAGCATGTAGAAGTCGAGCTGGTCCTTGTACATGTTGTTGTGCGCCATGGCGTGCGGACGCGGGCCGACCACGCTCATCTCGCCCTTCAGCACATTGATGAACTGCGGCAGCTCGTCGAGGCTGGTGCGGCGCAGGAAGGCGCCGATCGGCGTGACCCGGCTGTCGCCCTTGGTGGCCTGCGTGACGATGCCGTGCTCGGCATGCACCTTCATGCTGCGGAACTTGTAGACGTGGATCACGCGTCCGTCCAGGCCAAGCCGTTCCTGCTTGAAGAACACCGGGCCGGGCGAGTCGCGCTTGATCAGCGCGGCGATCAGCAGGAACAGCGGCGACAGCGCCAGCAGCACCAGCGCGGCGAAGGTACGGTCGAAGATCGCCTTGATGGTGCCGCGCACGCCCAGCGAAGGCGGCTTGTTCATCTCCACGGCGGGCATGCCGAGGAAGTTGCCGACGTTGTGGTTGAGCAGGTCGAAGTCGAGCACGCTCGGCATCCACTTGATGTCGATGAAGTCATTGCGCAGCGAGAAGGCGATCTCCTGCATCAGGCGGTGCTCGCTCATCGGCAGGGTCAGCCAGATTTCGGCAATGCCATGCTCGCGCGCGAACGCGGCGATGTCGGCGCTGTCGTTGATGCGGCGGCGTCCTTCCGGCGTGGGCTCGCCTTCGGCGGCATAGATACCGCTGATCTTGTAGCCGGTGGTGTGGCTGGCGGTGGCGCGGCGGTACATCTCCTGGCCGGTGCGGCCGAAGCCGACGATGATGACGCGCTTGTTGTTGGCGCCGGCGACGCGCAGCAGGCTGAGCACGGCACGGCTGACCACGCGCAGCGCCACCAGGCCCGCCAGCGCGAACAGGTACCAGTACACCATCCACAGGCGCGACAGCGAGTCGGTCTGGTGCAGCAGGTAGATCAGCAGCAGGCTGACCAGCCAGACCAGGCTCCATGCGGACAGCAAGCGCCAGGCAAGCGAAAACAGGCTGCGCCCGCGCCAGGATGTGTACACGTCGAAGCCGGGCAGCACGATGAAGGCGATGGCGCAGGCAAAGTACTGGATGAACTGGTGGATTGGCGCCTGCGCGTTGTCGAAGCGCGCTTCAGTGGCGAGGATTGCCGCCACCCAGATGGCGCCGGCGTCGAACAGGCGAGCCATCAGCGCGAGCTGATCCTGGTGCCTGGCAAACATATCGCGATAGATACCCAATTGCTTCTCCCAGAAGCGTTCGAGTAATGGGTACTCAAGCGAGTGCCCACGCCCTTGTTGTCTCCTCCGAACTCCCGGTCCGCGCGAACTGGCGGCCAGGCTCGTCGTATGGCATGCATCTGACCGTGCCTGCTCATGGCGTGATCAAGCAGAGTCGTGCGGGGCTGCCTTGCGGCAGCGGTTCGATGGTGTGGCGGCGGTCAGCGCATGACCTGCCACGGGCCGCATCGGTGAGGGCCGTCCATCGAACTGCAACGCTCTCTTTCTGCCGGTGCGCTGAAGGCGCCGGCGTGCTCCGTGTTTTCAGGAGCGAATAGTGCGATGCGGCCAAAAGCGTCGGTACCCTTCATCAGAAGGGAAACTCCGGAAGCGCAGGGCAGCGTCTTGCGTGGGCGTGCGCGCGGCGATTGGTGGGGAACGTGGTCGACTTTCGCGCGTTTTTTCGCGCGCGAAAATGCCGCCGATCGCGCTTCTGCGTTACCCCGCGCAAGGAGGGAAACGACAGGGCAGCGCACCCCTCGCTGCGGCGGCGAGAATAAAAAGCGATGACGAGCAGGTCCGGGACTGCCGGCCAGGTGCCACGCACCGGCACGGCGGATGCGGTGCAGCGTCCGGGCATCCTTCACTCCACTGCGGTAGAGGAATGAGAAAGAACACAGAGCCACTGACGGTCTTCACGCGCGAACAGCTGGATTCGTATTTCGCGTCGTACGTAGGGATGGAGGGCGGCAATCCAGGCGCTGCGGTCTGGTTCTGCGACAGCTCCCCGCATCCCGGCGTGGCGCCGCTGGCGGGCCCGCTGATCCCGCATGCGCGCCCGACCGCCTGGGATGCTGCGTACCGCCGCCAGTATCGGCACCACATGGAGCGCTGGCAATCGCACCAGAAGATCGCGCGCATCATGTCGGCGGCGCGCGCAAGGGTGTTCAAGACCACCATGGGCGAGCAGGACTGGAAGCATTACTTCGACCACCACCTGTACGGCCCGCAAGGCGCCGAGTTCAAGCTCAGCCTGTTTCCGCTGCCGGCGCGCCTGACCGACGAGATCCCCTGGTCGAAGGCGTTTCGCGGCCAGCCGCAACTGTTTCCGCGACAGCGCTATCTCGACCTGTGCCGCGAGGGCCGCCGCTTTGCCTTCATCGACGGCATCCGCCGGCTGTGGAGGCCGAAGGTGGTGATATGCCTGGGCGAGCGGCACGCCGATGACTTCGCGCACGCATTCGGCCTGGCGCAGGCACACGCCAGCGAGCACGTCCTGCAGCCCGCCGACCAGCCCAAGACGCTGCGCGTGCTGGAGCGCGACGGCACCACGTGGCTGATTTGTCCACCGCTGGCCGGGGCCGGGGGAATGATGTCGGATGTGCTGCTGGACGCGATGGGGCAGTACCTGTCGCGCTGGCTGCGCCCGGACGATTTCCCGGGGCACGCCCTGGCGGCGGCGCAGGAGCCGGTGAGCCTGCCATGAACCATTGCCAGCGAGCGTCCTGGACGCGCCTGGCCGGCCCCCGCCAAGCGCCGTGCCGGCGCTCTGGCTTTCCCCCGGCATGCAGGGGTGACACGGATTGGTGGATGCGTTTATCTGCGGCCTGCCGCGACCTGCAAGCTGCTGCCGCGGCATCCGCCTGCAGCGCCGCGCGTGGCAGCACAGGCAGCACAGGCAGCAGAGGCAGCAAAGGCAACGAACGGCGCCGCAGACAGTACGCGGCAGGTTCACCGTCGCAGGCTTCGCCACCATGTTTCGTCGTAGCGCAGTATTGATCTCAGGAGAGCAGCGTGCAAACCAAAACCCGGAAAATCTTTGTCCTTGGCATCATGGCAGGCGCGGCGGCAACGCTCGTGGCTTGCGGCGGCGGCGACGATGCGCCAGCCCCTTCTCAACCGTCCCAGCCCTCCGCCACGGTGAGCGGCAAGGCGGTGGACTTCTACCTGTCGGGCTCGACCGTTACCTTCCTCGACTGCGACAACAAGACCGCGGTCACCAATGCCACGGGTGACTTCACTTTCCCGGCAGGCTGCAGCAAGAGCGCGCTGAAGGTGACCGGCGGCACCGATGTCGGCACCAAGCTGCCGTTCGCCGGCGTGCTGCAGGCCGCGGCGATCGACTACCGGGAGGGCGTGACGCAGGTGGTCTCGCCGCTGACCACGCTCGCGCTGCAGCTCGGCGCAGGCCAGGCCGCGCCGCTGGCGACGGGGCTGGGCCTGGCAGGCAAGGACCTGGCCACGCTTGATCCGATGCAGGATGCGCAAGCGCTGCGCGCGGCGGTGGTGGTGCAGCAACTGGTCGACCACGTCGCCAAGACCCTGACCGGGCTGGGCGAGGGCGGTACGCTGACGCCGGCGGACTCGGCCGCGGCGGCGTCGAAGGCCGTCGCCACCGCGGTGGCGGGCGCGCCGGGCACGGCGGACCTGAGCAGCGGTGCGCTGGTGGCGGGTGTGGTGTCCAGCGCCGTGCAGAACGCGCAAGCGGGCCTGCCCGCCAGCCTGCAGGCGAACATCGGCGCCGTGGCCACCAATGTGGCCGCACTGGCCGCGCCGGTGATCGCCAGCGAAGTGGATAGCGTCAGCACCGCGCTGGAAGCGATCGACGTCAGCAGCAGCCCCACCGAAACGCTGTCGGCCCTGATCGAGGGCGGATCGATCAACATCGTCACGCAGAGCGCCCAGACGACCACCACGGCGCTGGTGCAGGCGGTCTCGCCGAGCGCGCTGGCCAATGCGGCGAACGCGGCGGGGCTGGCGCAACTCGGCGGCGCGGTATCGAGCGGGAGTGCCGCCCAGATCCAGCAGGTCGCTGCCAACCTCGGCGGCGTGGTCGATGCCGGCGCCATCAACAGCGTGGCCGATGCGGTCCGGCTGAAGAACTCGCTGGTGCTGTCCAACCTGACCATCAACGGTGTGACGCAGCCGATCACCGACACCATCACCGCCACCGGCGGTTCGCTCGATGCGATCCAGGTAGCCGTGGCGCAGAATGGCGATGCCTTCAACGGCGGGCCGACGCAAGTGCGCGCGGGGCTGAGCTACACCTATAACGGCAACCAGGTCGACGTGATCATCGAGAACGTGACGCTGACCTTCAACGGCTCGCAACTGGTCAATGCGGTGGTGCCGGCCAACACCGCGTACTCGTTCCGTGTCAGCGGCAGCCTGTCGGTCGCGGCAAGCCTGACCAACGCCGCCGCCGACAGCCTGTTCTCCAGCGCCAACGGCGGCTCGCTCAACCTGCCGTTCACCACCTTCCTCGGCAAGCTGCGCTCTTCCGGCGCGCTCAGCCAGGCGCAGGTCGACGCGCTGACGCCCAAGGCGACCAGCACGTTCCCGGTGACGTTCGCCACCACCACCGGCCTGCCCGGCAGGGATGTGCGCGTGGGCATGCTGGTCAACAACGACGTCGCATTCGCCAAGACGGCACTGGTCAAGACCGATGCCGAGATGGTGGTCGGCGACGGCCTCAAGACCACGGTCACGCTCAACCCGTGACCGGCGCGTAGCGCCATGGCGAAGGCCTTCCGCCGGCACGGCGGAAGGCCAGGCCCCGGTCATCCGCAACGCGTGCCGCCGGCCGCGTTCAGCAGCTCTCGCGCCCAGGCTGACCGGGTCATTTTTGTCTGCGTCGGGCGCTTCCGCGGAACGCGCCGGGCATGAGGCTCGCCCAGTGGCCTCGGAGTTTCCTATGCAGCTGCTTCGCAAGCGCCGGCTCGACCAGGCCTGCGCCCTGATGCTGGGCTTGTGTGCCGTCGGCGCGGCCAGGGCCGCCCCGGACGATGTGTTCATGCAAGCCGAGCCCGCCACGGGCGAGTTCACCTCGGTGCGGGTGGAGGCCAGCTACGACATGGTCAACCGCAGCGTCGACGTGTTCAACCTGCGCGGGCGCCAGGGGCCGGTATCGGACAACGCCGGCGACTACCGCGGCGGCAAGCTGATGCTGGGCTACAAGTTCTCGCCGCACTGGTCGGGATCGGCGACCTACTGGCGCCGCGGCATCGAGTACGGTCAGGACCGCAACCACATCGATACCTGGATGCTGGCGATGCACTATGACCCGCTGGCCGAGGCCGGCGCGCGCGAACGCATCATGCTGCGTTTCTCGCTGTGGGGCGACCATGCCGGCAGCCTGAACCGCTCGTCGCCGGTGATGGTGCGCAATACGACGTTCAACAGCCTCACCGTGAACAATGCCAACGATGTCCAGGCCCAGGCCGACGTGATCTTCTCCGGTGAGCTGAGCGAGCGCAACCAGCTCACCGGCTTTGTCGGGCTCGGCATCAGCCGGGTCTCGATCGGCAGCCTCAATACGCGCCTGCAGCGCGGCAACTGCAATTTCAACGTTGCCATCGGTTCGGACAATCTCGCCAACGGCCAGCTCGCGGCTCCCTGCAACGTGGGCAACGTTACCCTGCAGTCGGCGTCGTTTTCGGTCAACGCCAGCCAGTTCGGCCTGGATTTCAACGACGATTTCAACTACACCGCCGGCTACCTGAACCTGGGCGGATCGTGGCGCTGGAAATACGAGCGCTTCGCGGCGCGGCTGGGCTACCAGTTCCAGTACCTGCTGCGCAGCAATGTCGACAGCCGCGCCGAGACCTACGGCAACGCCCCGATCCGGTCCAACCATACCCTGGGCCTGGAGCTGTCGTATGGGGTGGCGAAGAACGTGGAGGTGTTCCTGCGCGGCCAGGCCTCCCTGTACAACTTCGTCGGCACCATTCCGTTCCTCTACAACGCGACCACCGCCGGCAAGCTGGACCGCTACTACGGCTACGGTTCGATCGGCATCCGCTTTTCCGGATTCTGAGTCGCGAGCGCCCGGCGCAGCCCGGATTCCGCTAATTCGTCAGCTGTTTTCCATCCCCTCCGGCGAGGGGATGGAAAATCGCAGCGCAAAATATATTGCGCCGCAGCAGATCGCTTATTTCAGACCTTAGAAGATTGAAATTCCTATATCCGGAAGCATTGGATAAAATCATCTCAATCAAAGGGCGATCAGACCCTAATATCAGTCGAGCCCGCACCGGCATGGTGCGTTTGATGTCAGGTTCGAAACATTTGTAATTTTTTGTGTTTCTGGGGGAAGTAAAATAATGAATAAGCTTTGGCCTGATTAAATCAGCGCAGACGCCAGGCGTCTCGCCGGTGGCACCAATGGTATTCGACCCAGCCGCGACCGAACCGCCTGCCAGGGCGGCGCCGCGCGCCGGAACACGCCTGTTCCAATCACTCAGGCAGGCGCTTAAGCAGGCCGTTAAGCAGGCCCTTTGGGACATTATAAAAAGCGATGGAAGCATGCCGCTCGGGGGAGGGGCATGCCGGGTCCGTCTATTTTCCCGTTCTGCTTAAAAAAGAATTTGCATATGACCACGGCAGTACGTACGCCCGTCGCGGCGGCGGCATGTTGCGGCATTAAATATTGGGGGTCCCACTAAGCAGCAAGGGATAAAATGCAGCATTCACGGATGTTCACGCGTCAGGAACTGGACCGGTATTTTGCCTCCTATGTCGGCATGGAAGGAGGCAATCCAAGGGCTGCCGTCTGGATATGCGACCGAAGCCCGGCGTGGTCGGAACCTATCGTCGCGCCGCTCAATCCGCAGCTGGCACCACCGGCCTGGGATGCCGTGTTCCGCCAGCAGCATCGACAAGACATGGCCAGGTGGTTCGGCCACCAGTGCGTGGCGCGCATCATGGCGGCCGCGCGGGCCGAGGCGCTGGGGGTGCGGCTCGGCGACAACGACTGGGAACAGTACTACTGGAGCCATCTCTACGGGCCGGGCAGCGCTGAATTCCGCCTGAGCCTGTTTCCGCTGCCCGCGCATGTCGATGGCAGGACGACTTGGTCCAAGGCGTTCCGGGGCCAGCCAGAGCTGATTCCGCAGAAGCGCTACGTCGCCTTGTGCCGGCAGGGCGAACGCTTCCGCTTCATCGCCAGGACCTGCGAGCGCTGGCGTCCGAAGGTGGTCATCTGCCTGAGCCCCCGCCATACCGACGAATATATCGAAGCCTTTGCGCTGGACGGCGTCGCCGGCGAAGAGCACGCGCTGCGGCCGGCGGACCAGGCGCGGCGGCTGCACCTGTTCACCCGGGGCGATACGACATGGATCATCTGCCCGGCGATCGGCGGCAGCGCCGGCATGACCTCGCAGGTCCAGCTCGACGCGTTCGGAAAGTTCATTGGCGCGCGCCTGGCGGCGAGCGACTTCAGGCATTGCGTCGAGCTGGATGCGCACGCGCCGGCGGCCCGGCCGCAGCCCCAGGCGGAGCGGTACGCCGTGCCGCCGCTGGCGATGGCCGAGCGCGAGATCGGGCATCGCCTGCGCCCGGGGCTTGCCTGGAGCGAAGCCGCCATGACGGAGAATTGCGAAACCTACGCGTAGCGCCGCGGCGCAGCACGGGCCAGGTTGCATCGCCATTTTGTATCGCTGTATCGGGCGCCGCGGATCCAGATACACGGCGATACACAGGGCCCGGTTTCAGACACATGCCGCTTGCACCCGCCTCCTAGACTTGCGTTCGGATTCACACCACGCATACAGGAGAACAACATGTCGAACGCCATCAACCTGCCCCGTCGGGGCTTTCTCGGTGTCGCCGCGGTGACGCTGGCGGCCGGTTCGCTGGGACTGCCGCGCGCGGCGCGCGCACAGGCCCGGGTGTCCGGGGCGGAGGCCTTGCCCGCCATCGCGCCAGGCACGCATACCGGTTTTGCTTCGCTCCGGCAGATCGATGCCGGCGTGCTCAACGTCGGCTACGCGGAGGCGGGCCCGGCCGACGGCCCGGTCGCCTTGTTGCTGCATGGCTGGCCCTATGACATCCACAGCTTTGCCGACGTGGCGCCGCTGCTGGCGGCGCGCGGCTATCGGGTGATCGTGCCTTACCTGCGCGGCTACGGTTCGACCACCTTCCTGTCGGCCGACACGCTGCGCAACGGCCAGCCTTCGGCGCTCGCCGCCGACATGATCGCGCTGATGGACGCGCTCAAGATAAAGAATGCCGTGGTCGCGGGCTTCGACTGGGGCGCGCGCACCGCCGACATCATGGCCGCGCTGTGGCCCGAGCGCGTGCGCGCGCTGGTGTCGGTCAGCGGCTACCTGATCGGCAGCCAGGCCGCCGGCCGGCAGCCGCTGGCGCCGGAGGCCGAGCTGCAGTGGTGGTACCAGTTCTATTTCGCCACCGAGCGCGGCCGCGCCGGCTATCAGCAGTACACGCACCAGTTCGCCCGGCTGATCTGGAAGCTGGCCTCGCCGCAGTGGAACTTCGACGACGCCACCTTCGCCCGCAGCGCCGCGGCGCTCGACAATCCCGACCACGTTGCCATCACCATCCACAACTACCGCTGGCGCCAGGGCCTGGCGGCCGGCGAGCCCAGGTTCGACGCGATCGAGCAGCGGCTTGCCATGGCGCCCGCCATCGGCGTGCCCACCATCACCATCGAGGGCGATGCCAACGGCGCGCCGCACCCGAAGCCGAGCGCCTATGCCAGCAAGTTCACCGGTTGGTACCAGCACCGGAACCTGAGCGGCGGGGTGGGCCACAATCCGCCGCAGGAAGCGCCGACGGCGTTTGCGCAGGCGGTGCTCGACGTCGACCGGCATGCACCCGGGCGCGGCGTGGGCAGCGCGGCGTGATGGCCGGCGCGGGCTCTGCACGCACTGCCCAAGGGACTTCAAAGCGGGGCTTTCAAATCGGGGCTTTCAATTCTGCGCGATGATGTTGTAGAATTCGCGCTTCGCTGAACGGCGATATGTTCCCTGATAGCTCAGTCGGTAGAGCGACGGACTGTTAATCCGCAGGTCCCTGGTTCGAGCCCAGGTCGGGGAGCCAGCATGCGGGAGTAGCTCAGTTGGTAGAGCGCAACCTTGCCAAGGTTGAGGTCGCGAGTTCGAGACTCGTCTCCCGCTCCAGATGATTCGGCGTGGTTCCACGCCGGAACCCCCGCCCATGTGGCTCAGTGGCAGAGCACTCCCTTGGTAAGGGAGAGGTCGGCAGTTCGATCCTGCCCATGGGCACCACTTTTCTTCCGCTTTATTTCCTTCCGGCTGGTCGATGCCTGCGCGGGCGTTGCGCCCGCGTTCACAGGTCAGCCTCGGCGCGCGCCGCCAGCCTGCGGTTATGCCGGCGCATGCCGTCGAAGATCGCGTCGGCCACATCGAGCGGGAAGTCAGCCGGCAATGCCGACGCAACCTTGTCGATGACCTGGGCGGTCTGCCCGCTCACGTGGTCCAGGATGGCCTCGACCTCGGCGGGAGAGAAGCCGATGCGTTGTCCCTGTGCAAACCAGTGGCGCGCGCGGATCTCATGGATGGCGTAGTGGCTGTTCCGGCCATGGAGCGCCATCGCCAGCCGCGCTTTTTGCGGCGCCAGCTGGTTGCGGCCGCGGCCGATCACCGGGTGCGCCGACAGGACATCGTACAGCGGCGTCGCCTCGTACTCGCTGCCCGGCAGGTGGCTGATGCTGAAGTTCTTGGCATGGCCGTCGGTTGCCGCCAGCAGCCAGAACACCACCTGCGCCATGAAGAAATGCCGGCGGTCGCTCGCCGCGGCGCGCGAGCCGGACAGGATCTCGGCAATCTGCCGGATGCCGGGTCCGCCATCGGACTCGTATTTCTGCAAGGCCGAGATGCCGGCGGCCTGGCACATGTCTTCCTGCGGCAGGCGCAGCAGCCAGGTGCCGCGGCTCGACGGCCTGCGGTCGAAGCGCTCGACCACCAGCGCCTTGGTGCCGGCAAAGCGGGCGATCTCGCACCGCGCCACCGGCAGGCCATAGGCCGCGACGATCTGCGCGCACAGCCATTCGTTTTCCACCGAGGTGCGCATGTCGGCGCGCATGTTGCCCACCAGTCCGAGCGGCAGCTTGAAGATGTGCGTGGTCGGCGTGCTGCCCTGGGGCAGCTGCCATTGTCCGCGCCAGCGCAGCAGCGCGGTTTTTTCCTGCGCGCCGGCGATCGACAGGCGCAGGTCGTCGATGGGCTCGCGCTGGCCCAGCACCGGCGCCGACGTGGTTTCGTGCAGCAGCGTGGCGATCTCGTCTTCGCTGAGCGCGCGGCCGCTGACCGTCTGCAGCGCCTCGGGCGCAGCGCCGGGAGGCAGCATCTGGATGGCGCCGACGCAGTCGCGTCCCACCGTGGCCAGCAGCGCGAAGGCGTCGGTGCCGCCGGCCCGATAGCGCGCCGCGATGCGGCGGCGGATGCCATCGCTGTCGGGCAGCAGGTTGTCGAAATAGTTGGCCACCGCCGGGCCGCGATGCGGCTGGTTGCCCGGTGTGAACGGCAGCGACAGCGACAGCGGCCGTCCCTGCGGGTCGGCGATCCAGTCTTCGCGATAGACCAGCCGGTCACCGCCGGCGCCGGTTTCCCAATAGCCCACCGGGATGCCGTTCATCCACAGGTCCAGCCGGTTGCCTTGCCGCGCGCGCGCCATGGTCACCAGTCCTCGCGCGGGCGCCGGCCAGTCGCGGCGCGATCCGTGCCGGTCTTGCTCGCCGGCGTCTTGGCCGGGGGCCGGGCTGGCGCGGGCGGCGCGGTGGCGCCGGCCTCCGCCTGCGACAGCACGAGTTCGACACCGAGCACGCGCAGCACCCTCAGCAGGCGTTCGACGCTGACTGCGGCGGGGTTGGCTTCCAGTTCGGCATAGGTTTGCTGCGTGACCCCGAGGTGCTCTGCCATCACGGCCTGGGTCATGCCGCGTGACTTGCGAAAGCCCTGCAGAATCGGACGCAACTGCTGGATGGTCTTGATGGCGTAGTGCATGGCGCGGTCCCGGAGCCGGCCCGCGGCCGGACAGATACAGGATATGGCCTGTTGCGTGAATTTACAATCTTTGGCCTGTTATTCATGAAAACAGGCTATTTCCTGTATCAGCCGACTACCGGGCAAAACCTGTGGGATGCCTGGGCGGTCAAGCGGTTGCGGTGGCGCCAGCGTCCCGCGCAGCGGTCCGCTCAGCGCTGCAGGCGGCGCGACCGGCGCTTGCGCGCACGCAGCACCAGGCCGGCTGCCACCGCAACCACCGCGAGCACACCCACGGCGACCACGAAGTGCAGTGGGCGGTCGATGGCCAGGCTTGCTCCCGCGACGACGATGCCCAAGGCATAGCCGGCTTCGGCGATGGCCATGGCGGCGAGGAATTTCGGCAAGGGGTAATGCATGGTGCCGAACAGGTAGCCGGGGATTTCCGAAGGCACCGCGATGCAGAACAGCAGCACCGCCCAGAACTTCATCCGCTTCGACACATAGCCCCGGTACTTCTCGAGCTTGTCGGCGTAGCCGGTACGGGCCAGCAGCGGACCGGCCAGGCGGCCGATGCCGAAGGCCGCGCTCGCGCCCAGCAGCCAGCCGCCCCATAGCAGCAGCACCGTCAGCGGCTTGCCCCATACTTCGGTGGCCACCGGCACCAGCACCACGCTCGAGGCAAAGGCGAGCATTGCCGAAACCGCCGAGAACACGAAGAAAACCAGCGCCCCCGCCACCGGGTGCTGGGCCATGACCTCGCGTGCCCAGTCGACCACCCGTTCGACCAGGTCCTTGAAGGCAGGCGACATCGCGACCGCGACCACCAGCACGGCCACGGTGCCGAGCGCCAGCGAGAACCAGAGCGCGTGCCGGAGGGTGTGTCGCTTCCCAGACAATGTGGCGGACAAAGTGCGCAGCATATAAAAATTAGAACGCGGGGCCGGGGGCAAAGTTTCGGCTCGGGACGCACTCGACTCGACGCGGGTGACGACGCGGGTGGCCGGGGCGCGGACGCGTGCGAGCGCTGCATGTCGCCTGCGCGTGCGGCACGCTACAATCGCACGGTCTGGCATTTTCATCATTCTTGTCGTTACCTTTGTGCCCCGCAGGCGAAAGGCCAGTATGCGCCCCTCACCGACCGCCCTGACGTCCGAGGACAAGAAGCTGCAGGCATTCCGGGACGAAGTGATCTCCCTGTACGAGCACGAGCCCGACCTGCTGGCGCTGCCGGACGTGCTGTTCCCCAGCGTGGCCAGGCTCAGCGATGGCGACGTCGTCAGTTATGCGGAATTCCACCATCGCAGCCAGGCGTTGCGCGCGCTGGCCTCGGTTGACGACGACCCCGCCGCGCGGGCGCGTGGCATGCAGGCCTTTGCCAGGCACCGGCACCGCCATCCGTTCTGGCAGTACCAGCCCCAGTTCTATGGCGAACGCGCCTTGCGCGAATCGGATTTCTTCAGCGATGACGAGTTCATGGCGCTGCCGATGGCGCGCGAAGCCTTGCTGCCGTCGAATGCGCGGCGGCTGCTGGCGATCGTGTTCCAGCACGAGGGCTATGCGGTCACCGTGGTGAGCTTGCGCGTCAGCGGCAGTCCGCCGTTCAGCGATGGCGACCGCGACCGCCTGCAGGCGCTGCGCCCGCACTTGCTGCGCTGCTACCGCCAGGCGCAGCAGCGCACCGTGGCCAGGCTGGGGCCGGCCGAACGCCTGCGGCTGGCCTTTCCGACGCTGACGCCATGCACGGCGCCGGGCGACGGGAAATCGAATGCACTGACAGTTGGAGCGTTCATGGTGTTACCCCTCGGATTCTTGAATCGGTCATGAAGCAACGGGAACCGCATTCACCCCTGCAACGATGTGCCGCCTTGTTGCTTGGCATGCGGGACGGAAGCGAAGGTGGCGGCTGAGGATCTTCTGTGCCCTGCGCTCCGGCAGCCTTGTCGCGTGGCGCCCGGCGCCGCATGCATGCTGCTGGGGCAATATAGGATCCGTCCATGGCGGTCGCCATTACTCATCGGGATTAGGGCTGGGGGCAGGGCGGGTGCCGGCGCGGCTGGCAGTAGGCAGCGTTTAACTCAGGCCTGCACCGGGTCATCATGGGCGGCCCGGCAGGCACCGTCCCAGACCATCCGTCGATAGAACCCGTGGTCCTGCACGGTCCGGAATCCGAGCCGCCGGTACAGCGCCTGCGCGCGGTTGTGCCGTTCCACGTGCAGGTCTGCGGTCTTGCCCGCATTCGCGGCCAGCGCCAGCACCGCTGCCAGCACGCCGCTGCCGATGCCCCCGGTTCTGGTGTCCGGGCAGCAAGGACAGGTCGATCACGTGCAGCGAGCCGGCGTTGTGCTGCAGGTAGAGGCGCCCGATGGGCTCGCCATGACGCAGCATCAGCAGGAACTCGGCATCCGGGCAGGCCCGGTAGGCGCGTTGCTGGGCGTTGAACTGCATGGCGAGGAAGGCGGCGCGCTGCGCCTCGCTCCAGCCGGTGCGGCGCAGTTCCGTCTCCCGGGTCGAGGCGTACAGGCATGCCAGGAAGGTCTCGTCGGAATCGGCGACCGGCCGCAGCGCGATGCCCGGCACGTCGATGGCGGGCATCGGCGGCCTACGGATGCGGCGGATATTCCCCGCTCAGCGCGATGCAGTACATCAGCGCCGTGTAGGGCTGCATGTTCTCGTGCGGCTGGCTGGCGCCGGCCGCGCCCACGGCCTGGGGCGACAGCGTGGTCATGACCGGTGCCGGCGACGCGCTGACGGGGATGCAGCTCTGGTTGTTGGGCACCATGAAGCGGGCGGGCAGCCTGGCGCTGGCTTCGGTCGAGACCGCGCGCGCGGTGTCGCCGTAGGCCGCGTGGTTGTGCGCGGGCATTTCCGTCGCGGTGAGGGTGACCGTGGCATCGCCCTGCGGATTCCCCAGCTGCTGGTCGACCGGGCCGGTCACCGCGCGGCCGCGCAGGTCGGGCAGGGCAAAGTTGGTGGTGCCGTTGCCGCCGTACTGGGTGCCCAGCAGCGAGAACAGCGCCGGATTCTGCTGGATCGCCATCAATTGCCCGTCGCAGGCGGCCCAGCCCGCCGGCGGGTAGGCGCAGCCGAAGATGCGGATTTCTCCCAGGTACTGGTCTGACATATGGCCTCCGTGTTCAGCCTTGCGACGGATAGAGTCCATCCGTGGCGATGATGTAGTTCAGCGACAGCGTTGGCATCTGGTTGCTGTGCGGCTGGGTGCCGCCGCTCATGCCGAGCGTGCCGGAGGCAAAGGCGTTCTTGCCGGGGGGGTTGGCGGTGCCGGCGTCGTAGAACGCATTGGGCGACGGCGTGGTGCCGAGCAGCACGTCCGGTCCCGGGATCACCGTCGAGGCCATGGTGTTGGTCGCCTGGAGCGGATGGGTGTGCCCGGGGATCTGGCCCGGCAGCAGGGTCACGTCCGGGCTGCCGAAGGCCTGGCCGATGGTGCGCGCGCTCAGTCCCGGCCCCGTGCCCTGGGCCAGCGGCAGGCAGCCGCGCAGGTCGGGCAGCCTGAAGGTGCTGGTGCCGTCGCCGCCGTAGATAGTGCCCAGCAGCGAGAACAGCATCTCGTACTGGGCAATGCTGAGCGTCTGGCCAGCACAGAATTGCCATCCCGCCGGCGCAAAGTTGCCGGCAAACATGCGGATCTCACCCACGAATGGTTGCGCCATGATCTCTCCTCAGCCCCGGCCCGGGTAGATGCCGGCCAGCGAGATGATGTAGTTCAGCACCAGCGACGGCTGCATGTTGTCGTGCGGCTGCCCGCCGCCGCTGCTGCCGCAGGCCTCGTCCAGCAGTGGCGCGAGCGAGTCGGGTGTGCCGTACAACGGCTGGCCGGGCCCGGAGACCGATGGGTCGCTGGCGTTGTACAGGTTGCTGGCCGCCAGCACCCGGTCTTGCGACACGCCGACGTTCAGCGCCGTTGCCGGGCTGGAAGAAACGTTGAACGGATGGCTGTGGGCCGGCACCTGCGCCGTGGTCAGCGTGACCGTTTCGACGCCGGCCATCTGGCCCTGCGCGATGCCGCCGGAATCGCGGTGCAGCGGCGTGCGGCCGCGCAGGTCGGGCAAGGCGAAATTGGTGGTGCCGTTGCCGCCGTATTGCGTGCCCAGCAGGCTGAACAGCGCCTGGTTCTGCGCGATGGACAGCTGGGCGCCGTTGCACAGCGCCCAGCCCTTGGGCGCAAAGTCGAACGCGCACAGCCGGATTTCCCCCAGATACTGGTCCACGATCATCCTTCCCCGGTCGAACCACACCCAAAAAGACGCGGCAACCTGCCTGCGCGCGGCGCCGCAATAAAACAGTTTTAATTGAATTTGATAGCTGATATCAAATTTGATCAATTGCGAATTGATCGATTTGACGTATTTTCTGCACCGGGCCGCGTCACTGCTGCGGCCCCTTCCGCAGACCCGTTCTACGCGATTCGCAGACAGACCGAAGTGTTGGCGATGCCAGCGGAAAGTCAACAAAAATAACAACGCCCGACCCGAGCCGCGCCCCGACCGTGCATCGGCGCGCCGCGCTCGCCGACGGCAATGGCAACCCGCCGCAAGCCGCGGGTGTCGGGAGAAATCGGGTGTCTACACAAGCCAGGGGTTGCGCCGGCGCGGAGCGTGCGGGGCGGAGGGCGGCGGCCGTCGCATGTGTCCATCGGTGGTGGCAGGGCTGGCGTTGCCGGCCCGGGTTGGTGCTGGTGGCACTGTGGCTGGGTTTGCTGCTGGGGGCGCCAGCGCCGGCACTTGCGGTCTCGTGCACGCTGAACCTTGCCGCCACGTCCAACCAGCAGACGGTCTATGGCTTCACCGCCGCGGACTACGCTGCCTGCGATCCGAATCAGTTCACCATCGCCTACGACGCCGCCGGCACCGCCAACTTCGGCACATCCACCCGTAGCACCCCCACCGCCCAGGGCGGCACGCTGTACATCTACAACGGCCAACTGCCGAATGGCCAGAACGAGAACGGCTTCGTCTACATGCCGCCCGCCGGTTTCGTCGGCACCGACAGCGCGACGTTCTTCACCAGCGACGATGGCGCAACCTGGGCGCCCAACGGTACGGTGAATTTCAACGTCTCCGCCGGCCCGCCGACCGTGACCGCCGTGACGCCTTCGTCCGGCCCCGACCAGTGGGGGCACCGCCGTGACTGTTACCGGCACCAACTTCGTCGGCGTGACCGCGGTCAGGTTCGGCGGTACGGCCGCATCGTTCGTGGTCAATGGCGCGACCTCCCTGACCGCCACGGCACCGGCCCGCCCGGCCGGCACGGTCGACATCACCGTGACCACCGCCGGCGGTACCAGCGCCACCAGCGCCGCCGATCAGTTCACCTTTGTCTCGGGCCCGCCGGTGGCCAACAGCGTCAGTGCCACGGTGGCGTACGGCAGCGCCGGCAACGCCATCACGCTGAACCTCACCGGCGCCGCGGCGACCAGCGTCGCCGTGGGATCGTCGCCCGCCCACGGCACGGCGATTGCCAGCGGTACGTCGATCACCTATACGCCCACCTCGTCCTACGCGGGACCGGACAGCTTCACCTATACGGCCACCAACGCTTCCGGCACCTCGGCTCCCGCCACCGTGACCATCACCGTGTCCAGCCCGACGCTCATCTATGCGCCGTCATCGCCGCCGCCGGGCTCGGTGGGGGGCGCCTACAGCCAGTCGCTGGCGGTCGCCAGCGGCGGCAGCGGGCCTTACACCTATACGCTGGCATCGGGCGCATTGCCGCCCGGCATGACGCTGTCGAGCGCGGGTTTGCTGGCGGGTACGCCAACTGCGGGCGGCACCTTCAATTTCACGGTGCGGGCCACTGACAGCAGCTCGGGAACGGGACCGTTCAGCGCCGCCAGCGGCACGCTGTCGCTGGTGCTGGGCGGGGCCGCGATGAGCCTGTCGCCGGCGCCGGGGCCGCTCAGCGCGACGGCGGGCAGCCCGTACAGCCAGGCCTTCACGGCGGGCGGCGGCACCGGTCCCTATTCCTACTCGATCACGATCAATGGCGGCACCATGCCGGCCGGGTTGGCGTTCAACAGCGCCAGCGGCGTGCTGGCCGGTACGCCCCGCACGGCGGGCACCGTGTCGTTCACCATCCAGGCAAACGACAGCAGCACGGGCACCGGGCCGTACAGCGTGGCCGGCGCCTATGCGCTGACCATCGCCGCGCCGACGGTCATGCTGTCGCCCGCGACGCTGGTTAATCCCGCGCTGGGAGTCGCCTATAGCCAGAGCGTGAGCGCGAGCGGTGGCAGCGCGCCCTACACCTACAGCGTGGTCGCGGGCGCCTTGCCGCCGGGGCTGACGCTGAATGGCAGCACCGGCGCGGTTGCGGGCACGACGGTAGCCGGCGGCAGCTACAACTTCACGATCCAGGCGACCGACAACCTGGGCTTTACGGGAAGCCGCGCGTACAGCCTCGCGCTCGGTGCGCCGACCATCGTCATCAATCCGGCCACGCTGCCGCAGGCGACCGTGGCTGCGGCCTACAGCCAGGCCCTCACGGCCACCAGCGGCACGGCGCCGTACACGTTTGCGATCACGGCGGGCGCCTTGCCTGCCGGCATGTCGTTGTCGGCAGGCGGCGTGCTGGCGGGCACGCCAAGCGGCGGCGGCACGCACCACTTCACCGTGAGCGCCACCGACAGCAGCGCCGGCACCGGTCCCTATACCGGCAGCCAGGCCTACACGCTGACCGTCAGCGCGCCGGCGTTGACCCTGTCGCCCGCGTCGCTGCAGGCGCCGGTGTCAGGGGTTGCCTACAGCCAGGCATTTACCGCGGGCGGCGGCACCGCGCCGTACACCTTTGCCGTCGCCGCAGGAACGCTGCCCGCGGGGCTGTCGCTGAACCCGTCCACGGGTGTGCTGAGCGGTACGCCGCCGACGGCCGGCACGCAGACCTTCACGGTGCGCGTGACCGACAGCAGCACCGGCACCGGCGCGCCCTACAGCATCAGCCGCGTCTATACGCTGGCCACGGGGCAGGGCATGCCTTCGGCGCCGCCGGTGGCCGTGACCACGCTGTCCAATGCGCCGGTGACCATCCACGCCGCCGCCAATGCCGCCAACGGGCCCTTTGCGGGCGTCAGCATCGTCACGCCGCCGGCCAGCGGCAGCGCCGTGGTGAACGGACTCGACATCATCTATACGCCGGTGCCGACCGCCGCGGGCCCGATCACGTTCACCTATGCACTGGTCAACAGCGCCGGGACCTCGGCGCCGGTGCCGGTGACCGTGACAGTCAACGCGGTGCCGGTTCCGGTGGCGCAGAAACAGGTGTCGACGCTGGCGGGCCGGCCGGTTGCGGTCGACGTGACCGAGGGCGCCAGCGGCGGGCCGTTTACCGGCGCCGCGATCGTCTCGGTGGTGCCCGCCGAGGCCGGCACCGCGACCGTGGCCAGCGCCGCGCCGAAGACGCCGGCCGCTGATGGCAGGCAGCCCGCCGCCACGGCCTACGCCGTGAACTTCGTACCGGCGGCCGCCTTCGCCGGTACCGCGGTGGTGACCTATACGCTTAGCAATGCCGTGGCGACCTCGTCGCCGGCGCTGATCCAGGTGGTCGTGACGGCGCGCCGGGACCCGTCCACCGATCCCGACGTGGTCGGGCTGGTCAACGCCCAGATCGAGGCGGCGCGGCGCTTCGCGAGCGCGCAGATCGCCAATTACAACCAGCGCCTCGAGGCGCTGCACGGCAAGGGCAGGGCGCGCTCGGGCAACCAGATCTCGGTGGTGATGCCGCGCGCCCAGGCCGATCCGCAACGCTGCCAGGCGCTCGCGGGCTTCGCCGCGCGCGATGCCTGCCTGCGCGGCACCGCCGTGGCCGGCCAGCGAGGAGGCGCAAATGAAGGCTCGACCGGCTCCCGTGACGCGCGCGCGAGCGCCGACACCGGCGCCGGCGCCGGCGCCGGCAACGTCCCGGACCTGCCCGGTGGCGCTGACCCCGGCAGCGGCGCCGACGCGGCTGGCGCGGACGACTCCGACGATGCCGACGACGCGCGCCTGGCGTTCTGGACCGCGGGCACCGTCGACTTCGGCTTCGCCAATGCGGGCACGCAGCGCTCGGGCCTGCGCTTCACCACCGGCGGCGTGACGGCCGGGGCCGACTACCGCTTCTCCGACCAGCTCACGCTCGGCATCGGCTTCGGCTATGGCCGCGACAGCACCGACGTGGGTTCGGCCGGCACCCGCAGCACGGCGGACAGTTTCAGCGCCGCGCTGTACGGCAGCTACCGGCCGCAGCCGTCGCTGTTTATCGATGGCGTCGCCGGTTATGGCTCGCTCAGTTTCGATTCGCGCCGCTGGGTCGGCGACGAAAGCGCGTTCGCCTACGGCAAGCGCGACGGGCACCAGGTCTTTGCCTCGCTGTCGGCGGGATACGAGTATCGGAGCCAGGCCTGGCTGGTGTCGCCGTACGGACGCCTGTCAGTATCCGACAGCACGCTCGACCCCTTCACCGAGACCGGCGCCGGGTTCAGCGCGCTGAAGTACTTTGGCCAGACCGTGACCACGGTGTCCGGCACGCTCGGGCTGCGCACGGAATACGCCACGTCGACACGATGGGGCCTGTTCCTGCCGTTCGCGCGGCTGGAGTACCAGCACGATTTCAGCGGCCAGGGTGCGGCCGGGCTGGCGTACGCCGACCTTGCCGGCACCGGCCCCGCCTACACGGTGTCCAACGCGCCGTACGGGCGCGATCGCCTGCAGCTGGGGCTGGGCGGCAGGCTGCGCACGCGTTCGATGACGTTCGGCCTGGACTACAACGTGATGACCGGCATGGGCGGGCTGCAGCAGGGCGTGCGGCTCACGTTCGCGGCGCCGTTCTAGCCGCGCGGGCGCCGCCCGTGCCGCGCTCCGCGCTCAGCGACTCATGCCGGTTCCGGGCGCGCCGCCCGACGGCCCGGTCGTGCCGGTGCCGCCGGTGCCCGTGCTGGGTGCGTCCGGTCCGCTGCCGCGCATGGTTCCCGGGCCGGTAACCGACGGCGAACCGGTCGCGCCGGATGGCGCGGCCACGCCAGACGCACCTGCCGCGCGGCCAGCGCCGGCATCGGTGCCATGCCGCTTGCCGGCCGACGAGCGCGAGCCGCCGTGGGTGTCGCCGCTGGCGGCCTTGCCGCCGCCGTCGGTCATGCTGGTGCCGGTGCCGGGCGTGCCCGGGCTGCCCGGCGTGCCGGTCGTGCCGGACGGGCCCGTACCGGCGCTGCCGCCGCCCGAGCTGCCCCCTGAACCCCCGCCGGCACCCCCCGCGCCCTGCGCCAGTGCCGCACCGCTTGCCAGCGCCGTGCAGGCAAGCCAGGCCATCATCCATGTCCGTGCTTTCATCATCGTCTCCTTGCGGTGGAAGCACGGTAGCCGCAAGGGGCGTTCCACCCTGGCGCGCATGCTGGCGCGCACACCGTTGCAAGCTTTGCCGGGGCCGGCAGGCAATAGTTACCTGAGGCCACATCGGCCGGTGTGGGCGGCCAGCGGCATAGCGCTGCGCATGATGCGGCCCCGGCCACGGGCATGCGGATTGCTTATGAGATTAGAAGTGATCTTGGCAGCGGCGGTATCTCGGGAGCACGCGATGGGGGCGCCGGCAACCACTTTCAAGAAATTCGGGGGACTGGGCGGCCGCATGCTGATCGTCGGTTTCGGCAGCATCGCGCGTTCCGTGGTGCCGGTGCTGCTGCGCCATCTCGACATCACGCCCGCGCAGATCACCGTGATCTGTCCGGCGGACAACGACACCTCGATTGCGCAGGGTTATGGCATCCGCGTGGTGACCAAGGCGCTGACCGAGGAAAACCACAAGCAGGTGCTGCAGGATCTGGTCGGCGCGGGCGATTTCCTGCTGAACCTGTCGGTCAATGTCTCGAGCGAGGCGCTGGTGCGCTATTGCTGGGAGCACGGCGCGCTGTACCTGGATACCTCGATCGAACCCTGGGCGGGCGCTGCCACGGACCCGGCCGCGCCGCTGTCACGCCGCAGCAACTATGCCTTGCGCGAAGGCGTGCTGGCGTTCCGCCTCGACAAGCGCGACGGGCCCACCGCGATCCTGACCCAGGGCGCCAACCCCGGCCTGGTGTCGGCACTGGTCAAGCAGGCGCTGGTCAATATCGCAGCGGACAACGACGTCGACCACGAGCGGCCGGCAAGCTTCGAGGACTGGGCGGCCCTGGCGCGGCAGCTCGATATCCGCGCCATCCACATCGCCGAGCAAGACACGCAGGTGGGTGGCCGGCGCAAGCTTGCCAACGAGTTCGTCAATACCTGGTCGGTCGATGCCTTCATCGAGGAAGGGATGCAGCCGGCGGAACTGGGCTGGGGCACGCACGAGCGGCACTGGCCGGCGGACGCGCGGCGGCATGGGTTCGGCTCGGATGCGGCGGTATACCTGACGCGACCGGGCTTCGGCACGCGCGTGCGCAGCTGGACCCCGCTGGGCGGCCCGTACCACGGTTTCCTGATCACGCATGGCGAATCGATTTCGATTGCCGACCACCTGACGCTGCGCGACAACGGCGAAGTCGTCTACCGGCCGACCGTGCACTATGCCTACCGTCCCTGCGACGACGCGCTGCTGTCGATCGACGAGCTGATGGGCAACGGCGGCCGCAAGCAGGACCACCAGCGCATCCTGCGCGACGATATCGTCGCCGGCATGGACGAGCTCGGGGTGTTGCTGATGGGCAATGCGCGCGGCGTCTACTGGTACGGCTCCCGACTGCGCATCGATCAGGCCCGGGAACTGGTGGAGCACAACACCGCCACCAGCCTGCAGGTGGGTGCCGGCATCCTGGGCGGCATGGTCTGGGCGCTGGAGCATCCGCGCGCGGGCGTGGTCGAGCCCGACGATCTGGATTACGAAACCGTGCTGCGCGTCGCGCGGCCCTACCTGGGCGAAGTGGCCGGCGTCTATGGCGACTGGACCCCGCTGGCGCAGCACTCGCAGCTGTATCCGGAAGCGGGCGATGAAGACCCCTGGCAGTTCGTCAACGTGCGCGTGCCGTAGGCGCAGGCCTGGCGCAACCGGAGCCGAAGACGATGTCGGGGCTGCTGCAAAAGGAACTGGGCGTCATCGAGAACTCGTACTACGAGGCGAGCGTCGAGCGGCCGGCGCCGAACCCGCCGCTGCAGGGGCGCACGGATGCGGAGGTGTGCGTGGTGGGGGGCGGCTATGCCGGGCTGTCGTGCGCGCTGGAGCTGGCCGCGCGCGGCTTCCACGTGGCGCTGCTAGAGGCCCAGCGGATCGGCTGGGGCGCTTCGGGACGCAATGGCGGGCAGGCCATCGTCGGATTCGGCGCCGAGGGCGAGGGCGCGATCGAGCGCCAGTGCCCGGCCGAGCTTGCGCAGGCGGCCTGGAATGCATCGGTCGAGGGCATGCGCCTGCTGGAGCAGCGCATCGCCACCTACGCCATCGCCTGCGACCACGTGCGCGGCTACATGACGCTGGCGCCAAGGGCGCACAAGGTCGAGGGCCTGCGCCGCTGGGTGCGCCATATGCGCGAGCGCTATGACTATCCGCTCGAATGGGTCGAACGCCCGCAACTTGGCCGCCATGTCGCCAGCGACCGCTTTGTCGCCGGGGCGTATGACCCGCGCTCGGGCCACCTGCATCCGCTGAAGTACTGCCTGGGACTGGGCGACGCGGCGCGCCGGCAGGGTGTCGAGGTGTTCGAGAATTCGGCCGCCTATCGCGTCGAGCGCGACCAGGGACCGGTGGTGAGGACGGCCGAGGGCGAAGTGCGGTGCCGGCAGGTGGTGCTGGCGGGCAACGTCTACCTGGGCGAGTTCGGCGACCATCTCGCGCCGGAAATCGCCGCGCGCATCATGCCGGTGGGCACCTACATGATCGGGACCGAGCCGATGGACGCGCCACGTGCCGCCGCGCTGATGCCGAGCCGGGTCGCGGTCTCAGACAACAACCTGATCGTCGACTATTTCCGTCTCAGTGCCGACAACCGCCTGCTGTTCGGCGCGGGCGAGACCTTCAGCGCGCGCCCGCCCGGCAACCTGGTGCAACGCATCCGCACGCGCATGCTGCAGGTGTTTCCGCAAACGGCGGACCTGAATATCGAGTATTCGTGGGGCGGCTTCGTCGATATCACCATGAACCGGGCGCCCGACCTCGGCCGCATCGGCACCAGCCTCTACTATGCGCAGGGGTTCTCCGGCCACGGGCTGTCGTTTGCCGGCATGGCCGGCAAACTGATCGCCGAGGCCATGAGCGGCGATGCCTCGAGATTCGATGTCTTTACCCGCATCCGGCATCACCGCTTTCCGGGCGGCGCGCTGTTCAGGACTCCCGCGCTGGTGCTGGGGATGTGGTACTACAAGCTGCGCGACCTGCTTTAAGGGCGGCCAGCCTTGTCACCGCGGCGGTGCCGGTGGGGTCTGCACGCCCACGCCATGGACATGCACCATCTTCCCGCCCAGCCAGCCGGATACCACCAGCAGGCCGATGGCGATTGCCGACAGCACCATGGCGCCGGCCCCGGCCCCGCGCATGCGCCACCAGGCATTGACGACATAGAGCGCGACCACCGTCAGGTTGATGCCCATGTGCAGCAGCGCAATGCGGCGGATGCCGCTCGGCAGCGACAACAGGTCGATCAGGCCGGGCACGGCCGCGAGCAACGCGCCAATGATGCCGCCGACCATGGCATAGAAGGCCACCACCGGCCAGTTGGGACTGTCGCCGCCGAAATAGCGGATCAGGTCGCAGGCAAAGGAAAAGATCCACAAGCCGATGGGGATGGTGATCAGCATCGGATGGATCGGGTGCCTGGCAATGCTGGCGGGAGTGAGCATGGCGACTCCTTCGACGTTCAGGGCGCATTCATGGCGCATTCATGGCGCGCACGGGCCCTCGCGTTCGCCGCGCCATCGCAATGCCATCGCAGCGCCGGCGCGGCGTGCCTCCCCGTTCAATGATGGCGCTGGTCGTCGCGGGTCACGTTGACCGGCTCCAGGCCACCTTTCGCCGGACCATGCAGCACCGCGCCATCGACGCCGAAGCGCGAGCCATGGCAGGGGCAATCGAAGGATTGCTCCAGGCTGTTCCACTGGACCAGGCATTTCAGGTGCGGGCAGGTGGCGTCGAAGGTGTGCAGGGCGCCGTCCGCGGCGCGGAACGCGGCCACGTGGCGGCCGCCGGTCCTGACCACATGCCCTTCGCCCGGGGCGATGGCATCGAGCGCGACGCCGCCGTCCTTGCCGAGCCAGTCGGCGTAGCGGGCCACCACGTTGGCGTTCTCGCGCGCATACTCGACCACGGCCGTCACCGACTTGCGGGACGGATCGTAAAGATCGGCCCAGTCATTGGTGCGGTCGGTGATCTGGTCGCGGATCAGCATGCCGGCGATGGCGCCGTGGGTCATGCCGTTGCCGGAATCGCCGGTGACGACATAGACGTTGGTAGCGCCGGGGTTGCGGCCGATAAAGGCGACCCCGTCGACCGGCTCCATCACCTGGCCCGACCACGCGAACACGGGTTCGTCGACCACGGGGAAGCGCTGGCGGGTCCAGTCGGCCAGCCGGGCGAAGCGCTGCGCGGCATCGTCGGCCTGGCCGACCTTGTGGTCTTCGCCGCCGCTGATCAGCAGCTGGTAGTCGGCGTCGAGATCGCCGGCAATGCGCACGTAATGGTAGGGATCGAGCGTGTCCCAGAACTGGCACGGCGGCATGCTGCCGCGCGGCACCTTCATGCCGACCACAAAGGTGCGGTACGCGGCCTGCTTGGTATGAATGGCAAAGCGGTCGATAAAGGGCGTATTGGTCGCGACGATGACGCTGCCCGCCTCGATGCGCGCGCCGCGGTCGGTGCGCACGGTGGCGGGCCGGCCATCCTCCACCTCCATCGCGCGGGTGTTGCCGTACACGCTGCCGCCGCGGCGCCGGAGCGCGTCGACCAGGCCGCCCAGGTACTGCAGCGGATGAAGCTGCCCTTGCCGCGGGAAGCGCAGCGCCGAGCGCAGCGCCACCTTGCCGGTCGGCACGTCGCTGACCCGCTCGACGTCGTCGAGGCCGGCCCGGTGCGCGGCATCCAGTTCTCTCGACAGCAGCTCCTCGCCCTCGGAGGATTCGGCGAAGAGGAAGCCGTCGACGCGCCGGAAGTCGCAGTGGATCGACTCTGCCGCGCAGATCGACTCGATCCGGGACACGGCCGCCGCGTGGCTCTGGGCCACCTGCCGCGCCGCCCGCTGCCCGAGATGGCGTTCGATGTAGAAAAAATAATCGTCGAAGGCCGTCATCAGGTGCGCGGTGGTCCTGCCGGTTTCGCCGGCGCCAGGCCCTTGCGCATCGATCACGATCACGGCCTGTCCGGCCGCTGCCAGTTCATAGGCGACCGACAGCCCGGCGATGCCCGCGCCGATCACGCAGGCGTCGCAGCTCGCGTCGCCGTCCAGCGGCGGACTGGAAAGGGTTGTCCCGGCTGCCCAGTATGAAATCGTCATGCCGCCCGGCCTCCGCTTGTCTTGCCTATGTCTCTGTCTATGTCTCAGTGATAGGTCAGGGCCGGCGGCGCAGATATCGGGCGCGGTCCTACACCCGGATGGCCGGATCGCCAGAAATTACCCGGGTAATATTGACTTTATATTTTATCCGGGTAATATTTGGCGATGTTCCTGTTTCTCTTGCGCAGACCTGCCATGACAGCGCCGATGCCTCACCACTTCACCACCTTCGACGGCCACCGCCGCATTGCCTCGGGTCCGCTGCCGGACAACGCGCTCGCGCTAAGACGGGCCCTGGACCACGGCGCGGCCGGGCCGGTGCTGGTATTCGATGACAGCACCGGCCGCTCGATCGACCTGGATACCAGCGGCACCGAAGACGAGGTGCTTGAACGGTCGGCAGTGCGCGCGGCACGGCTGGCAGCGCCGCACCCGGCGGCCGGTGAGGGCGGCGATGCGCCGCAGACACCGCGCGGTCGCGGCCGGCCCAAACTGGGTGTGGTAGCGCGCGAGGTGACGCTGCTGCCGCGCCACTGGGAATGGCTCGCCACACAGCCGGGCGGCGCATCGGTGGCACTGCGCAAGCTGGTCGAACAGGCGCGTCGCGATCCCGCCGGCAAGGATCGCAGCCGCGCGGCCAGCGAGCGCGCCTATCACTTCATGGTGGCGATTGCCGGGGACCTGGCCGGTTTCGAGGAGGCGAGCCGGGCGCTGTTCGCCGACGACCTGGCGGGGTTCGCCCGGCACATCGCGGCCTGGCCGGCGGATGTGCGCGAACACGCGCTGCGGCTGGCGGACCGCAACGCCTGAGCGGCGGGTTCAGGTCCCGCCCAGCAGGTCGTGCGCATCGACGATCGCGTAGGCGATCTCGGGATGCGCCTCCATGCTGCGCCGGATCGCGGCCGGGATCGACTGGCGGATCTTGCGGCACAGGCCGGGCTGCTCCAGTACCTGGATGCTGATGCCGCGCACGGTGCGCACGCCGCGCGCGCTGGGCGTGATGCTCAGCACGATGCCGAGCTGGGCCTGCATCAGGCCCTCCAGCCGTTGCAGCTCGGCCAGGCTGGTCAGGTTCTCGAGCCGTTCGACCAGCCGCTTTTCCTCGGCGCGCGTGAGGCGCAGCACGCGCAGGTCGGCATCGGGGGCGCTCAGCAGCGCTTCGCGCCCGCAGATGCAGGCACCGGGCGGGCATTCCGTGCGGAGGGGGAACGGCGCGTTCATGTCGGGCGCGGGCGGGGCAGGGCGGCAGGATTGCAGGATTGCGGGGGCGGTGGCTGGCTATGTTAAATCAGGATGCCGGCCTGCGGCGCATGGTCCGGCAGCGAAGGCCGATCCGGTCTATGCTCGCGGCTGCGGTCCGGTCCGCATGCCGGGCCGCAAGACAAGAAACCCGCCCCTGCACAGGAGACCCTTCATGGCACTTTCGATGTACGACGTTTCGATCCCTCCGTTTATCCGCGCGCTGGGCAACCTCGACGCGATCCTCGCCCGGGGCGCAGCCCACGCGCAGGCGCAGGGAATGGATCCGGCCGACCTGATCCAGACCCGCCTGATCGCCGACATGGATCCGCTGCCGGCGCAGGTGCAGCGCGCCAGCGATGCCGCCAAGGGCTGCGCCGCGCGGCTGGCCGGGATCGAGGTGCCGTCCTTTGCCGATACTGAAACGACCTTCGCCGAACTGCAGGACCGCATCGGCCGCACCATCGTGTTCCTGGAGCAGATCACGCCGGCGCAGCTGGAAGGCAGCGAACAGCGCGTGGTCGAACTGAAGCTGCCGCAGGGCCCGCTGCGCTTCGACGGCAAGTCCTACCTGCTCGGCTTTGCCTTGCCCAATTTCTATTTCCACGTGACCACCGCCTACGACCTCCTGCGCCACAAGGGCGTGCAGATCGGCAAGCGCGACTACCTCGGGCTGAAGTAGGCTCGCACCGGGCCCGGCGCGAGCACCGGGCTTCACCATTGCCGGGGCGGCGGGCAAGCGGAACCCCTGGGGCCTCTGGTATACTTGCGGCACGTCCGGCCCAATGCCGGGCGCAGCCTGCGACAGGCCAGGACAGCCCCACCGGGCAGCACCCTTGCTGCCAGCACCCGCCCCGATCGATACCTTTCGCTCCACATCCGGTCCACATCGAGGGCGCGACCTCGCGTCAATGCGACCACGCGGCGCGAGGTCCGGCTCCGGCCCTGCCCATCCTTTACTGAACCCCGGCCAGCCAGGCGCTGCCGAACGCTGCGAACCGCTGTTTTACGGTCCGAGAGAGACCCCCACGCATGACTTACGCCGTCAAGGAAATCTTCTATACGCTGCAGGGCGAAGGCGCTAACGCCGGCCGCGCCGCGGTGTTCTGCCGCTTTGCCGGCTGCAACCTGTGGAGCGGCCGCGAGCAGGACCGCGCCAGCGCGGTGTGCCAGTTCTGCGATACGGATTTCGTCGGCACCGATGGCACGCGCGGCGGCAAGTACCGCAGCGCCGACGAACTGGCCGCGGTGGTCGCGTCGGAGTGGCCGCAGGGCGCCGGCGGCAAGCCGCTGGTGGTCTGCACCGGGGGCGAGCCGCTGCTGCAGCTCGATGCGCCGCTGATCGACGCGCTGCATGCGCAGGGCTTCGAGATCGCGATCGAGACCAACGGCACCATCGCCGTGCCGCCCGGCATCGACTGGGTCTGCGTCAGCCCCAAGATGGGTTCTGAGCTGGTGGTCACGCGCGGCGACGAGCTGAAGGTGGTGATACCGCAGCCAGGGCAGGACTTTGCCGCATACGAGAAGCTTGATTTCCGCCATTTCCTGGTGCAGGCCATGGATGGTCCGCTGGCGCGGGAAAATACCGCCGCCGCGGTGGCCTTCTGCCAGCGCCACCCGCAGTGGCGGCTGTCGCTGCAGACCCACAAGCTGCTCGGCATCCGCTGAGCGGCGGTGCCGCTGGCCGGCCGCGCGCGAGCCATGAGGCCAGCCACGAAGGCGACGACGAAGGCCGCATCAGGCAGGCAATTCAGTCCACAATAGAGGCTTCGGACGCACGCGCGGCGTCCGCTTACACGCAGGCGGCCGGCACCGGCGCCGGTACACATGAGCAAACAAATTTCCATCACCCGCCGGCTGGAGTTCGACTCCGGCCACCGCATCCCCGACCACTGCGGGCAGTGCCGCAATATCCACGGCCACCGCTACCGGCTCGACCTGACCCTGTCGGGCGAGGTGCTGCATCGCGAGGGCGCCTCGGATGACGGCATGATCCTGGATTTCGGCGACATCAAGGCGCTCGCCAACGAGCACCTGGTCAGCAAGTGGGACCACGCCTTCCTGATCTATCGCGGCGACACCGCGCTGCTGAACTTCCTGCAATCGATGGAAGGGCACAAGACCGTGGTGCTGGACGCGATCCCGACGGTCGAGAACCTGGCCCAGGTGGCCTTCGACATCCTGGCGCCGGTGTTCAAGGACTGCTTCGGCCACCAGTTGCAGCTGACCAGGCTGGTGCTGTTCGAAACGCCCAACTGCTGGGCCGAGGTCAGCGCGCCGGTGCAACTGCCCGCGCAGGACTGAGCGGGCGACGATGACCCGGCCGCCACCCCAGCCGCCACTGCCGTTGCGCGCCCCGCGCGCGCTGCCGGACGATCCGGCGCAAGCCGCCGAGCGCGACGCGCGCTACATGCGCGCCGCGCTCGAAGAGGCCCGCCTGGCCGAAGCCGCGGGCGAGGTGCCGGTGGGCGCGGTGGTGGTGTGGAACGACACCATCATCGCGCGCGGCCACAACCTGCCGATCCGCTCGGTCGACCCGTCGGCGCACGCCGAAATGCAGGCCCTGCGCGCCGCCGCCCGGGTCATCGGCAACTACCGCATGCCCGAGTGCGAGCTGTACGTGACGCTGGAGCCGTGCGCCATGTGCAGCGGCGCGATCCTGCACGCGCGGCTGCGCCATGTGGTGTTCGGCGCGAGCGACCCCAAGACCGGCGCCGCCGGCAGCGTGGTCAACCTGTTCGAACAGGCACGGCTCAACCACCAGACCAGCATTACCGGCGGGGTGCTGGCTGATCACTGCGGCCAGATGCTGAAGGACTTCTTCGGCGCCCGGCGCCGCGCGCAGAAGGCCGCTCGCCAGCCGGAGCCGGCCGCCGGCCCCGACCAGAACCACGACACCGAAGCATGAGCACGCCGAACAGCAGGCCGCATACCGAAGTCAGACTGATCGCCTCGTCCGGTTATCCGCACGATGTCGCCACCGCCGCGCGCGGCTGCGCCTGGCTCAGGCACCACGGCTACCACATGACCAACCCGGACGTGCTGGCGCGGCGCTACCTGCGCTTCGGCGGCACCGACGCCGAGCGGCTGGCCGACCTGCACGCGATCGGCACCGGCGTACCGCATGAACTGACGCTGGCGGTGCGCGGCGGCTACGGCATCGCGCGCCTGCTCGCGCAGATCGACTTTGACCGCATCGCCGCGCAGGCGCGCGCCAGCGGCACGCCCATCGTGGGCCACAGCGATTTCACGGCGTTCCAGCTGGCCTACCTGGCGGCCACCGGCGGCGTCACCTTTGCCGGGCCGATGCTGCTGGCAGACTTCGGCGCCGAAGGCGTCGACGCCTATATGTGGGAGCATTTCGAGGGCATCCTGCGCAACCCCGCCTACCGCATCGACATCGCTGCGCCGCAGCCGGGTGGCCAGCCGTTCTCTGTCAGCGTCGAGGGCACGCTGTGGGGCGGCAACCTGGCCATGCTGTGCAGCCTGCTGGGCACCCCGTTCATGCCGCGGGTGCCGGGCGGGGTGCTGTTCCTGGAAGACATCAACGAGCCTCCTTACCGGGTCGAGCGCATGCTGCTCCAGCTGCAGCAGGCCGGCGTGCTGGGCGCCCAGCGCGCCATCGTGCTGGGTGATTTCTCCAATTACCGCGTCACCGACTACGACAACGGCTACGACATGGACGCCGTGGTGGCCTACCTGCGCGAGCAGCTGCCGGTGCCGGTGCTGACCGGGCTGCCGTTCGGCCATTGCGCGCGCAAGCTGACGCTGCCGGTCGGTGCGCGGGTGCGGCTGTCGGCGCACGCCGACGGCTTCAGCATGGCGTTCTCGGGCTACCCGGTGCTGCCGCCGCTGGCCTGAGTACGCGGGTCGCCACCGCGCGCGCCGGTCGCAAGGAATGCGTCCGGATGATAGAATGCGCGGTTATTTCCTGATTTCCTGCCGGGTTCTCGCATGAACCCGGCGTGGCCCGTGCCGCAGTGCCGGCGATGGCGGCGCCACAATCTCCAGACAAGGTTCAAGACGTGCTTTCTACCGCAAACATCACCATGCAGTTCGGCCCCAAGCCGTTGTTCGAGAATATCTCGGTCAAGTTCGGCGAGGGCAACCGCTACGGCCTGATCGGCGCGAACGGCTGCGGCAAGTCCACCTTCATGAAGATCCTGGGCGGCGACCTCGAGCCGTCGTCGGGCAACGTCATGCTGGAGCCGGGCATCCGCCTGGGCAAGCTGCGCCAGGACCAGTTCGCCTATGAAGACATGCGTGTGCTCGACGTGGTGATGATGGGCCACACCGAGATGTGGGCCGCCGCGCAGGAGCGCGACGCCATCTACGCCAATCCCGAGGCGACCGACGAAGACTACATGAAGGCCGCCGAGCTCGAGGCCAAGTACGCCGAGTACGACGGCTACACCGCCGAGGCGCGCGCCGGCGAACTGCTGCTGGGCGTGGGCATCCCCACCAGCCAGCACCAGGGCCCGATGAGCGACGTCGCCCCGGGCTGGAAGCTGCGCGTGCTGCTGGCGCAGGCACTGTTCTCGAATCCGGACGTGCTGCTGCTGGACGAGCCCACCAACAACCTGGACATCAACACCATCCGCTGGCTGGAGACCGTGCTCAACGAGCGCAACTCCACCATGATCATCATCTCGCACGATCGCCACTTCCTGAACTCGGTCTGCACCCACATGGCCGACATGGACTACGGCACGCTCAAGGTCTACCCGGGCAACTACGACGAGTACATGGAAGCGTCGATGCAGGCCCGCGAGCGCCAGATGGCCGCCAACGCGCGCGCCAAGGAGCGCATCAGCGAACTGCAGGACTTCGTGCGCCGCTTCTCGGCCAACAAGTCCAAGGCCCGCCAGGCCACCTCGCGCGCCAAGCAGATCGAGAAGATCAAGGTCGAGGACATCAAGCCGTCGTCGCGCCAGAACCCGTTCATCCGCTTCGAGTTCGAGAAGAAGCTGCACAACCTGGCGGTCGAGGTCGAAGGCATCACCAAGAGCTACGACCGCAAGATCATCGATAACCTGTCGCTGGCGATCCAGGCCGGCGAACGCGTGGCCATCATCGGCGAGAACGGCGCGGGCAAGACCACGCTGCTGCGCAGCCTGCTCGACGGCGCGGTGCAGACCGGCGTGCAGCGCGGCGTCGAGGTGGATCGCGGCACGGTCAAGTGGGCCGAGAACGCCAATGTCGGCTACATGCCGCAGGACACCTACGAGGAGTTCCCGCAAGATCGCGACGTGATGGACTGGATGAGCCAGTGGACGCAGGCCGGCGATGACGAGACCTCGCTGCGCGGCACGCTGGGCCGCCTGCTGTTCTCGGCCGACGACATCAAGAAGAACGTCAAGGTTCTGTCCGGCGGCGAGAAGGGCCGCATGATCTGGGGCAAGCTGATGCTGGGCCGCCACAACGTGCTGGCGCTGGACGAGCCGACCAACCACATGGACATGGAATCGATCGAGTCGATGCAGATCGCGCTGGACAAGTTCCAGGGCACGCTGATCTTCGTCTCGCACGACCGCGAGTTCGTCAGCGGCCTGGCTACGCGCATCATCGAGGTCCGCACCGATGGCACGCTGACCGACTACCTGGGTACGTACGACGAGTACCTGCAGTCGCAGGGCATCGACGGCTGAGCGCCGCGCGCCGCCGCATGCCGAAGGCCGCCTGCGGGCGGCCTTTTTGCTGTCCGGCCAGGTGTGCCGGGCCGCGCGGTGTCAGGCGGCGCCGCCGTCGCCGACCTGGTCGAGCTGCGCCATGATGGCGCGGGCGGTGATCTCGCCCCGCGCCTTGAGCAGCGCCGCGTGCAGCGGTTCGCGCAGCGCCATCAGCGCGGGCAGGTCGGCGGCCTTCTCCACCTTCACCTGCAGCATGTAGCCGCGCAGCCCGAGATGCTGCCCGATCACGTCGGTATAGAAATGGTAGAGGCGCTGGTAGGCCTGGATTTCGGCGGCCGAGTGCGCTGGGGCGTCGCTGGCGTGTGGCGGCGCCGCTGCCTCGGCCACCGGCGCATGGCGCATCGCGTAGACCGAGAACAGGTTGGTGTCGGCAGCCGGCGGCGCGGCACGCGCCGGTGCTTGTGGCGCGGCGGCGTGCAACGCTGCCGGCTCGGCGACGGCTTCGACCAGTCCCTCGGCCAGCAGCGTTGCCATGGCCTCGGCGCCGATCCCCATGCCCGCCAGCTGCGCCAGCAAGTCCTGCTCGCGGCGCTCGCCGTTGACCATCAGCAGCAGCGCGCGCAGCTTGTGGTCCAGCTTGCGCGCGCGGCTGCGGATTTCGTCCTGACCCGCGTCGGTCTTGCGGTAGATCGGATCGACCATGCCCTTCGTCCCCTCAGTCTTGTTATGTGCACGCGCCGTGGCCAGTCCGCCCGTGCGCGAGCCGCGAGTCTCCCGTCTGTCACCCGCGGCCGATTATCGCCATGTTGTTGTGCGTGGCGGCTGGCACGGCCGTCGGCATATGCCGCAGCGCCATAACCTGGGCCGGAATCCGCTCTACAATGTGCGTGCACCATAAAAGTAACAAAAAATTGCAATTGCCAATTCACCAAACCGAGAACTGTGGCCATGCAACAACGAGACAAACTCTTTATTAACGGCAAGTGGGTCGCGCCCCACGGCACCGGCAAGATCGAGGTGATCCATTCCGCCACCGAAGCGGTGATGGGGACCATTCCGGAAGGCTCGGCGCGCGACGCGGAAGACGCGATCCAGGCCGCGCGCGCCGCCTTCGACGGCTGGTCGGCCACGCCGCCGGCAGAGCGCGCGGGCTATATCGCCAGGATCGCCGAGGGGTTGAAGGCGCGCAGCGAAGAGCTGGCGCAGCTGATCGCCGGCGAAGTCGGCATGCCGATCAAGCTGGCGCGCGCGATCCAGGTGGGCGGCCCGGTCTACAACTGGGGCCAGGCCGCCAGGCTGCTGGAAGGGTTCCGCTTCGAGGAAGAAGTCGGCAACTCGCTGGTGGTGCGCGAGCCGGTGGGCGTGGTCGGGGCGATCACGCCGTGGAACTATCCGCTCAACCAGATCACGCTGAAGGTGGCACCAGCACTGGCCGCGGGCTGCACCGTGGTGCTCAAGCCGTCCGAGGTGGCGCCGCTCAACGCCTTCGTGCTGGCCGAGGTGATCGAGGCCGCCGGGCTGCCGCCCGGCGTGTTCAACCTGGTCACCGGCTATGGCCCGGTGGTGGGCGAGGTGCTGGCCAGCCATCCGGAAGTCGACATGGTGTCGTTCACCGGCTCCACCCGCGCCGGCAAGCGCGTGTCCGAGCTGGCCGCGCAGACCGTCAAGCGCGTGGCGCTGGAGCTGGGCGGCAAGTCGGCCTCGGTGATCCTGGACGATGCCGACCTGCCGTCGGCGGTGAAGGGCACCATCAATGCCTGCTTCCTCAACTCCGGCCAGACCTGCTCGGCGCACACCCGCATGCTGGTGCCGCGCGCCCGCTACGACGAAGTCAAGGCGATCGCGCAGAAGGTGGTGGCCGGCTTTACCGTGGGCGATCCGCTGCAGGAAACCAGCAAGCTGGGCCCGTTGATTTCCGCGGTGCAGAAGGAACGCGTGACCGGCTATATCCGCCGCGGCCTGGAAGAGGGCGCCGAGCTGGTGGCCGGCGGCCCCGAGGCCCCGGCAGGGCTGGACCAGGGCTTCTACGTCAAGCCGACCGTGCTCGGCAACGTCGAGCCGCGCGCGACCGTGGCGCAGGAAGAGATCTTCGGGCCGGTGCTGTCGATCATCTGCTATGACACCGAGGAAGACGCGGTGCGCATCGCCAATGACAGCATCTACGGACTGGGCGGCGGGGTCTGGTCCGGCGACGAGGCGCGCGCGATCCGCGTGGCGCGCCGCATCCGCACCGGGCAGGTCGATATCAACGGCGGTCCGTTCAACATGCAGGCGCCGTTCGGCGGCTACAAGCAGTCCGGCAACGGCCGCGAAGCCGGCAAGTACGGGCTGGAGGAATTCCTCGAGTACAAGTCGCTGCAGTTGAAGAAGCCGGCCGCCTGACGGGCGCGCGGGCAAGCAGGCCATGAACGAGGAAATGCCCGGCTGGTCCGGGCATTTTTTCGTACGGATAATGCGCAGATAATGCGCGAACAAAACATGACCAGGACAAAGGGGGGAGCAACGATGCGCGGGTTCGTTCGGCTGGCCAGGTGGCTGGCAGTGCTGCTGGGGCTGGCGCTGGCCGCAGCCGCGGGCGCGTTGGTCTGGTATCGCGACGCGGCACAGCCACCGGTCACGGGCACGGAGGTGCTGGCGGGATTGCGCGAGCCGGTCACGGTCGTGCGCGACAGCCATGGCGTGCCGCATATCCGCGCCGCCAGCAAGACCGATGCGTGGTTCGCGCTGGGCTACGTGCACGCGCAGGACCGGCTGTGGCAGATGCAGATGAACAAGCGCATCGTCGCCGGCCGCCTCGCCGAGATCCTGGGCCCGTCCGCGGTCGATAACGACAAGTTCCTGCGCACGCTGGGCGTGCGGCGCAACGCCGAGGCCATCCTGGCGCAGGCCTCGCCGGAAGCGCGCGCGGCGCTGCAGGCCTATGCCGACGGTGTCAATGCATGGATCGACCAGCGCAAGGGCCCGCTGCCGCCGGAGTTCCTGCTGCTGCGCACCCGGCCGGAGCGCTGGGAGCCGGCCGACACGCTGGGCTGGCAGACCATGATGGCATGGGACCTGGGCGGCAACTGGACCCAGGAGACGCTGCGCATGCGGCTGGCGCAGGTGCTGCCGGTGGCCCGCATCAGCGAACTGCTGGCGCCGTATCCGGGCGAGCGGCCGGTACGCACCATGGATTACGGCCACCTGTACCGGCAACTGGCGCCGCTGGCGAGCGCGATGGCCAGCGTCGGCGACCAGGCGCCGCCGGGCTACGTCGAGGGCATGGGCTCGAACAACTGGGTGGTGTCGGGCGCGTACACGCAATCGGGCAAGCCGATGCTGGCCAACGATCCGCACCTGGGGCTGCAGGCGCCGGCGCTGTGGTACTTCGCGCGCCTGAGCGCGCCCGGGCTCGAGGTGGCCGGCGCCACGCTGCCGGGCATGCCGCTGGTGGTGCTGGGACACAACGACCGCATCGCCTGGGGCCTGACCAATACCGCGCCGGACGTGCAGGACCTGTATCTCGAGCGCGTGCGTCCGGGCAACGACACCCAGTACCAGACACCGCAGGGCTGGGCCGCGTTCGAGACCCGCACCGAGACCATCCGCGTCAAGGGCGCGGCCGACATAACGCTGAAGGTCCGCAGCACGCGCCACGGGCCGGTGATCTCCGATGTGGCCGAGTCGCTCGCCAGTGCCGCGGCGCCGCTGGGCGCGCAATACGTGGTGGCGTTCCAGTGGACCGCGCTGCGCCCGGACGACCGCACCTTCCTGGCGGGGCTGCGGCTGAACCAGGCGCGCGACTGGAGCTGCTTCACCGACGCGCTGCGCGACTTCCACTCGCCGCAGCAGAACATCGTCTATGCCGACGTCGACGGCAATATCGGCTTCTATGCGCCCGGGCGCGTGCCGCTGCGCCGCGCCGACAACGACCTCAAGGGGCTGGCGCCGGCGCCGGGCTGGGATGCGCGCTACGACTGGACCGGCTTTATCCCGTTCGAGGCGCTGCCACACCAGTACAACCCCGCCGGGGGCGTGATCGTGACGGCCAACCAGCGCATCGTCGCGCCCGACTATCCGTACTTCATCACCAGCGAGTGGACCGTGCCGTATCGCTTCGACCGCATCCGCACGCTGCTGGCGGCCACGCCCAGGCATAGCTTCGAAAGCTTCGCGGCGATCCAGAAGGACGTGCTCTCGCTGGCGGTGCGCGATGCCTTGCCGCTGCTGCTGGCCGCGCCGGTCAGCCGCGATCCCGCGCGCCCGGCGCGCGAACGCGCCTTGCTGGAGGCATTGCGCCGGTGGGACGGCACCATGGATCCCGCGCGCGCCGAGCCGCTGTTGGTCACCGCGTGGCTGCGCGAGCTGTCGCGCCGGCTGTTCGAGGAGAAAACCGGCGAGGCAATCTTCGGGCGCCTGTGGGAGCAGCGCAACGTGCAGCAGCCCATGCTCAACATCCTGCGCGATCCGCGCCAGCTGGGCGCGTTCTGGTGCGACCGTCCCCATACCGGCCCGGCCGAGAGCTGCGACGATGCCATTGCCGATGCCTGGAGCCAGGCCATGGCGGACCTGTCGCGCCGCTATGGCGACGATCCCGCCCGCTGGCGCTGGGGCGAGGCGCACGCGGCGCGCCTGGAGCACCGGCCGCTCGGCAAGGTCGGCTACCTGGCGCCGCTGTTCAACCTGCGCGTGCCGACCGGCGGCGACACCTACACCGTCAACGTCGGCCGGCATAACCTGCGCGACGAGAAGGCGCCATTCGAAAACACCCATGCGGCCAGCGTGCGCGCGCTCTATGACCTGTCCGACCTGGCGGCGTCGCGCTTCATGGATTCCACCGGCCAATCCGGCAATGCGCTGCTGCCGCGCTACCGCGACTGGACCGGCAAGTGGGCGGCGGTGGAGTACATCACCATGCCGCCGGTGGCAGCGCCGGGAGCGAACGGCGCGGCCGACGCCCTGGTGCTGGCGCCTGCGGCAAAATAGCGCGGGCCACGCCCGTCTCGCCTGGAACGTTCTCAAACTGGCGAGGTCATGCCAGGGGCGTCCGCCGGGAGCTGGCGACAGACGCTAACATGAGGGCCTTTCTAGCCCTCACTTCCGGCAGGAGCCCCTGATGACAACGCCAACCACTCATGTGATCCAGCACGTCGCCTTCGAGCACGCGGGCGTGATCGGCAACGCCCTGCGCGCGCGCGGGCACACGCTGCGGGTGTTCCAGGCCGGCGTCGATGACCTGGCGCGGATCACCAGCGAGCCGGCCGACCTGCTGCTGGTGCTTGGTGGTCCCATCGGGGTTTACGAAACCGACGCCTATCCGTGGCTGGAGGCGGAAATCGCGCTGATCCGCGAGCGCCTGGCCGCCGGCGGCAAGCTTATCGGCGTGTGCCTGGGCGCACAGCTGATCGCGCGCGCCGCCGGCGCCAGGGTCTACCCCGGCTCCCGCGAGATCGGCTGGGCGCCGATCTCGCCGACACCGGCCGGACTGGATTCGGCGCTGGCCGAGCTGGCCGCGGCCCACTGGGAAGTCCTGCACTGGCACGGCGACACCTTCGACCTGCCCGCCGGCGCGCAGCTGCTGGCGTCAACCGCGGCGGTATCGAACCAGGCTTATGCCATCGGCAACCAGGTGCTGGCGCTGCAGTTCCACCCCGAAGTCATGCCGGCCGATATCGAGGCCTGGCTGATCGGCCATACCGTCGAACTGGGCAAGGCCGGCATCGATCCGCGCACCATCCGTGCGCGCACCGCGCAAGTGGGCGCCACCGTGGCGGCGGCGGGAGAACGCATGTTCGCGCGCTGGCTGGAGCAAGCCGGACTATGAGCCAGCCCGCATCCATCCTGCGCGTGCCGATCGCTGCGGTGCTGACCGGAGCCGTGCTCCCGTTCGGCCCCAGGGGCGTACCCAGCGGCATTGCCAAGGCCGCAACGCGCGCCCGCATCCGCGTGACCGCTACCGGGCTCGAGGGCGACGGGCAGGGTGATCCGCGCCATCATGGCGGCCCGGAAAAGGCGCTGCACCACTATGCCTTCGACCACTACCCGGCGTGGCGCCTGGCGCTGCAAGAGCAGGGCGCGTCGGCCGACGGCGTGCTCGACACCCCCGGCGCCTTCGGCGAGAACCTGAGCACCACGGGCCTGACCGAAGCGGACGTCTGCGTCGGCGACCGCTTTCGCCTGGGCACGGCGCTGGTGGAGGTGTCGCAGGCGCGCCAGCCGTGCTGGAAGCTCAATCACCGCTTCGGCTATGCGGGCATGTCGCGCGCCGTGCAGCAGAGCCTGCGCACCGGCTGGTACTACCGCGTGCTGGAAACCGGCGAGGTGGCCGCGGGCGATGGGCTGGAACTGGTGGCGCGGCCCTGTCCCGGATGGTCGCTGCACCGTCTGCTGCAGGTGCTGTATGTCGACCGGCTCGACTATGCCGCGCTGGAAGCCATGGCCGCGCTGGCGCCGCTGGCCGAGAGCTGGCGCAAGCTGGCACGGCAGCGGCTGGAACGGCGCGAAGTCGAAGCGATGGAGCGGCGCCTGTGCGGGGAGTGACGGGCCGCGGGCGAGGGGCCTCAGCCCTGGCGGAATCGCTTGCCGGTGCCTTCGCGCGTGATGCGCTGCCACACCTGCCGCTTTTCCTCGTCGCTGAAAAAAACCCAGTTGCTGACCTCGGCCGCGGTGCGGCCGCAGCCCTGGCACACCTCGTCGAACAGGGTCGAGCAGATGCCGATGCAGGGGCTGTCCGGGCGCTCGGACAAGGTGGCGTCGGTCGTGCCCGGGTCCGGTTCGGCGTGGACGGCGTGGGATTCGGGCGGCAGCGGCATCGTCGGAAAAGGCAAGGGGCGGTGAAGCGGGAGCACATTATACGGCCTCGCGCGCCACGCCCCGCCCAACCGCCATGCCGGCCGCAGTGCCGGAACGCCTCGGCCATGCAGCCCTGCCGGCCGCGCTCCGATTACCTGCGACGTCATTGAGGCAGCGCTCGCCGGCTTCTACCCTCATGGCATGCCAGGCCAGACCAGGGAGCCGCCATGCTGCAAGCCATACTCCGCCAGCCCGGGACCGACGGCACTGCCGCGGTCGACCCGCGCATGCGCGCCATGATCGACAACGTGCTGATGGCGTCGCCGGTGGCGCGCGCGCTCGGCGTGCGGCTCGACCAGCTGGCGCCCGATCATGTCGAGCTGTTCATGCCGTATCTGCCCACCAACGTGACCCATGGCAGCACTGTCCACGGTGGCGTGATCGCGACGCTGATCGATATCGCCGGCGCCGCCGCGGCTGCCTCAGGCGCCAGTGCCGACGCGGTGAAGGGCGGGGCCACCAGCTCGCTGTCGGTGCAGTACCTTGCTGCCGCCCAGGGCGTGGCGTTGCGCGCCGTTGCCGGGGTGGTGCGGCGCGGCCGGCGCCAGGTGGTGACCGAGGTGGCGGTGTATGCCGACCGGGCGGGAGCCAACCAGGAGGACGCGACGGACGTGCTGGTTGCCAAGGCGCTGATGAGCAGCGCGATGTTCTGAGGGCCGGCGCGGGCGGACAGCTGGCCAGCGTCAGCGGTTTCTTGTTCCCTATAACGCAATTAACCGCCACGCGTTTCGATACACCGCATGGCGCAGAGCGCACAATGGCTTGGAGTCGGGGGATGTAGAAAGCGCAGGCACAGCGCCCGCCGTTGCAGCCGGGTTCGGTCGCCATGGCAATGAACTACAGACGCAGGCTCATGGTGTCGCTTGTGGTCCAGGGCATGGAATCTCCGGACGGCGAAGCGTCCGAACGTCTCACCGTGTCCTCTCACAACTGTCGCCTACGTGCCCGGTCCGAACACGCCGCAGAGGGGGAGGGAAGGGCGTCGGGCGGCATTCCCGCCAACGCCCTGGCACAGCCTTAGTACTTCCAGAACACCTGCTGCAGCGCCTTGCTGTCGTTGGTCTGCGTCAGCGCCAGCGCCATCAGGATGCGCGCCTTCTGCGGCAACTGGTCGTCGGTGACGATCCAGTCATACTTGTCGTCGGGCTGCTCGGCGTTGCGCACCACCACGCCGCCGCCGGTGCGCGAGGCGCGCACGATCTGCACGCCCTTGCCGCGCGCCGCCTTGAGCGACTCGACCATGTAGTCGCCGACGCTGCCGTTGCCGGTGGCGGCGTAGATGATGGCCTTGGCGCCGCTCTTCACCGCCGCGTCGACCGCGGCCGGGTTGGCGTTGCCGTAGGCATAGACCACCGCCACCTCGGGCAGCTTGTCGATCTTGTCGATGTCCCACTGCGTCTGCAGCGTGTGCGGACGCGCCGGCAGGCGGTAGAACAGCGTGCGGCCTTCGACCACGTAGCCGAGCGGGCCGAACGGCGAGCGGAAGGTCTCGGTCTTGAAGGTGTTGGTCTTGGAGACGTCGCGGCCGGTGTGGATCTCGTCGTTCAGCACCGCCAGCGTGCCCTTGCCCTTGGACGCCGGGTTGGAGGCGACCAGCACGGCGTCGTAGAGGTTCAGCGCGCCGTCTGCACCCAGGGCGGTGCCCGGGCGCATCGAGCCGACCACCACCACCGGCTTGTCGCTCTTCAGCGTCAGGTTGAGGAAATAAGCGGTTTCCTCGATGGTGTCGGTGCCGTGCGTGATCACGATGCCGTCGACGTCAGGCTGCTTGAGCAGTTCCGACACGCGCTTGGCAAGCTTGAGCAGGCGTTCGTTGTTGAAGCTTTCCGAACCGATCTGGAAGATCTGCTCGCCCTTGACGTTGGCAACCTTGGAGATTTCCGGCACCGAGGCGATGATCTTGTCGACCGGGACCACGGCGGACTGGTAGGCGGCGGTGTTGGTCGCCGCGGCGCCGGCGCCGGCAATGGTGCCGCCGGTGCCGATGATGACGATGTTGGCCTTGCGCGCTTCAGCGGGGGCCGTGGCAGCGGCGGCGGCAGGCTGGGCCGCGGGCGCGAGCTGGGCGTGGGCGGCGCCGGTGATCAGGCTGGCCGACAGCAGGGCAGCGGCCAGCGTGGTGACGCGGGCGGAATATTTCATGATTCTCCTCGGTATCTATACGAACGTGTGGCCCGTACTGGCAGCGGCACGACATACCTTATGGGTGGAATGGTGCCGTCCTTGTTCAGTCGGTGGCTGCCCGCGCCGGGACTGTGGTGCAGGACCCGGTTCAGGCAGCGGCAGAGACTATACGTGAGGAGAAATTCGCGGTGGAAGGGCGGCGCAAGGGTTATGCCGATTCGGCATAAAACTGCGTTCGCCATAATGTCAGGCGCATACTTCGCCGGGCCGGCCGGCGCGCGTCATCGGCACCGGCCTTTGCGCTTGCAGCCGGTTCAGAATGCGTCGCCGGGCACGCGCACCCAGCCTTCCATCAGCACGCGCGAGCTGCGGCTCATGATGGCCTTCCTGACCACCCATTCGCCGTCGACCTGCTGTGCCTCGGCGCCGACGCGCAGCGTGCCGGACGGATGCCCGAACCGCACCGCGTTGCGTTCGCCGCCGCCGGCGGCCAGGTTGACCAGCGTGCCGGGAATGGCCGCGGCGGTGCCGATCGCCACCGCCGCGGTGCCCATCATGGCATGGTGCAGCTTGCCCATCGACAGCGCGCGCACCAGCAGGTCGACGTCGGCCGCAGCCACCTGCTTGCCGCTGGAGGCGGTGTAGTCCACCGGCCTGGCGACAAAGGCCACCTTGGGCGTGTGCTGGCGCTTGGCGGCCTCGTCCACGTCCTTGATCAGGCCCATGCGCAGCGCGCCATGAGCGCGGATGGTCTCGAACATCGCCAGCGCCTTGGTGTCGCTGTTGATGGCGTCCTGCAGTTCGGTACCGGTATAGCCGATGCTCTCCGCATTGACGAAGATGGTCGGGATGCCGGCGTTGATCATGGTTGCCTTGAGCGTGCCGACGCCCGGCACCTCGAGGTCGTCGACCACGTTGCCGGTGGGGAACATCGCGCCGCCGGCGCCTTCTTCGTCGGCGGCCGGGTCCATGAACTCGAGCTGCACTTCGGCGGCCGGGAAGGTCACGCCGTCGAGTTCAAAGTCGCCGGTTTCCTGCACTTCACCGTTGGTGATGGGCACGTGGCCGATGATGGTCTTGCCGATATTGGCCTGCCAGATGCGCACGGTGGCAACGCCGTTCTGCGGGATGCGGCCCGGGTCGACCAGGCCGGCGCTGATGGCGAAGGGGCCGACCGCGGCGGACAGGTTGCCGCAGTTGCCGCTCCAGTCCACGAACGACTGGTCGATCGAGACCTGGCCGAACAGGTAGTCGACATCGTGGTCCGGGCGCGTGCTCTTCGACACGATCACGGTCTTGCTGGTGCTGGAGGTGGCAGCGCCCATGCCGTCGATCTGCTTGCCGTACGGGTCGGGGCTGCCGATCACGCGCATCAGCAGTGCGTCGCGGGCAGGGCCGGGGGCCTGCGCGGTCTCGGGCAGGTCTTGCAGGCGGAAGAACACGCCCTTGCTGGTGCCGCCACGGATGTAGGTGGCGGGGATCTTGATCTGGGGTACGTGGGCCATGGGAATCTCTAATCCTGGTTAGGCCTTTTCGGGGCCTTGTCTCACTCAGTCAGCTTAAGAATCAATCGTCGGGAAGCAGGCAACGCTTGTTTTCTCCCCTCTCCCTCTGGGAGAGGGGTGGGGGAGAGGGCAGCGTTGCCACGAAGTGAAGCGATATCGTGCTTGCCGAGCGCCGCCCCTCTCTCCCAACCCCTCTCCCGCAAGCGGGAGAGGGGAGCCACCCGACGGCAACGCCTCAAGCCGCCGCCTTGCTCGACTCCAGAAAGTCCTGCGCAAACCGCTGCAGCACCCCGCCGGCTTCGTAAATCGACACTTCCTCATCGCTGTCGAGGCGGCAAGTCACCGGCACTTCCACGCGCTCGCCGTTCTTGCGATGCACCACCAGCGTCAGCGTCGCGCGCGGCTGGCGTTCGCCGATCACGTCGTAGGTCTCGGTGCCATCCAGCCCCAGCGTCAGGCGGTTCACGCCCGGCTTGAACTCCAGCGGCAGCACGCCCATGCCGATCAGGTTGGTGCGGTGGATGCGCTCGAAGCCTTCGGCGACGATGGCTTCCACGCCGGCCAGGCGCACGCCCTTGGCGGCCCAGTCGCGCGACGAGCCCTGGCCATAGTCCGCGCCGGCGATGATGATCAGCGGCTGCTTGCGGTCCATGTAGGTCTCGATCGCTTCCCACATGCGCACGACCTTGCCTTCCGGCTCGATGCGCGCCAGCGAACCCTTCCTGACCTGGCCATCGACCACGGCCATTTCATTGATCAGCGTGGGGTTGGCGAAGGTGGCGCGCTGGGCGGTCAGGTGGTCGCCGCGATGGGTCGCGTACGAGTTGAAGTCCTCTTCCGGCAGGCCCATCCTGGCCAGGTACTCGCCAGCCGCGCTGTTCAGCAGGATCGCGTTGGACGGCGACAAATGGTCGGTGGTGATGTTGTCGCCCAGCACCGCCAGCGGACGCAGGCCCTGCAGCGTGCGCTCGCCGGCCAGTGCGCCTTCCCAGTAGGGCGGGCGGCGGATATAGGTGCTCTGCGGGCGCCAGTCGTACAGCGGCTCGGCGCTCTCGCCGGTTTCCGCGGTCAGGGCGAACATCGGCTCGTAGACCTTGCGGAACTGCTCGGGCCTCACGCTTTGCTTGACGATCGCGTCGATCTCTTCGTCGGTCGGCCAGATGTCCTTCAGGTAGACCGGCTTGCCGTCCTGGTCGGTGCCCAGCACGTCCTTCTCGATATCGAAGCGGATGGTGCCGGCGATGGCGTAGGCGACCACCAGCGGCGGCGAGGCCAGGAAGGCCTGCTTGGCGTACGGGTGGATGCGGCCGTCGAAGTTGCGGTTGCCGGACAGCACCGCGGTGGCGTACAGGTCGCGATCGATGATTTCCTGCTGGATCTTAGGATCGAGCGCGCCCGACATGCCGTTGCAGGTGGTGCAGGCGAACGCGACGATGCCGAAGCCGAGCTTCTCCAGGTCAGGCAGCAGGTTGGATTCTTCCAGGTACAGCTCGACCGCCTTGGAACCAGGCGCCAGCGACGACTTGACCCATGGCTTGCGCGTCAGCCCGCGCGCGTTGGCGTTGCGCGCCAGCAGTGCGGCGGCAATCACGTTGCGCGGGTTGCTGGTGTTGGTGCAGCTGGTGATGGCGGCGATGATCACGGCGCCATCGGGCATCAGGCCTTCGGCCTCCTGCGCGCGGGCCTTGTCCAGGTCCACGGCGATGCCGCGCTCTGCCAGCGCCGAGGTCGGCAGGCGCTTGTGCGGATTGGACGGGCCGGCCATGTTGCGCACCACGCTCGACAGGTCGAACTTCAGCACGCGCTCGTATTCGGCGTTCTGCAGCGAATCCGCCCACAGGCCCGCGGTCTTGGCATAGGTCTCTACCAGCTTGAGCTGCTCGTCGGTGCGGCCGGTCAGGCGCAGGTATTCGATGGTCTGCTCGTCGATGAAGAACATCGCCGCGGTGGCGCCGTATTCCGGGGCCATGTTGGAGATGGTGGCGCGGTCGCCGAGCGTCAGGCTCGACGCGCCTTCGCCGCGGAACTCCAGGTAGGCGCCGACCACTTTTTCCTTGCGCAGGAATTCGGTCAGGGCCAGCACGATGTCGGTGGCGGTGATGCCGGGCTGGCGCTTGCCGGTCAGCTCGACGCCGACGATATCCGGCAGGCGCATCCAAGAGGCGCGGCCGAGCATCACGTTCTCGGCTTCCAGGCCGCCCACGCCGATGGCGATCACGCCCAGCGCATCGACGTGCGGGGTGTGGCTGTCGGTGCCGACGCAGGTATCGGGGTAGGCCACGCCGTTGTCAGCGTGGATCACCGGCGACATCTTCTCCAGGTTGATCTGGTGCATGATGCCGTTGCCCGGCGGGATCACGTCGACGTTCTTGAACGCCTTCTTGGTCCAGTCGATGAAATGGAAACGGTCTTCATTGCGGCGGTCTTCGATGGCGCGGTTCTTCTCGAACGCCTGCGGGTCGAAACCACCGCATTCCACCGCCAGCGAGTGGTCGACGATCAGCTGCACCGGCACCACCGGGTTGACCTTGGCGGGGTCGCCGCCCTGGTCCGCAATGGCGTCGCGCAGGCCGGCCAGGTCCACCAGCGCGGTCTGGCCGAGGATGTCGTGGCACACCACGCGCGCCGGGAACCACGGGAAGTCGAGGTCGCGCTTGCGCCCGATCAGCTGCTTCAGCGAATCCGTCAGCGTGGCGGGGTCGCAGCGGCGCACCAGGTTTTCTGCCAGCACGCGCGACGTGTACGGCAGCTTGTCGTAGGCACCCGGCTCGATGGCCTCGACCGCGGCGCGCGCGTCGAAGTAATCCAGCTTGGTGCCCGGTAGCGGTTTGCGGTTTGCAGAATTCATGGTGTAGGGAAATCTATATAAGTATGAAAAAGGGGTAGTGGCCCCGTGTCAGCGACCAACTACCCCCTTTGCCCGCAGGCTCGGATCAATGCAACCCGACGGGCAATCCGGCAGCCGGTCTTACTTGCGATCCTTGATCGGCACGAACTTCAGGTTCTCCGGCCCGGTGTAGTTGGCGCTGGGGCGGATGATCTTGTTGTCGATGCGCTGCTCGATGATGTGCGCGGCCCAGCCCGAGGTGCGCGCGATCACGAACAGCGGCGTGAACATCGCGGTGGGCACGCCCATCATGTGGTAGCTGACCGCGCTGAACCAGTCCAGGTTCGGGAACATCTTCTTGATGTCCCACATCACGGTCTCCAGGCGCTCGGCGATGTCGAACATCTTCATCGAGCCGGCATCCTTCGACAGCTTCTTCGCCACTTCCTTGATCACCTGGTTGCGCGGGTCGCTGATGGTGTACACCGGGTGGCCGAAGCCGATCACGACTTCCTTGTTCTCGACGCGGCGGGTGATGTCGGCCTGGGCCTCGTCCGCGTTGTCGTAGCGCTTCTGGATTTCAAAGGCGACTTCGTTGGCGCCGCCATGCTTGGGGCCGCGCAGCGCGCCGATCGCGCCGGCGATCGACGAGTACATGTCCGAGCCGGTGCCGGCGATCACGCGGGCGGTAAAGGTCGAGGCGTTGAACTCGTGCTCGGCGTACAGGTTGAGCGACGTGTTCATGGCGCTTTCCCACAGCGCCGAGGGCTTCTCGCCGTGCAGCAGGTGCAGGAAGTGGCCGCCGATGGAGTCATCGTCGGTTTCCACCTCGATACGCTTGCCGTTGTGGCTGTAGTGGTACCAGTACAGCAGCATCGAGCCCAGGCTGGCCATCAGCCGGTCGGCGATGTCGCGTGCGCCCGGGGTGTTGTGGTCTTCCTTCTCGGGCAGCACGGTGCCGAGCACCGACACGCCGGTGCGCATCACGTCCATCGGGTGGGCGCTGGCGGGCACCCATTCCAGCGCCGCCTTGACGTTGGCGGGCAGGCCGCGCAGCGACTTCAGCCTGGCCTTGTAGGCGGCCAGCTCGGACTTGGTCGGCAGCTTGCCGTGCACCAGCAGGTGGGCGATTTCTTCGAACTCGCAGGTCTCGGCAATGTCGAGGATGTCATAGCCGCGGTAGTGCAGGTCGTTGCCGGTACGGCCGACGGTGCACAGCGCGGTATTGCCGGCGGTAACGCCGGACAGCGCGACGGATTTCTTGGGCTTGGGAGTGACGAGCGGTTGCGCTTCGGACATCTGGGTCTCCTTGGTGTGATGCCTGGTGTTGCCTGTCTTTGTCAGGCGAACGGCCGGGAGGGGAAGATGCCCCGGCCCGGCCGCGCCTGCCTCTGTGGTGTCTTACTTGCCCTTGCCTTGTGCGAACAAGGCGTCGAGCTTCTGCTCGAAGTCATGGTAGCCGATGCTCTCGTACAGCTCCGAGCGGGTCTGCATGGTCTCGACCACGTTCTTCTGCGTGCCGTCGCGGCGGATCGCCGCGTACACGTTTTCCGCAGCCTTGTTCATGGCGCGGAAGGCCGACAGCGGGTACAGCACCATCGACACGCCGGCGCTGCCCAGTTCTTCGGTGGTGAACAGCGGCGTGGCGCCGAACTCGGTGATGTTGGCCAGCACCGGCACCTTTACCGCGTCGACGAACTTGCGGTACATGGCCAGGTCGGTCATGGCTTCCGGGAAGATGGCGTCGGCGCCGGCTTCCACGCATGCCACGGCGCGCTCGATGGCCTTGTCCAGGCCTTCCACGGCAAGCGCGTCGGTGCGGGCCATGATGACGAAGTTCTCGTCGGTGCGGGCGTCGACGGCGGCCTTGATGCGGTCGACCATTTCACCCTGGGTGACGATTTCCTTGTTGGGACGGTGGCCGCAGCGCTTGGCGCCGACCTGGTCCTCGATGTGCATGGCAGCGGCGCCGAACTTGATCAGCGACTTGGTGGTGCGGGCTACGTTGAAGGCCGAGGCGCCGAAACCGGTGTCGACGTCGACCAGCAGCGGCGTGTCGCACACGTCGGTGATGCGGCGGACGTCGGTCAGCACGTCATCCAGGTTCGAGATGCCCAGGTCCGGCAGGCCCAGCGAGCCGGCCGCCACGCCGCCGCCCGACAGGTAGATGGCACGGTAGCCGGCGCGCTTGGCCAGCAGCGCATGGTTGGCATTGATGGCGCCAACCACCTGCAGCGGATGTTCTTCGGCAAGCGCCTGGCGGAAACGGGCGCCGGCGGAGCGCGCGAGGTCGGAAGCGGAGTAGGTCATGGCGTATGCGTTGTTGAACAGGACGAGCCAGATACTGCAAGGGGTGTGCCAGGCCCTGCGAAAGCCACCGGAAAACCCCGAATCCCTTGCCAGTACTGGTCTGGCGGGCAGGGCGGGCAGCCTCATGGGAACCCCCGTGGCGGAATTTCGGCACATTTGAAATCCAGCTCCCGTCCTTTGGATTTCAAAGTTGAAATCCGGGGCCGCCTGACGGACAATGTGACAGCACTGTACGCCTGTTCCGCACGCCTTTCATCCCACTTTCCTTCCGCACCGCATCATGGCTCCCCCCGTCTCCACGCAAGGCCGTCCGCGCATCTGGGCGATCGGCATCAGCCGCCTCGCGCGCGCCTTCGCCGACCTGATCCCGGCCTATGCCGACCGCGCTGAATTCCGCATCGTCGGCAAGGGTTTCGAGGCCGCCGCCAGCGCAGTGTCGCGCGAGGTGCGCGAGGGCCGGCTCGACGTGGTCGTCGCCGGCGGCTCCAACGGCGCCTACCTGCGCCAGCACGTCGACGTGCCGGTGGTGCTGGTCAAGGTCACGGGCTTCGACGTGATGAGCGCGCTGGCCACCGCGCGGCGGATCTCGCCGCGGGTGGCGCTGGTCACGCACGCGGCGACCTATGCCGAGGTCGATGAATTCGTGCGCGCGTTCTCGCTGTCGGTGCCGGCCTATACCTACCTGACCGAGGACGACGCCGTGGCGCGTGTCAAGGCGCTCAAGCAGGAGGGCATCCAGGTGGTGGTGGGCCCCGGCCTGGTGACAGACCTGGCCGACCGCTATGGCCTGACCGGAGTGTTCCTGTACTCCGGCAACTCGGTGCGGATGGCGCTGGAAGACGCGATCGAGGCCGCGCGGCTGCGCCGCATCGAGGCCACCCGGCGCGACTACGTCAACACCATCCTGGCGCACCTGAACGAGGGCGTGGCGGCGGTCGACGCGCAGGGGCGGATCCAGTCGTTCAACCCGGCGATGGAACGCTTCCTCGGCACCTCGGCCGCCGCCGCGGTGGGGCGCAAGCTGCAGACGCTGGCGCCCAGCCTGGCGCTGGAAGGCGTGATGCAGACCGGCGACAAGGAGCTCGAGGCGATCCACAAGCTGGGCGACAAGATGGTGGTTGTCAACCGCATTCCCATTCTCTCCGAGGCCGGCACCACCGGCGCGGTGCTGACCATCCAGGACGCCAGCGCGATCCAGCGGGTCGACCGCAACCTGCGCTCGCGCAGCCGCGCGCGGCCGGCGGCGGTGCGCTACAGCCTCGACGACCTGGCCGGCACCTCGGCGGCGATGACGGCGCTGCGCGAGCTGGCGCGGCGCTACGCCGTGGTGGACTCGACCGTGCTGATCGGCGGCGAGAGCGGCACCGGCAAGGAGGTGCTGGCGCAAGGCATGCACGATGCCAGCCCGCGCCGCGCGTTCCCGTTCGTGGCGGTCAACTGCGCCGCCTTTCCCGAAGCGCTGCTGGAAAGCGAGCTGTTCGGCTATGAAGAGGGCGCCTTTACCGGCGCGCGCCGCGGCGGCAAGGCCGGCCTGTTCGAATCGGCCCACAACGGCACGCTGTTTCTCGACGAGGTCGGCGACATGCCGCCCGCGCTGCAGACGCGCCTGCTGCGCGTGCTGCAGGAAAAGCAGGTGCTGCCGATCGGCGGGCTCGACGCGGTGCCGGTGAACGTGCGCGTGATCGCCGCCACCCATCGCGACCTGGCCGCGATGGTGCGCGACGGCAGCTTCCGCCAGGACCTGTATTACCGCCTCAACATCCTGCGCATTGCCATGCCGCCGCTGCGCGAGCGCGCCGAAGACCTGCCGGAGCTTGCCGAGCTGCTGTACCGCCGCGCGCAGGACCGGCTCGGGCTGGAACGCCCGCAGCGACTGCCGGCGGCGGCGCGCGCGCGGCTGGCGCGCTACCGCTGGCCCGGCAATATCCGCGAGCTGGAAAACGTGACCGAGCGCATCGCGGTGCTGGTGGCCGGTCGGCGGCTGGAGGGCGAGGCCCTGCAGCGCGAACTGCAGGCCGCGGCGCCCGAGCTGTTCGGCGAGGCCGCGCTTGCCACCGCGCCCGCGGCCGGAGCGGAAGCCGCACCCGCGGCGCCGGCCGCGCGGGCGCGCCGCTCGCTGGCGCGCGTCAAGCAATCCAGCGAGGTCGACCATATCCGGCGCGTGCTGGAGGAGTGCGGCGGCGACCGCACCGCCGCCTGCCATATCCTCGGCATCAGCCCGACCACGCTGTGGCGGCGGCTCAAGGCGGCCTGACCCGGCCGTTATCCGGCAGGGCTGGACCGGCGGAACGGAATCGGCTGCAGCCCCTTGCCCTGCAGCCACGCTTCATTGAACAGCCGCCCCATATACAGGTCGCCACGGTCGCACAGCAGCGTGACGATGGTGTGGCCCGGCCCCATCTCGCGCGCCAGCGCCACCGCGGCGCCGACGTTGATGCCGGACGATCCGCCCACGAACAGCCCTTCCTCGCGCAGCAGCCGGTAGACCATGTCGACGCAGGTCTGGTCGTCGATGCGCACGGCATCGTCGATCGGCGTGTCCTGCAGGTTGGTGGTGACGCGGCTGGAGCCGATGCCTTCGGTGATCGAGCTGCCTTCGGCCTTGACCTCGCGGTGCTTGACGAAGTGAAACAGGCCGCTGCCGTGCGGGTCGGCCAGCACGATGCGCACGCCGGGCTTGTGTTCCTTCAGGCAGCGCGCGATGCCCGCCAGCGAGCCGCCGGTGCCGGTGGCGCAGGTGAAGGCGTCGATATGGCCGGTGGTGGCGTGCCAGATTTCGGGGCCGGTGGTCTCGTAGTGGGCCTGGCGGTTGGCGAGGTTGTCGAACTGGTTGGCCCAGATCGCGTTGTCGGTTTCGTCGGCCAGCCGGCCGGCGATCTTCTGGTAGTTGTCGGGGTCGGCGTAGGGCCTGGCGGGTACCGCGCGCACCTCGGCGCCGAGCATGCGCAGCCGCTCCATCTTTTCCGGCGATTGGGTGTCGGGAATCACCACGATGCAGCGGTAGCCGCGCGCCGCGCACAGGTGCGCCAGGCCGATGCCGGTATTGCCGGCGGTGCCTTCGATGACCGTGCCGCCCGGCTTCAGCAGCCCGCGCCGCTCGGCGTCGCGGATGATGTAGAGCGCCGCCCGGTCCTTGACCGAGCCGCCGGGATTGAGGAATTCCGCCTTGCCGTAGATGTCGCAGCCGGTTTCCGCGCTCAGGCCGGCCAGCCGGATCAGCGGCGTGTGGCCGATGGTGCCGGCAAATCCATCCCTGATTTCCATGGTGCACTCCTGCCGCGCCCGTGGCGGGCGTCACCTTGAGTGATAGATCGGTGCGGCGGGAATGACAAGCGGGGGCGCGCGGCGGCAGGCGCGCGGGAAGTGACCGGGATAGCGACTTGCGCTCAGGCCGCGTTGAGCCAGCGGAAGCTGAAATCGCCTTCGACGAAGTCGGCGCGCGCGGCGTGGAAATCGCGCATGTAAGGCCGGTTCAGGTGCGATTCGAGCGCGCGCTTGGAGTCCCAGACCATGTAGATGACGAACACCCGCGCATCCTCGGCGTCCTGCCCGACGTGGTAGTCCAGGCAGCCGGGCTCGGTCAGCCCGCGCGAGCGCAGCGCAGCGAGCTGGGAGACCAGCGCGTCGCGGCGGTGCGTCTTGGCACGGGCGATGCCGACTAGCGTGTACGTTCCGGACATGGGTGAACGGGGGCGACTGGCTGGCGTCTGTGAGCACTGGGCCAGCCATTGTAGCGGCGGCCATGGCCGCGCCGGCAATGCCCGACGGCGCCGTCCGGGCATTTTGGGGGCGCTTGACAAGGGTGCGCGGCGCGGTTCCTGCCGCCGTGACCGCTCAAGTTATGCCCGCCGCTGCCGATAGCCGGAACGACAACAAGAAAACCATCATCCGAGGGGTTGGTGCATGCTGAGACGCATTGGGTCGGAGCAATTGCAGGTCGGGATGTTCGTCGCCAGGCTGGGCGGGCCCTGGATCCGCCACCCGTTCTGGCGCGCGCGCTTCCTGGTCGCCAGCGAGGAGCAGGTACGGCAGATCCAGTCGGCGGGCGTGCGCGAAATCTGGATCGATATCCTGAAGGGCCGCAATCTGCCGGCGCCGCAAGAGCAGGCCAGCGCAGCCCCGGCCCGGCCCGCGCCCGGCGCCGATGGGCCGGCTGACGCGGCGCCAGCCACCACGCTCGAGGCCGAGATCCTGCATGCGCGCGAGCTGCTGCAGTCCGGCAAGGCCGTGCTCGGCTCGATGTTTGCCGACGTGCGCATGGGGCGGGCGCTGGAGGTCAGCGGCGCGCTGCTGCTGGTCGACGCGGCCTCGCGCTCGCTGTCGCGCCATGGCCAGGCGCTGCTGGCGCTGGCGCGGCTCAAGGCGCGCGGCGACGACAACTACCTGCATGCCTTCGCGGTCTGCGCGCTGATGATCGCGGTCGGCCGCACCCTGGGCCTGCCCGACGACGAGGTGCGCGAGCTGGGACTGGCCGGCCTGGTGCATGACATCGGCAAGCTCGCCGTGCCCAGCGCCGCCAGCCTCCGCGCCGGCGAGCGCTCATCCGAGCAGGAGGAGGCCTACCGCCGCCATCCCTCGGCGGGCTATCGCATCCTCAACGAAGCCCGGCTCTATTCCAATATCCCGCTCGATGTCTGCGTCCACCACCATGAGCGCGTCGACGGGCGCGGCTTTCCCTTCGGCCTGGTCGGGCGCGAACTGAGCGTGCACGCCCGGATCGGCGCGATCTGCGATACCTATGACGCGCTCACCGCCGGCCATCCCGGGCACCAGCCGTGGTCGCCGGCGCGCGCCATGGAATACATGGCGGTGCGCGTCGACACCCTGTTCGACCGGCGCGTGTTCAAGGCCTTCTCGCGCACCGTCGGCATCTACCCGCTCGGCACCGTGCTGCGGCTGCGCTCCAACCGGCTGGCGGTAGTCTGCGCGCAGCATGACGCGGACCCGCTGCGGCCCAAGGTGATGGCGTTCTATTCCGTGTCGCAGTCGCGGCCGGTACCGACCGAGTTGATCGACCTGCGCCATGGCGACGAGACCGTGGTGGCGTTCGAGAACGCGGCGGAGTGGGGCTTTACGGATGAGCAACTGCTGGAGATGTACGCGCCGGCGGCGTGAGCCCGCGCCGCCGTGGCGCGGGGCGGGTGCTGTCCCCCTAGCGCTCATCCCGCCAGCCATCGCCCTTGCCTGAGGCGCTCATGCAGGAAATCCGCGAGCACCCGCACGCGCGCGCTGTGCCGCAGGTCGGGATGGGTCAGCACCCACAGGTCGGTGTCCATGGCCGCATCGGGCGGTGCCAGCCGCACCAGCGCCGGATCGTCCCCGGCCAGCAGGCACAGCAGCATGCCGGCGCCCATGCCGTGCCGGACCGCGTCGGCCATCGCCACCAGGCTGTCGGCGCTGACCGCGCGGCGCGGCTCCGGCACGTGCTCGCGAATCCAGCGCGCCTGGGCCAGGTGCGACAGCGCTTCGTCCGGCACCACCCAGTCATAGGCCGGCCAGTCCGCCAGCGCGGGGCTGTCCGCCGCGGTCGGCAGCCCGAGCTGCCGCAGGTAGCCGCGCGCCGCGTACGGCGCTGTCTGGAGCCGGCCGATGCGACGGCCGACCAGGTACTCCGGCGGCGCGTTGGCCGGGCGGATCGCCACGTCGGCCTCGCGCCGGCTCAGGCTGAGGAAGCTGTTGTTGACGACCAGCTGCAGCTGGATGCGCGGATGCAGCGCGCGAAATTCGGCAAGCAGCGGCATCAGCAGCGCGCCCAGCAGTGTGTCGGTGGTGGTCACGCGCAACGGCCCGCTCAGCTGGCGGTCGAGGCCGGACAGCTGGCGCTGCGCCGCATCGATCTGTTCGCCCACGCCGGCCAGCCGTTGCGCCAGCGCTTCGCCGGCCGGGGTCATGGCGTAGCCGGTGGCATGGCGCTCGAACAGCAGCGTGCCGAGGGTGTCTTCCAGCCGCGCCAGCCGGCGCAGCACCGTCGAGTGGTTGACGTGCAGGACGCGCGCGGCGCCGGCCAGCGAGCCGGACTGGCCCACGGCAAGGAAGTACTTCAGGTCGTCCCAGTCTGCTTCCTGCATGTTTGCATAATCCTCTTGCGAAATTTGCCAGTATTCGTGCGGATCCGCACAGCCTACAGTGGCGGAGCCAGGCCGGCAAGGGGTGCCGGATGGCAGACGCGGAGGAAAACATGGCAATGGCGTGGACGCTGCTGGTGCTGGCAGGACTGATCGAGATCGTGATGGCGCTGGCGCTCAAGCATACCGATGGCTGGACCCGCGTCGGCCCGACCGCGCTGGGCATCGGCGCGGCGCTGGCCAGCATCTACCTGCTCAGCGCGGCCCTGCGGGACCTGCCGGTGGGGACGGCCTATGCGATCTGGACCGGGATCGGCGCGATCGGCGTGACGCTGGCCGGCATCGTGTTCCTGGGCGAGAGCGCGTCGCCGCTGCGGCTGGTGCTGATCGGGCTGATCTTCGTCGGCATCGGCGGATTGAAGCTGCTGCCGGCCTAGCCCGCATCCGCACGGCACGCGGGGGTGGCGGGCGCGTTCGGTACACTATCTGGCCCAGTCCAAGGCCAGAGTCGCCCCGCCATGAATTTCGATGCCCTGCTGGAGCTCTTCCAGCAACGTATTCCCGCCCATCCGTGGGCGCAGATCGCGCTGTACCTGGTGGCGCTGGTGCTGATCGCCGCGCTGGCGCAATGGCTGTTCGGCCATGTCATGTCGCGCCTCGCCCACCGGTTGCTGAAGGTGTGGGGCAAGACCCCGTGGAGCACGGCGCTGACGCGCCATCGCGCCTACCGGCGCTTCGGCTACGCGGTGGGCTTTGCCGTGATCACCGTCGGCATTGGCGAAGTGCCGCACATGGGCCGCTATGCGCTGGCGGTAGAGCGCCTCGCGCATGCCGGCCTGTGGGTGTGCTTCTTCCTGATGCTGGGCGGGGTGCTGGGCGCCTGGCAGGACGTGTACGCCAGCAGCCGCCGGGCGCAGACGCGCTCGATCAAGGGCTATATCCAGGTGGGCCGGCTCGGGCTGGGGCTGGTGTGCGCGGTGCTGGTGCTGTCGATCCTGATCAACCGCTCGCCGCTGTGGATGCTGTCCGGCCTGGGGGCGCTGTCGGCGGTGCTGCTGCTGGTGTTCAAGGACACGCTGCTGTCGCTGGTGGCGAGCACGCAGCTGACCTCCAACGACATGCTGCGCATCGGCGACTGGATCGAGATGCCCCAGTGCAACGCCGACGGCTACGTCAAGGACATCGCGCTGCATACGGTCAAGGTGCAGAACTGGGACAACACCGTGACCACGGTCCCGACCTACAAGCTGTTCTCGGAGAGCTATCGCAACTACCGCCAGATGTTCGAGTCCGGCGCGCGCCGGATCAAGCGCACCCTGCGGCTCGACGCGGGCAGCGTGCGCTTCCTGGAAGACCGCGAGGTCCACGCGCTGATGCGCTTCCGCCTGCTGCACGACTACCTGGAAGAAAAGCAGCGCGAGGTCGACGAGGCCAACCGGCTGCTGATCGCCGCCGGCAACGACCCGGTCAACCGGCGCCGGCTGACCAATATCGGCACCTTCCGCGCCTATGGCATCGCCTACCTGAAGGCGCACCCCGAGATCCACCACGACCTGCTGCTGAACGTGCGCATGATGGAGCCGGACTCGCAGGGGATCCCGGTCGAGATCTACTGCTTCACCGCGCTCACTGCCTGGATGGACTACGAGCGCATCCAGGGCGATGTGTTCGACCACCTGCTGGCGATCCTGCCGGAACTGGGGCTGCGGCTGTACCAGGCGCCGTCGGGCGCCGACCTGAACGGCGTGCGCATTGCGCCGGTGCTGGCCGCCGCGCAGGTGGCAGCGGCGCAGGCGCTCCAGCATGCCCCGGCCAACGGGGCCGCCGCGGGCAGCCACCCGATGTAGCGGCGATGCGGGGGAACGCGGCTCAGCCGACCGCGCGCGGGCGCACGCGGCTGGCGGCCTCCTTGGCGCGCGTGCGCGCGGTGTCGACATCGTCGGCATAGGCCAGCGCCACGCCCATGCGGCGGCGGGCGAAGCTTTCCGGCTTGCCGAACAGCCGCACCTCGGTCTGCGGCACGCGCAAGGCCTGGTCGACGCCGTCAAAGACCACGCCACGGGCCTCCACGCCGCCGTAGATCACGGCGCTGGCGCCGGGGCTGCGCAGCGCGGTGTCGACCGGCAAACCTAGGATGGCGCGCGCATGCAGCTCGAACTCGTTCTGCCATTGCGTGGCCATGGTGACCATGCCGGTATCGTGCGGGCGCGGACTGACCTCGCTGAACCAGACCTGCTCGCCCTTGACGAACAGCTCGACGCCGAACAGGCCCAGGCCGCCGAGGTCGGCGGTGACCGCCTGCGCGATGCGCTGGGCGCTGCCGAGCGCGGCCGGATGCATCGGTTGCGGCTGCCAGCTTTCAACATAATCGCCGCTGACCTGCACGTGTCCGATCGGCGCGCAGAACTGCGTCTCCACCTGGCCGCTGGCGCCCACCGCGCGCACCGTCAGCAGCGTGATCTCGTAGTCGAAATCGATAAAGCCCTCGACGATCACGCGGCCGTGGCTGACGCGGCCGCCGGCCATGGCGTAGTCCCACGCCGCCTTGACGCCCGCGGGCCCGTCGATCTTGCTCTGGCCCTTGCCCGAGCTGCTCATTACCGGCTTGACCACGCACGGGTAGCCGATGCCGCCATCGATCGCGGCCTGCAGTTCCTCGAGCGAATCGCAGAACTTGTAAGGGCTGGTCGGCAGGCCGAGCGACTCGGCGGCGAGCCGCCGGATGCCCTCGCGGTCCATGGTCAGGCGCGCGGCGCGGGCGGTCGGGATCACGCGCACGGTGCCGGCGGCTTCCAGCGTTTCGAGCATCGGCGTGGCGATGGCCTCGATCTCGGGCACCACCAGGTGCGGTTTTTCGGCTTCGATCAGCGCCTTGAGCTGGTCGGGATCGCTCATCGCGATGGTGCGCGCATGATGCGCGACCTGGTGGCCGGGCGCGTTGTCATAGCGGTCGACGGCGATGGTCTCCACGCCCAGGCGCTGCAGCGCGATCAGCACCTCCTTGCCGAGCTCGCCGGAGCCGAGCAGCATCACTTTGGTGGCGGAGGGGGAGAGGGGCGTTCCGAGGGTGGTCATGGCGGCAGCGCTGCAAGGCGAAAGGAAAACCGGAATTGTACTGCTGGCGTCCGCCCTGGCGCCGCCGCGCCTAGTCTTCGGCGTCGCGCGCGCCGCCGGGGCGCCGCGCCGCCTGGTCCTGGCGGTCTGCGGCCTCGGCCTCGGCCGGGCTCGACGCGACGCCGTACATGCCGTGGCGCGGCGTGCCCGGGGGCAGGTTGCCGAGATCGGTGGGCTGGTAGGGATGCGGGCCTGGCGGCGGCTGCGAGGTGTCGCTGGACGGGTGGGCCCGGCCGCTCAGCTTCTCGTCGCGGGTCACGCCGTGGCCGCCGTAGTGGTAGTCGGTCAGCGAGCCCTCATGCGCGGGCGCCGACGGGGCCGGCGCTCCGGAGATATCGGTCACGCGTACCGGAATCGAAGGATAGACCTGCTGGGCGCCGGCGATCGCCATCTCGGGCGAGTCGAACTCGCCGTCGAGCCGCTCCGGCGCGCCCTTGCCGGTGCGCATTTCCAGATGCCAGCGGCCATCCTCCGGGCCGCACACCAGGATTTCCTGTTCGGTCGAGGTCATGGGGGCCCTCCTTGGGTCTGGGCGTTGCGTCTCTGCGCAGACAGGCATGAACCGTTCCAGCAGCGTCCGCCGCGCGGTGCCGGGCCGTGCGGGCGCCGCGTGACGGCAGATTTACAATGCGCGCCCGTTCTTACCGCCGCCGCGCTCAGGACGTCGCCATCAACGGCGGCCGCGTCCGCGTCACCACCGCGAAAGCGATCTGCGCGAGCCCCGCCGCCAGCCCGAGCGCCACGCCGGCCTGCCAGGCCACGGTATAGGAGCCGAGCGCGTCATAGACCAGCCCGCCACCGAAGGCGCCGACAAAGCTGCCGATCTGGTGGCTGAAGAAGGCCACGCCGCCCAGCATTGCCTGCCAGCGCAGGCCGAAGGTCTCGGCGATCCAGCCTGACACCAGCGGCGCCACCCCGAGCCACAGGAAGCCCATCACCGCGGCGAACACCAGCGTGCTCTGCGGCGTCGGTGCCGACGAGAAGTACCACGTCAGCGCCAGCGAGCGCAGCGTATAGATGCCGCCCAGCAGCATCAGCTTGTTGAAGCGGCCGCCGGCCCAGCCGAAGAAGATGCTGCCCAGCACGTTGAAGCCGCCGATCACGGCCAGGGCCTCGGCGCTGAGCATCGGGTCCATGCCGCACACATCGAGATACGACGGCAGGTGCGTGGTCAGGAACACCAGCTGCATGCCGCAGACAAAGTACGCCAGCGCCATCACCACGAACGGCGCGTGGCGCAGCGCGGTGCCCAGCGCCTGGCGCGCGTTGTCCTGGCCGATGCCCGCCGGCGTCGCCAGCGGCAGCCGGTCGACGCGCCCGGCCGACCATGCCGCCGGCAGCATCACCAGCGCCAGCAGCACGAAGGCCGCCAGCCCGGTGCGCCAGCCGTAGGCCTGCGTCACCATCTGCCCGATCGGCGCCGCCAGCAGCGCACCCAGCGAGCCGGCGCCCGAGACCAGCCCCAGCACCGTGCTGCGCAGCGCCGCCGGCACCGGACGCGCCGCCACCGCCATCGCCAGCGCGCTGCCGGTGCAGGCCATCGATGCGCCGATGGCCACGCCCGCGCCCAGCGTGACGCCGACCATGCTGTGCGCGGTCGCCAGCAGCACCAGCCCGATCACGTACAGCAGCGAGCCCGCCATCATCAGCGGGCGGAAGCCGATGCGCGTGGCCCAGGCGCCGGCGAGCGGCTGCAGCAGGCCCCAGGCCAGGTTCTGCACGGCGATGGCGACGGTGAAATCCGACACCGAGATGCCGATATCGCGCGTCAGCGGCGGCATGAAGATGCCCAGGCTCTGGCGCAAGCCCATGGCCAGGCTCAGCATCACCGAAGCACCGAGCAGGATCGGCAGCGCCGGGCGCAGGCCCTCGAAGCGGGACGGGGATGAAGACGGGGAAGGTGCGTGGGAGAGGGGCACGGTAGGTCTGGTCGCGGCGGTTATCGTTATCGTTGTGAGCCCCGGGCGCCTTCCATGTCCGCAATGTCTGGGATTTAAGCGGGCACTGAATATACCGCGGGGTAAGGCGAGGGTATGCCGCGGCGCCCGGCCGTGTCAATTTGGCTTTGGGCCGGGCCGCCTTCCGGTTTGGCAAAGGCGGCCCGGCAAGGCCCGGCAATCAGTCCAGGCTGACCTTTGACGCGCGGATGGTCTCGCCCCAGCGCTGGATCTCGCCGCGGACCAGCGCGGCGAACTGCGGCTGCGGCTCGCCGCCTGGGGTGCCGCCCATGCCGCGGAAGCGGGCCGCCACCTCGGGATCGCGCATGGCCTTGCCCAGCGCCTCCTGCAGCGCCGCGGCGACCGCCGGCGGGGTCCTGGCCGGGGCGAAGAAGCCCAGCCAGCCCATCACGACAAAGTCCTTCACGCCGGCTTGCGCCATGGTGGGCACGTCGGGCAGCGCGGGCAGGCGCTCGGCGCTGGTCACCGCCAGCGCGCGCAGCTTGCCGGCACGGATCTGCGGCAGCGCCTGGGTCAGGTTGTCGAACATGAAGGTGGTTTCGCCCGAGAGCACGGACGTGGTGGCCGGGGTCGATCCCTTGTACGGCACGTGGATGACTTCGGTGCCGGTGCGCAGGCGGAACAGTTCCGCGGTCAGGTGCGTGGTCTGGCCGATGCCGGCCGAGGCATAGGAATACTTGCCCGGAGACTGCTTGAGCTGCGCCACCAGCTCGGCCACGCTGCGCACCGGCGCCTGCGCGCCGACCACCAGCACGTTGGCGAACGAAATCAGGTCGGTCAGCGGCAGGAAATCCTGCGGCTGGTAGGACAGCTGCTTGTAGGCGCTGTAGTTGATCGCATGCGAGCCGGTATTGCCGACCAGCAGCGTGTAGCCATCCGGCGCCGCGCGCGTGAAGGCCTGCGTGCCGATGATGCCGCCGCTGCCGGGCTTGTTGTCGACCACCACCGGCTGGCCCAGGATGGCCGACAGCTTCTGCGCCACCAGCCGCGTCGGGATATCGGTGGTGCCGCCGGGTGCGCCCGGCACGATGATGGTAATGGGCCGCTCGGGCCAGGCCGCGGCGTGGGCGGCGGCAGGGGCCATGCCGGGCAGCGCCGCGGCGGCGGCCAGCAGCAGTGCCGCGCTGGCAGGGGACAGCGATACGGGCAGCTTGGGTGTCATGGGTCTCCTCCACGAATGTTTATGTGCTGCTTGGCAAGGACAGGACGGCCGGCTTGCGGCCGGCCGTTCTCAGGTCGGGGCGGGAGCTTTCACTTGCCCGTCCACACCGGCTTGCGCTTCTCGGCGAAGGCGGCGGCGCCCTCGCGCGCGTCGGCCGAGGTAAACACCGGGTCGATCAGCGGCTTTTGCTTCACGAACATTTCCTCGCGGGTCCAGTCGCCGGACTGCGCCACCACCTGCTTGCTGGCGGCAATGGCCAGCGGCCCGTTGGCGCCGACCGCGCCGGCCAGCTGCAGCGCGGCGTCGAGCGCGCCGCCGGCATCGGTCAGGCGGTTGACCAGGCCGAGTTCGTAGGCGCGCTCGGCCGGCAGCATGTCGCCGGTCAGCGCGTATTCCATCGCCACGTGGTATGGCACGCGGCGCGGCAGGCGGATCAGGCCGCCGGCGGCGGCGGCGAGGCCGCGCTTGACCTCGGGCAGGCCGAACTTCGCCGCGCGCGAGGCGACCACCAGGTCGCAGGCCAGCACCAGCTCGAATCCACCGGCGAGCGCATAGCCCTCGACCGCGGCGATCAGCACCTTGCGCGGCGGCTGCTCGGTGACGCCGCCAAAGCCGCGGCCGGGAATGCTCGGGCGCTTGCCGGCCAGGAAGCCCTTCAGGTCCATGCCGGAGCAGAAGGTGCCGCCAGCGCCGGTCAGCACCGCCAGGCTCAGGTCGTCGCGCGCGTCGAGCTCATCCAGCGCCGCGGCAATTGCCGTGGCAGTCTCGAAATCCATCGCGTTGCGGGCCTCGGGGCGGTTGATGGTCAGCACCATCACGTTGCCGCGGATTTCCTTCAGCAGGGTATCGCTCATGAGTTGTCTCCTGTCTGGTCCGCCGCTCAGCGCGGGGCCATGCGGATGGCGCCGTCCAGGCGGATGGTCTCGCCGTTGAGCATGGGGTTCTCGAGGATGTGCAGCGCGGTCGAGGCGTATTCATCGGGCGCGCCCAGGCGAGCCGGGTGCGGCACCATGGCGCCGAGCGAGGCGCGCACGTTCTCCGGCAGCTTGGCCAGCAGCGGGGTGTCGAACAGCCCCGGGGCGATGGTGCAGACGCGGATCGCGCGCTGCGCCAGGTCGCGCGCGGCCACCAGCGTCATGCCGACGATGCCGGCCTTGGCCGAGGCATAGGGAATCTGGCCGATCTGGCCTTCGTAGGCAGCCACCGACGCGGTCAGCACGCAGGCACCGCGTTCGCCGTCGACCAGCTCGTTCTTCGCCATGCGCGCGGCGCCCAGGCGCAGCGCGTTGAAGGTGCCGATCAGGTTGATGCGCACGATCGACTCATACTTTTCCAGCGAGCCTGGCGAGCCGTCTTTCTCGACCACGCGCACCGGGCCGCCCAGGCCGGCGCAATGGATCAGCGCGCGCAGCGGGGCGATGGCCTCGGCGGCGTCGTAGACCGCGTTCATCTGCTCGGTGTCGGTGACGTCGGCCTTGACGAAGCGGACCTTGCCGCCGAACTCGTCGACCACGGCGTTGCCGCGCTCTTCCGACAGGTCGGCGATGACCACGTCGACGCCGCGTTCCACCAGGCGCCGCACGCAGGCCAGGCCCAGGCCGGAAGCGCCGCCGGTGACGACGGCGGACATATTGGTCAGTTTCATGGTGTGTCTCCTTGATGGGGTCGGGATGGGGCAGCGCCGCTTACAGGCGCTCGATGATGGTGGCATTGGCCATGCCGCCGGCTTCGCACATCGACTGCAGGCCATAGCGCTGGCCGCGGTCTTCCAGCGCATGCAGCATGGTGGTCATCAGCCGCACGCCCGAGGCGCCCAGCGGATGGCCCAGCGCGATCGCGCCGCCGCGCGGGTTCAGCCGCGCCGGGTCGGCGCCGAGCGCGCGCTGCCACGCCAGCGGCACGCAGGCAAAGGCTTCGTTGATTTCGTAATGGTCGATCTGGTCCAGCGTCAGGCCGCTCTTTTTGATCGCGCGCTGGCTGGCGGGAATGGGCGCGGTCAGCATCGCGATCGGATCGTCGCCGCAGACGTCGAACGCGACGAAGCGCGCGCGCGGCTTCAAACCCAGACGCTGCGCCATCGCTTCGCTCATCAGCAGCATTGCGGCGGCGCCATCGCTGATCTGCGAGGCATTGCCAGCGGTCACGTTCCAGCCGATCTGCGGAAAACGCGCGCTCAGCTCGTCGTTGCGGAACGACGCCTGCAGCGTGCCCAGCTTCTCCACCGAGGTGCCGGGGCGGATGGTCTCGTCGTGCTCGACCACGCCGTTGGGCGTGCCGATGCCGACGATCTCGCGGCGGAACGCGCCGCTTTCGCGCGCGGCGGCGGCCAGTTCGTGCGAGCGCGCCGAGTAGGTGTCCATCTGCTCGCGCGACAGCTCGTACCTGGCGGCGACCAGCTCGGCCGCGACCCCTTGCGATACCAGGCCCGGCGCGTAGCGCGCTTCCATCGACGGGCCATAGGGGTTCTGGCCGATGCGCGCCGAGCCCATCGGCACCCGGCTCATCGACTCGATGCCGCAGGCGATGACGATGTCATAGGCGCCGGCCATGATGCCCTGCGCGGCAAAGTGCACCGCCTGCTGGCTGGAGCCGCACTTGCGGTCGATGGTGGTGGCCGGCACGTGCTCGGGGAACCCCGCCGCCAGCCACGCCACCCGGCCGGGGCCGGCGGATTGCTCCCCGGCCTGCGTCACGCAGCCGGTGATGACGTCGTCGACCAGTCCCGGGTCCAGCCGGTTGCGCTCCACCAGCGCCTTGAGCACCTGCGCCAGCAGTTCGGTGGCATGGAGTTCGGTAAAGGCCGAGCCCGGCTTGGCGCGGCCCATCGGGCTGCGGATGGCGTCGACGATGACGGCTTGTTGCATGCGGAGTCTCCTGAGAATGCTGAGCGTTGCGATTCGTGGCTGGGATAGTGAGACGTCTGTATCGAAAAGTGCTCGTCCGATACGATGAATTCGGATTCTGGCGTCGGAAAATCGCTATGTAAACGCAAAAAACCAGGTTTGACTTTCGAAAACACGAAGGGCAACATCCGTGTTTTGAGACACGTGTATCAAAAAACCTTCAGATTCAGGCCCTGCGATGACTAATGCTCCACATGCCGCCGTAGCTCAGCCGTCCGCCGATGCCGACGGCGAGGCACGTCTTGTCAGCGCGCTGGCGCGCGGCGTCTCGATCCTCAACTGCTTCTCGCCGACGGTGCAGGAACTGAGCAGCCGGGAACTCATGGAGCGCACCGGCCTGGCTAAGCCGACCCTGTTCAGGCTGCTCGACACGCTCTGCGGGCTGGGCCTGCTGCATTACTCGGAGCGCCTGTCGCGCTATGTGCCCGGCGTCGGCCTGATCAACCTGGCGGCGCCGGCGCTGGCGCGCATGACCATCCGCCAGCTGGCGCGGCCGGCGATGCAGGAACTGGCCGACCATATCGCCGGACAGGTCGAGCTGATCGTCGGCAGCGGCCATGCGCTGACCTATGTCGAGATCGCGCAGGGCGTCGGCAGCCATGTGTTCCGGCCCGAAGTCGGCACGCGCGTGTCGGTCGCGCGCACCGGCTCGGGCCGCGCCTACCTGCTGCGGCTGGACCAGGCCGAGCGCGACGCTTACCTGGCGCAGCTGCGCGCCGCCGACCCGCCGCGCGCCGACTGGCTGCAGGCGCGCCTGGACGATGCCGCTCGCGACCTGCAGGAACATGGCTTCTGCCGCGGCCATCGCGACCTGCACCGCGAGGTGGAATCGCTGGCCGTGCCGCTGCGCACGCGCCGCGACGGCGAGGCGTGGATCTTCGCCGCGTCGGTGCCGGTATTCAGCCAGCAGAGCAGGCAGCTGGAACAGGACATCGGCCCCCGCCTGGTCAGCCTGGTGCGCAATGTCGAAGGTGCACTGGGCGTGGCGGGATAGGGCCACGCCGGCGAGATTCCGGCGGCCGCTTCAGTTGCCGGTAAAGACCGGCGTGCGCTTGTCCAGGAAGGCCTGCACCGCTTCGCGGTGGTCGGCGGTCTGGTGCGACAGCGCCTGGAAGCCGGCCGACAGTTCCAGCAGCGTATCCAGCCGGGTATGCATCGCTTCGCGCATCAGGCGCTTGGCCAGCCGCACCGCGTGCGGCGGATTGGCGGCGATGCGGCCGGCCAGTTCATAGGCGGTGGGCAGCAGCGCCTCGGGCGCGACCACGCGCGACACCAGGTTCCATTCGAGCGCCAGCCTGGCGTCGATGGGCTGGCCGGTGAAGGTCATCTCCGCCGCCCGCGACAGGCCGATCACGCGCGGCAGCAGCCACGCGCCGCCGTCGCCGGGAATGATGCCGAGCTTGACGAAGGACTCGGCGAACTGCGCGCGTTCCGAGGCAATGCGGATATCGCACATGCAGGCCAGGTCCAGCCCCGCGCCCATGGCCGCGCCATTGACCGCCGCGATCACCGGCACCTCCAGGTTGAACAGCGCCAGCGGCAGCCGCTGGATGCCGCAGCGGTAGTCCTGGCGGATCTCCATGCCCGGCACCGTGCCAGAGGCCTGGCGCTCCATGTCCTTGATATTGCCGCCCGACGAGAACGCCGTGCCGGCACCGGTGATCACCACCGCGCGCACGCTGCGGTCGGCGTGGATGCGGTCGATCGCCGCCAGGAACTCCGCCACCGCGGTGTTGCCGGTAAGCGGGTTGCGCCGCTCGGGCTCGTTCATGGTCAGGGTGACGATGTGGTCCTGCTGTTGGTAGAGAAGGAACTGGCTCATGTCGGGGGCTCCGGGTAGGGATGTGGGGGTCTGTCCTGGCGCCAAGGCTAAGCGACCCTGGCCGGCTGCGTCCAATATTCATTTCTTGCAGCGCGATATCCACTGGATATTGATCGCGTGGGCCGGCCGCGCCTCCGTTCGAGGTGTCGAGGGCCGCCGCGGCCAGGACCTGCCCAGCATGTGCCGCTGAAACCGATGGACGACTCGGCGACTTGTTGACGTCGTGCGGGTCAGCTTGCCGGTGAAATCCGGCATGCCGCAGCACGGGGGAAGGGGCGGCCCGGTTCAGTCCTCGGCCTGGAAGCCGCTTGCCTCGACCATCGGCTTCCACGCGGCGCGCTCCAGCTGGATACGGCGGCGCGCTTCCTGTCCCGGGCGTGCCGCCACTTCCAGCCCCAGCGCTTCCAGCTTCGCCGCGGTGGCGGGATTGGCGGATGCCGCCAGGAACATCTTTTCGACCTGCGCCACCACGTCCGGCTGGGTGCCGGCGGGCAGGAACACGCCGTACCAGCTGGTGGCGTACTCATACTGGCTGAAGCCCTGTTCCTTCATGGTGGGCACCTCGGGCAGCGCCTTGGCGCGGCGCGTGCCGCTGACGCCGAGGAAGCGCAGCTTGCCGCCCTTGTACAGCGGCATCATGCTGGCCACCGCGTCCCAGCCGATCGAGACATTGCCGCTGACCACATCCACCAGCATCGGCGCCGCGCCACGGTACGCCGCCGGCGTGATCGCGATCCCTTCGGCCTTGCCCAGCGCCACCGTGCCCAGGTGGCCGGCGCTGCCGATGGTGGCCAGGCCCAGGCTGGCGCCGCCCGGGTTGCGCCTGGCCCAGCCGACGTATTCCTTCATGTTCTGGTAGGGCTGCTGAACGCCCGTGGCGACCACGGTCGGCACATCGGTCAGCACCGCAGCGGGCACCAGGTCCTTGTCGGCGTCGTACGAGAGCTTCTTGTACGTCAGCGGAAAGATGGTGAACAGCGGCGAAGGGCCAATGAACACGGTCTTGCCATCCGGCCTGGAGCGCTTCACGTAGTCGAGCGCGAGCCGTGCGGAGGCGCCGGGGCGGTTCTCGACCACCACCGTGCCATGGCCATCCTGGCGCAGCTGCTCGGCATACAGCCGGGCCAGGCTGTCGGCGGCGCCGCCGGGGGCATAGCCGACAATGATATGCATCGGCTCGGCGTCAGCCGCGCTGGCTGGCGCGGTGAGGACGAGGGCGGAGGCGGCGGCAGCGGCCAGCAGGCGGCGCCTCGATCGGAAGGATTGGGTCATGGCAGTCGGCAGGTCATGGGGCAAGTCGATCAGGGTGGCCAGGGCAGGGCAGGCCACCGGCCGGTGAAGTCGTGCACGGATTCGAACAGCGCGGCGGCGCGCAGCAGCGCGGCATCGCCGCGGATCCGTCCCACCAGCTGCAGGCCGAGCGGCAGGCCGTCCTGGCCAAAACCGCACGGCAGGCTGATGGCGGGATGGCCAGTCAGGTTGAACGGCATGGTCCACGGGAACCAGCTTGCGCGCACATCGGGGCAGGCCTGCCCGTCGATGTCGATCTGGCCGAACAGGTCCTGCTCCAGCGGCAGCGCGGTGCGCGTGAGCGTGGGCATGGCGAGCCAGTCGGCGTCGGCCAGCAACGCTTGCACGCGCAGGAACAGCTGCGAGCGCGCGAACATGGCCTGCTGGTATTCCACCGCGGTAAAGGCGGCGGCGGATTCGACCTGGCGCACGAAGGTCGGGCTCAGCGCGTCGCGGTGCTGCGTCACGATCGGCGCAAAGCGCGTGCGCCACACCGTATGGTTGATGGTGCGCCAGACTGGCTCGATGTCGAAACCGTCGCCGCTGAACGGTTCCAGTTCCGCGCCGAGCGCGCGCAACGGGTCCAGGCTGGCTTCGAACGCGCGCGCCACGTCAGCGGCCACCGGTCGCCCCGGCGGCGCCAGGCAATAGCGGATGCGGCGGCCGCGCAGGTCGCCGTGTGCCCGCGCCGCCTCGACATAGTCGGGCACGGGCACGCCGATCGACCACGGATCGCAGGGATGCTCGCCGGCCATGGCCTGCAGCATCAGGCCGGTGTCCGCCACGGTGCGCGTGGTGGGGGTGACGTAGGTCTGGTTGCCGAACAGGTCCTGGGCCTGGCTGTGAGGCACCACGCCCTGGCTCTGCTTGATCCCGACCACGCCATTGCACGCGGCCGGAATGCGGGTGGAGCCGCCGCCGTCAGTGGCCACCGCCAGCGGGGCGATGCCGCTCGCCACCGCCACCGCCGCGCCGCCGCTGGAGCCGCCGCTGGTGCGCCCGGCATGCCAGGCATTGCGGGTGCGCCCGAACAGCGGCGCATCGGTCAGGCACTTGGAGCCGAATTCCGGCGTGGTGGTCTTGCCGATCAGGATCCCGCCCTGCGCGCGCAGCCGCGCCACCGCCACGGCGTCTTCGGCGGGCACATGGTCGCGCATCGGCACCGCGCCAAAGGTGGTGCGCACGCCGCGCGTGTTGACGATGTCCTTCACCGTGAACGGGATCCCGTGCAGCGCGCCCAGCGGCGCGCCCGCCATCACCTGCGCCTCGGCCGCACGCGCGGCGGCCATGGCCTGGTCCGCGCACAAGGTGATGAAGCAGTTCAGCGAAGGCTGCAGCCGCGCGGCACGGTCCAGCACGGCGGCGGTCAGTTCGACCGGGGATATCTCCTTGCGCCGGATGCGTTGCTGCAGTTCGGCAGCGCTGGCAAGGCAAAGCGCGTCGCTCATGGGTGGGGCTCTCCGGACGGCCGGGGCGTGGCCGTGTCCCGCCATCTTACAACTTGCCGTGCCTGGCACCGGCGCGCGGCATGCCCATCGCGACACGCCTTCAGGTTCCTGGGGCGATACGATTGATTTTTTTGCAAATCGCGCCAATTGACTGGCACCGCCTGCACAATGCCGGCAGAATCCGGACAGTAACGGCCGCGATCGCCTGCCGGGAGAATCCAGAACATGACCAACGCCCCGACTGTCCGACCACCCCATCTTTGCCTTCATCCCGCCACCCGCCCCGCGGTGCGGCCGGCAATGCGGCGCGCGGCCGGCTCGCAGGCGCCGGCCGCGCACCCCGGCAACGGTTGATGGTGGCAGGCATGGCGCTGCCGCTGCTGATTGCGCTGCCGCTGCTGGCCGCGGCGCTGGCGTGGCTGATCGGCACGCGTGCCGCGCGGCTGCTGGCACCGGTCATCATCGGCCTGCCGCTGGCCGCGCTGCTGCTGCTGCTGAGCCTGCGCGGCGAGGTCTTCGCGCAACCGGGCCACGCACTGGGCTGGCGCGTGGCGTGGCTGCCGGCGTTGGGGCTGGACTTGTCGCTGCGCCTCGACGGCCTGGCCTTCCTGTTTGCGCTGCTGGTGCTGGGGGTGGGGCTGCTGGTGATCCTGTATGCGCGCTACTACCTGGCGCGCAATGAATCGGCGGTGCGCTTCTTCTGCCTGCTGCTGCTGTTCATGGCGGCGATGCTCGGCGTGGTGCTGGCCGGCAACCTGCTGTTGCTGGTGGTGTTCTGGGAACTGACCAGCATCCTGTCGTTCCTGCTGATCGGCTTCTGGTCGTGGCGCGCCGATGCGCGCCAGGGCGCGCGCATGGCGCTGGCGGTGACCGGCGGCGGCGGGCTGGCGCTGCTGGCGGGGGTGCTGCTGCTGGGCCATATCTGCGGCAGCTTCGAGCTGTCGGTGGTGCTGGCGCAGGCCGGCAAGGTGCAGCACCACCCGCTGTACCTGCCGATGCTGGTGCTGGTGCTGCTGGCGGTGTTCACCAAGTCGGCGCAGTTTCCGTTCAGCTTCTGGCTGCCGCACGCGATGGCCGCGCCCACCCCGGTCTCGGCCTACCTGCACTCTGCCACCATGGTCAAGGCCGGCGTGTTCCTGCTGGCGCGGCTCTATCCGGTGCTGGACGGCACCAACAGCTGGTTCTACCTGGTCAGCATGACGGGGCTGGCCACGCTTATCGTCGGCGCCGGGCTGGCGCTGCTGCAGCGCGACCTGAAGGGCCTGCTGGCGTATTCCACCATCAGCCACCTGGGCCTGATCACGCTGCTGTTCGGCCTCGACACCCAGCTCAGCACGGTGGCGGCGATCTTCCACATCATCAATCACGCGGTGTTCAAGGCTTCGCTGTTCATGGCCGCCGGCATCATCGACCATGAAACCGGCACGCGCGACCTGGACCGCCTGCGCGGCCTGGCCCGCTATATGCCGCACACCGCGGTGCTGGCCATCGTGGCGTCGCTGTCGATGGCGGGAGTGCCGCTGTTCAACGGTTTCCTCAGCAAGGAAATGTTCTTCGGCGAGACCCTGGCGCAAGGGCTGCTGGGCGAGTTCAACTGGGTGATCCCGGCGGCGGCGACCATGGCCGGGGCGCTGACCATGGCGTATTCGCTGCGCTTCATCTACGGCGTGTTTTTCGGCGGGGGCCAGCCCGACCTGCCCAACTACCCGCCGCACGAGCCGCCGCGCTTCATGAAGGTGCCGGTCGAGTTCCTGGTGGTGATCTGCCTGGTGGTCGGGCTGGTGCCGGCCTACACCGTCGGCGACCTGCTCGCGGCCGCGTCGCTGGCGACGCTGCGCGCGCCGCTGCCCGAGTACAGCCTGAACCTGTGGCACGGCGTCAACCTGCCGCTGATGATGAGCCTGGTGTCGATGGCGGGCGGCGCGACCCTGTTCTTCCTGCGCCGCGACGCGCTGCGGCGCTGGCAGCAGGCGATCGAGCACCTGAGCGCGCGGCGCTCGTTCGAGCATGGCATGCGCGCGCTGGAGCGCTTTGCCGCGGCGGTCACGCGCTGGCTCGAAGACGGCTCGCTGCCGACCTATATCGCCTGGATGCTGCTGGCGATGCTGGCAGTACCGGCGTATTTCCTGGCCGACCTCGCGGCGCTGGCCGGCAGCGTGCCGGCCGGCGCCATCGACCCGATCGGCGCCGCCACGCTGGCCTTGCTGGCGCTGTGCGCCATCGCGGTGGTGGCGGCGCACCGGCAGCGGCTGCTGGCGCTGGTGCTGCTGAGCGGCTGCGGGCTGATGGTGTCGCTGGTGTTCCTGCGCTTCTCGGCGCCGGACCTGGCGCTGACCCAGATCTCGGTCGAGGTGGTGACCATCCTGCTGCTGGTGCTGGCGCTGTTCTACCTGCCGCGCGAAACGAACGACCATCCGCACGACCATCCGCGCGCCGGCCGCCGCCTGCGCGACGCCGTGCTGGCGCTGGGCGGCGGCACGCTGCTGGCGGTGGCGGCCTACGCGGTGATGACGCGGCCGTATGACCCGGTGTCGGCGTTCTACATCGAACAGTCGGTGCCGGGCGGCGGCGGGCACAACGTGGTCAACGTGCTGCTGGTGGACTTCCGCGGCTTCGACACGCTCGGCGAGATCTGCGTGCTGCTGGTCGCCGGCCTGGCGGTGCAGGCGCTGCTCAAGGGCATGCGCCTGCCGACGCCGTCGGCGGCTCCCGACGGCCTGCCGTGGACCAGCCAGGCGCATCCGCTGCTGCTGGCGATGCTGGCGCGGCTGATGCTGCCGCTGACGCTGCTGGTGGCGGCCTTTATCCTGCTGCGCGGGCACAACCAACCGGGCGGGGGCTTTATCGCGGCGCTGATCACCTCGGTGGCGCTGCTGCTCCAGTACGTCGCCAGCGGGGTGCGCTGGACCGAAGCCCGCATCGCGCCGGACTACCGCGCCATCGCAGGCGCCGGCATCGTGCTGGCGGGGCTGACCGGGCTGGGCAGCCTGGCCTTCGGTCATCCGTTCCTGACCACCGCCTTCGGCCACTTTCACCTGCCGGGCATCGGCGAGGTGGAGCTGGCCACGGCCATGATCTTCGACCTGGGAGTATTCTGCACCGTGACCGGAACCACGCTGGTGATCGTGTCCCACCTGGGCGTCCGCAACCTGCCGCCGGCACGGGCCACGGAGGACGACTGATGGCCGCGCTCTACGCCATCGCCATCGGCGTCCTGAGCGCCGCCGGCATCTATTTGCTGCTGCGCGAGCGCGTGTTCACCGTGGTGCTGGGGCTGACCCTGCTGTCGTATGCGGTCAGCCTGTTCCTGCTCGGCATGGGGCGCCTGTCGATCGGCCGGCCGCCGGTGATCGCGCCGGGCGCGAGCTATGCCGATCCGCTGCCGCAGGCGCTGGTGCTGACCGCCATCGTCATTGCCTTCGGCATGACCGCGTTCGCGGTGGTGCTGGCGCTGCGCTCGCTCGGGCTGACCGGCAGCGACCATGTCGACGCCGCCAGCCAGCCGGAGGCGCGCGACGGCCACGCCGCCGCAGGCGGCGCCGCTGGCGACAAGGAGCCGCGGCCATGAACCATGCCGTGCTGCTGCCCATCCTGATCCCGATGTTCGCCGGCGCGCTGCTGGCGGCGATGCCGGCCCAGCGGCTGCACGCGCAGCGCCTGGCCAGCGCGGTGCCGACGCTGCTGCTGGTGCCGGTGGCGGTGCTGCTGCTGCGCCATGCCGCCGGCGGCGAGATCGCGGTCTACGCCATGGGCAACTGGAGCGCGCCGTTCGGCATCGTGCTGCAGCTGGATCGCACCGGCGCGATGATGCTGGCGCTGACCGCGCTGCTGGCGCTTGCGGCACTGGCCGCGGCGGGCGAGGGCACGGCGCGCCAGGGGCGGCACTTCCACGCGCTGTTCCAGTTCCAGCTGATGGGCCTGAACGGCGCGTTCCTGGCGGGCGACCTGTTCAACCTGTTCGTCTTCTTCGAGATCCTGCTGATCGCTTCGTACGCGCTGCTGGTGCACGGGGCGGGGCGCGCGCGCGTCGGCGCCGGGCTGCACTACGTGATCCTGAACCTGGTGGCGTCGTCGTTCTTCCTGGTCGCGATCGGCGTGCTGTACGGGCTCTCGGGCACGCTCAACATGGCGCACCTGGGCCTGCGCCTGGCCGGACTGCCGGCCGCGGACCTGCCGCTGGCGGTGGCCGCGGGCGCGATGCTGATGCTGGTGTTCGCGCTCAAGGCGGCGCTGTTCCCGCTGTACTTCTGGCTGCCGCGCGCCTATGGCAGCGCGGCGGGGCCGGTGGCGGCGCTGTTCGCCATCATGACCAAGGTCGGCATCTACGCCATGCTGCGTTGCGATGCGCTGATCTTCGGCGGCGCGCAGGGGCTGCTGGGGCCGTTCCTGCAGGACTGGGTGTTCGCGCTGGCGCTGGCCACGCTGGCGGTCGGCGCGCTGGGCGCGCTGGCCGCGACCGCGCTGCGCGCCATGACCAGCTACCTGGTGGTGGCGTCGGTCGGGCTGCTGGCGGCGTGCGTGTCGATGCAAAGCCAGGCCGGCTGGGCCGCGGCACTGTACTACCTGCTCAGCACCACGCTGTGCACCGCCGCGCTGTTCCTGCTGGCCGATGCACTCGAGCCCGAAGCCGCGCGTGCCGACGGCGCGCCGGTCATTGCCTCGCGCCTGGCCGGGCTGCTGTACCTGGTGGGCGTAGTCGCGGCGGTGGGGCTGCCGCCGCTGTCGGGCTTCCTCGGCAAGGCCATGATCCTGCGCGCCACGCCGGCGCCGTGGATGCCGCTGCTGTGGCCGGCGGTGCTGGGCTCGAGCCTGCTGCTGCTGATCGCGGTCTCGCGCACCGGCACGCGGCTGCTGTGGCGCCTGCCGCATGAGGCGCAGCGCATTGCCGAAGGCGCCGAATACCTGGATGAAGACCATCCGGGCGCGGCGCGCCTGCGGCTGCGGCCGGATGCGCGCAAGCTGGCCTGCTGCATGCTGCTGCTGGCGGGCAACCTGGCGCTGACGGTGGGCGCGGCTCCGGTCAGCGACTACGTGGCGGACGCCGCCGCGCAACTGCTGGACCGCGCCGCCTACCTGCGCGTGGTGCTGCCCGGCGAGCGGGGCGCGCCATGATGCGCCGTCTGCTGCCCCATCCCTGGCTGAGCGTGATCCTGCTGCTGATGTGGTTGATGCTGGTGCAGAGCGTGGCGCCCGGCCACTGGCTGCTGGGCGCGGCGCTGGGCTGGGCCATCGGCCGGCTGGCCGACCGCTGGCTGGTGCTGGGCGCCTTCCGCCTGTCGCGCCCGGACCTGATCCTGCGCCTGAGCTGCCACGTGCTGATCGACATCGTCAAGGCCAACCTGGAGGTGGCGGTGATGGTGCTCGGACGCACCGCGCGGCTGCGCCCGGCGTTTATCGTGGTGCCGCTCGACGTCGAACACGAACTCGCCACCACCGCGCTGATCAGCATCGTCTCGCTCAGCCCCGGCACGCTGTGCGCCGAACTGAGCGACGACCGCCGCGCCTTGCTGGTCCATGTGCTGGATCTGGAGGAAGAGGCCGCGCTGGTCGCGCTGATCAAGTCGCGCTATGAAGCCCCGCTCAAGGAGATCTTCCAATGCTTGCCATCGTGATTCCGGTCTGCCTGGTGATCCTGGGCCTGGCCTTCCTGCTGACGCTGCTCCGGCTGCTGCGCGGACCGAGCCTGCCCGATCGCATCGTCGCGCTCGATACGCTCAACATCAACGCCATCGCGCTGATCGTGGTGCTGGGCATCAGCCTGGATTCCGCGGTGTTTTTCGAGGCCGCGCTGCTGATCGCGGTGATGGGCTTCGTCGCCACCGTGGCGCTGTCGAAGTACCTGCAGCGCGGCGATATCATTGAATACTAGGAGCCAGGCCCATGCTGCATCCCATTGCCGAATTCATCGTCTGCGCGCTGCTGCTGGTGGGCAGCGCATTCATGCTGGTCGGTGCCATCGGCCTGTTCCGGCTGCCGGACTTCTTCATGCGCCTGCATGGGCCGACCAAATCGACCACGCTCGGCGTGGGCGGCGTGGTGCTGGCTTCGGTGGCGTATTTCAGCTTCCGCGGCGACGCCAGCCTGCATGAGCTGCTGGTGACCGCCTTCCTGTTCCTGACGGCGCCGATCAGCGCCCATATGCTGGCCAAGGCCGCGCTGCAGCGGCAACTGCCGGTAGACCCGCGCACGCGAGGGAGCGGGTGGATGCCGCGGATTCGTGATTGAGTGGAAGCCGGTGTCCACGGCATGCACTTGTTGAGCGCTTTTCTCCCCTCTCCCGCTCGCGGGAGAGGAGCGGGGGTGAGGGCCGGCGCATCCACGAAGTAACCGCATCAATCCGTGCGCACCTGCCGGATCCCCTGGCATTCAGCGACGAACGCTATTTCTCCTCGATGCGCGCGCGCAGCCGTTGCGCATCGAACGGCGCCTTGACCTTCTTGTCGTTATCGAAATAACAGTAGATGTCGCGATGCGCGGCTGCGCGGGGCCGTTTCGGCGAGATCCGCTGCGCGTCGGCGGGCTCCCCGCCATTGGCCCACTTGACCAGCCGCGCGGCCCAGCGGTCCAGCGCCGCATCGGAATAGGCGCCGCCATACAGCGTCTCGGTGCCATGCAGGCGCAGGTACAGGAAATTGCTGGTGACGTCCTCGGCATAGGGCCAGTCGGCCACGGCGTCGGAGATGACCAGCGCAACCCGGTGCCGGCGCAGCAAGGCCGGGAATTCCGGCGTGCAGAAGCTGCCGTGGCGGATTTCCACCGCATGCCGGATCGGGCGCCGGCGCCGGGTCTCGCACCACGGCTCCCTGACCTTGCGGTTGTGCTGCCGCGCCAGTTCGCGCGCGCTGTGCGTGTCATGCGGAATCAGCGCCAGGAAGCGTTCCATGCGCTCAGGATCGAAGCCGAAGTTGGGCGGAAACTGCCACAGCACCGGCCCCAGCTTTTCCTCCAGCGCCAGCACGCCGGAGGCAAAGAAGTTGGCCATCGCCGGCCGCGCCGAGTCGTCGCGAAAGCGCAGCATGTGGGTCAGGTAGCGCGGGCCCTTGACGCTGAAGACGAAGCCCGGCGGCGTGGCCTCATGCCAGGCGCGATAGCTTTTCAGCGTCTGCAGCGCGTAGTGCGAGCCGTTGATCTCGATGGTCTCGACCGCGCGCGACGCGTATTCGAGCTCGCGCCGCTGCGCCAGTCCGTCGGGATAGAACACGCCGCGCCAGCCGGCATAGCGCCAGCCTGAGATGCCGATCCGGATCATCGTGATGCCCGTGGTCTGTACATTTTGCAATCGACGGCGCCGCGGTTCATGCGGTGGATCCCGGGCTTGCGTCGCGGGAGCCTGGCGAAGCCGTTCTCGCAGGTTTGTTCTCGCAAGATTCGCGCCTTGCCCAGACATGGGCATTTACCGCATTTCAATACGGTCACGGCGTCTCTTGACGCCGTATTTATGTCGAAGTCCCTATCGTGGCGGGGCGTCCGGATGCGTACGCGCTCCTCAATCCGCCACCTTCGACCATGACCTTGCTTCGCACCCCCGCCGGCCGCCACGCCGCAACTGCCGCGCTGGCCGCCGCCCTGTGGCTGGCCGGCGCCACGCCCGTACTGGCGCAAGCCACCGCCAACGCGGCCGGCCCCGCAGTCCACATTGTCAGAGCCAACCTCGCGCTCGCCAGCGACTACCGCTACCGAGGCCTGACGCAAAGCGGCGGCCGTCCGGCCCTTCAGGGTGGCTTCGACTACAGCCATGCCAGCGGCTTCTATCTCGGCAACTGGAACTCCAGCATCAGCTGGCTGGGTGACAGCCACCCGGACGTATCCGCGCCGATCGAGATGGACTTCTACGGCGGCTATCGCCATGCATTTGGCGACAGCGGCTGGAGCGCCGACGCGGGCGTGCTGCAGTACTACTATCCGGGCAGCTATCCCGACCGCTACACCAGCCCTGATACCACCGAGCTGTACGCCGGGATCGGCTATGGCCCAGTGACGCTGAAATACTCCTACGCGCCCACCAACCTGTTCGGGCTGGCCGACAGCCGCCACAGCTGGTATGCCGACCTGTCGGCCAACGTCCCGCTCGGGTTCTGGGGGCTGACGCTCAACGCGCACCTCGGCTACCAGAAGGTGCAGGTGGCCGCGGCCTCGTACGCTGACTGGAAGCTTGGCCTGACCAAAGACCTGGGCCACGGCTTCGCGCTGGCGCTGGCGTATCTCGATACCAATGCCGACCGGGCGGTATACACCAGCGCCAAGGGGCGCTACCTTGGCGGCGCCACCGTGTGGGGCTCGCTGAGCAAGACGTTCTAGCGGGCCCGGTTTACATTCCCCTCGATGTGTCCTACACCCAGTCAGGCGACCCGGCGACTTTGCGGCCGGGCAGGCAAGGGGAGGACGGCGCCATGGGCATGCAGCAGCAGGACAAGGTCTTTGCCGGCGCGATTGCCGAGGTCTACGAGGCGCTGATGGTGCCCATGATCTTTGCGCCCTATGCCGCCGACCTGGGGCGGCGCATCGCCGCGCTGCGGCCGCGCCGGGTGCTGGAGCTGGCCGCCGGCACCGGGGCGCTGACCCGCGAGCTGGCCGGGCGCCTGCCGGCGGACACCCTGGTGGTCGCCACCGACCTCAATGCACCGATGCTGGCGCGCGCGCAAGCCGCGGGCACCGCGCGCCCGGTGCAATGGCGCGAGGCCGACGCGATGCGCTTGCCGTTCGACGACGCCAGCTTCGACCTGGTCGCGTGCCAGTTCGGCGCGATGTTTTTCCCGGACAAGGGCAGGGCCTTCGCCGAGGCCCGCCGCGTGCTGGTGCCGGGCGGCACGCTGGTGTTCAACGTCTGGGACCGGATCGCGTTCAACGCCTTTGCCCGCGATATCACCGCGGCGCTGGCCACGCTGTTCCCCGAGGCACCGCCCGATTTCATGGTCCGCATTCCGCACGGTTACCACAGCCAGGCCGCCATCGAGCAGGACCTGCGCACGGGCGGGTTCACGGCGGGCGCGGTGTTCGAGACCGTCCCCGAAACCAGCCACGCCGCCGCCGCGCGCATCCCCGCCACGGCGTTCTGCCAGGGCACGCCGCTGCGCACCGAGCTGGAGGCGCGCGGGCCGGACACCCTGGCGCGCGCGACCGGGCACTGCGAGCGGGCGCTGATCGAGGCCTACGGCACCGGGCCGCTGGCGGGCCCGATGCAGGCGCACGTGGTCATGGTCGCCGCGCCCTGAGGCGAGCTCCGGGCTGGTCACGGCCCGCCAGGGGTGCGCAAATCGCCGCTGGCACCGATACTGTCGCCACAGGCGTCCGCCAGTGCTTCACGACGACCGCAACCTCGGACACATGGCATGAACCCCTTGATCATTTCCGCATCGGTGGCACCGGGCATCGGACTGGCGATCGGGCTGGAGCGCGAGCGCAGCCAGGCGGCCGACCGCGGCAGCGACGCGCCGGCCGGCTTGAACCTGGTGCGCATGGTCCGCTACCATCTGCCGGCGTCGCCGGGAGGTCCCGGCGCGCAGCTCGGACGATGAGGACCATGCCGCTTGTACGCTTGCTCCCGCTAGGCCTGCTGCTGGCCCTGCTGCCGTGGCTGCTGTCAGGGTGCGATTTCCTGCGCGGCTACGCGCAGGGCGAATCCGCCGTGATGCGGGACTTCCGCGCCGGCGGCGCCGATGCCGATGCCGATGCCGCCATCGGCGCGATGCGCTTCGTCTTCGACGATTTCGGCGGCCTCAGCACCGACACGCTGGAAACCAACGCGCTGCCGTGGAAGCTGGCCACCGCGGCGCTGCTGGTCGCGGGCAATGCCGATGCCCCGGTCACGCCGGAGCGCCTGCGCCGGGCACTGCGTGAATTCGGCTTTATCTATCCCGATACGGTCGTCAACTGGCCGGGGGCGCGCCAGCCGCGCTTCGACAAGCCGCTCGGCGTGGTCAGCGGCATGATCGGCCGCGCGGTCCCGACGATCCGGCTGGAGGTGTCCAACCTGGGCTGCGCCGCCTGCCATGCCGGCGTGACCTACGGCGCCGACGGGTATCCCGCGCGCAGCGTCTGGCTCGGGCTGCCGAATACCTCGCTCAACCTCGATGCCTTCGTCGCCGCGGTCTATCAGGCGGTCAAGCGGGTCCGCGCCGACCCGCAGGCGCTGGTGTCGGCGATCACGCAGCTCTATCCCGACACCAGCGCGCAGGAGCTGCATACGCTGCGCCAGTTCGTCTGGCCGCGGCTGGTGAAGCGTGTGGCCGAACTGGAGGCGAATGGCGATGCGCCGCTGCCGTTCAGCAACGGCGCACCCGGCAGCACCAACGGCGTCGCCGCGCTCAAGTTCCAGTTCCACCTGCTGGCCGCGGGCACCGCGGCCAGCGGCGCCACCTCGATCCCGGAACTGGGCCAGCGCAACCTGCGCACCTCGCTGCTGTACGACGGCGTCTATGCCGGCAAGGGCACGGCGCGCTTCGCACCGGCGCTGCCCGAGGCGGCCGGCGATGCCGCGCGCCTCGCGCCGATCGTCGCCTTCTTTACCGTGCCGACCATGGGCATGCCACCCGAGCGCGCCGCCCGCGCGATTGCGCCGGTGGCGGACGTCATGCGCTTCCTGGCAGGCTACACGCCGCCGCCGTTCCCGGGTCCGATCGACCTGGCCCGCGCCGCGCGCGGCCGCGCCATCTATGGCGCGAACTGCGCGCACTGCCACGGCCGCTACAGCGAGCACGCGCAACGCCCGCGCCTGACGGACTTCCCCAACCGGCTGGTGGCGCAGGCGGACCTCGGCACCGACCCGACGCGCTGGCAAGCCATCGATGCGAGCCTGTTGCGGGCGATCGAGCGTTCCGAGCTGGGCCGGCATATCGACGCCGCCAACACCGGCGGCTATGTCGCGCCGATCCTGTCCGGCCTCTGGGCCACCGCGCCTTACCTGCATAACGGCTCGGTGCCGACGCTGTGGCACCTGATGCATCCGCAGGCGCGGCCCGCGCGCTTCTGGGTGGGCGGGCACGCGCTCGACTACAGCAAGCTGGGCATTGCCGGGCAGCCCGATGCGCAAGGGGACTGGGCCTATCCGGCGGGCTACCGGCCGTGGTCCGCGCCGATGCGCTACGACACCGCGACGCCCGGGCGCAGCAACCGTGGCCATGAGCGGGAATTTTCGATGCTGGCGGAACACGAGAAGGAGGCGCTGCTGGAATTCCTGAAACTGCTCTAGGCCTCTGCGGGCCAGCTTGCGTCATCGACGAGCAGTTCGGCCGCGGGCAGCCGCGCGCTTTGCGCCACGCCCGCCGGCGCGGGCCCGCAGCGCATCACGTTGACCAGCCGGTTGCCGCGCGGCAGCCGCTGGCTTTCCGCCAGCAGCGCCGCATGGCCGGGGGAATCGGCCAGTGCGGACATCGGCACGCCGGCCAGGCCATGCGCGGTCATGGCCAGCCAGAACCGGTACCAGTGCCGGCCCAGATCGAAATTCGACACCTCCGGGCTGGCGTGGATCAGCACGATCCCGGCCGCGCTGCGGATCTTCGCGCTCTCGCCAGCCAGCATGCCGGTCAGCGACAGCGCGGACAGCCACCGCACCACGCCAGGCCGCAGCGCCATCGACGCGCCCCATGCTTCCCAGCGCGACAGCGCCAGGCACGGCGCCGACAGGCCATCGCGCCGCCACTGCGGATGGTCCGGCGACAAGCGCAGCCAGCGGTAGAGTTCGTCGGCGAAGCCCGGCATGGCGAATGCCGCCGCCGCGGCCTCGTCGTACCATCGCGCGATCCCGGCGCTGCTGTGCTCGCTGGCGGGCATGACATGGGCGGCGTGCGCCGCCACGCATTGCGCCAGCGCGGTGCGCTGCGACGGACTCGCGCCACGGAATTTGCCGCGATAGGCGTGGCGCTGGTCGACCTGGACGGCAAGCGGATCGGTGTGCGCGCCGGCCGCCATGGTGGCCGTGGCCGCGATGCGCAAGCCTGGCGAGGTGCAGGGATAGGGCAGGGGATGCACCGCGGGCCGCGCCAATCCCACACCGATGGTCGACAGTGCCATCGCCATGCCTTCCCACGCCATCCCCAGTGCGATCTGGTTGTCGCGTCCGGTGGGATCGCCCACCGGCAGCCAGCGGCCCGGATCCTCCAGCAGCGCCACCCGGTCGCCCTTGAAGTGCCAGCGCGCCGGCTGGATATTGTGCGCGCTGGGCGCGCGGCCGGCCTGTGCCACCAGGATGAGTTGCTGCGCGCGGGTAAGCATGTCGCTAGATCGCCTTGCGGAACAGGTTGAGCCGATGCAGCGGGCTGGCGCCGATCTTTTCGATCTGCCTGAGGCTGGCGCCGTTCGTGTCCGAGACCCAGCTGATGCCCAGGTGGGTGTAGCCGGCCCCGCGCATCGCGGCCACCAGGTGATGCAGCATCACGCCATTGACGCCAAGCCCGTGGAAGTCCCGCCGTACCGAGAAAAAGAGGATGGCCGCGCGCTGGCGGCGGGCGCGCAAGCGCAGCAGGTGCCACGGCGTGGCCAGCTTCAGCCGGAAGCCGGTGGCGCGCAGGAACGGGTTGAGGTCCGGCACGCACAACAGCACCCCGACCGGTTCGCCATTGCAGCTGGCGACATACGACAGCCGCTCGTCGATGATCCACATCATGCCGGCGCAGGGATACAGGAATTCCGCTTCGGTCAGCGGCACGAACATCGGGTTGTCGGCAAAGCCGTCGTTCAGCACCGCACAGGCCTGGCGCAGGCGTTGCTCGAAGCCGCGCCGGCGGATCGGCGTGAACTGCCAGGCGGGGTCGTCCAGCAGCGCGCGCTGCTTGTCCCCGATCAGTCGCTCCGGATCGCAGCCGCGCACGTCGAGTTCGAAGGTGCGCATCGGAAAGAACGGCTCGAAGCCGCATGCCACGAGCAGCCTGGCGATATGCGGTGGCGTGTATTCCTGGTAGGTGTAGGGCGCATGCGCGAAGCCATCGGTGACGATGCCGATCATCTGCGTGATGGTCAGGTTGAAACTGCCGGCCAGTTCGTCGCAGCCATGCCGCCTGGCCCAGTCCGCCGCGGCCTCCAGCAGCGCCTGCGCGACCGCCACGTCGTCGATGCAGTCGAACAGGCCGAAATAGCCGCGCTGCAGCCCGAAGCGCTGGTTGGCGGCATCGTGGACATGCGCCAGGATCCGGCCCACGATGCGCCCGCCGCGATGCGCGGTGAACCAGGTGCGCCGCGCAAATTGCCGGAACAGCGGGTTCTTCGCCGCATCCAGCGCGCGCGCCAGGTCGCCCTTCATCGGCGAGACGAAGTGCGTCGCGTGGCCATAGCAGGCAAAGGGCGCCTCGAAGAACGCGTCGAAATCGCCTTCGCGCAAGGTCACCGTCATGCGGCCTCCCGCTGGCCGAGATGGCGCGCCAGGCGCAGGATCACCGCGGCGCGCAGCTCGCCGATGGCCGCGTTGGCGCCTTGCGGCAGGTTCAGCAGCACCACCTGCGCGGGCCGGCGCGTGACCAGCAGCGCATGCGTCATCTGGTGGCGCGCGAGCAGGTCTGCCAGCTGCTCCGCGGCTTCGATCCGCTGTCCGGTGCCGCTTTCGGCGGCATTGTCGGCGCCGTTCCCGGCCCACGCTCTCGCTTCGCCGATCGAGACCGGCTCGCGCCGCCTGCCGGCGATCTCGAACAGCGCGTCCAGCGCATAGCCGGCCAGCTCCGTTTCGCCCAGCACCACGTGATCCGCGGTCTGCGGCAGGCGCCTGAGCGAATGCAGGAAGCCTTCCGGCGTATCGAGCCGGGCGTGCAGCAGCCAGCGCAGGAAGGCACTGCCATCGCCCGCCAGCGAGACCGCGCGGATGCGCACGAAGATGGCGGTCAGCAGCACCCAGGCCATGGCCACGGGCATGCCGCGCAGGCCGGCCTCGGCAAAGCCCGGACCGGGGCCGTGCGTGGCCAGCGCCATCACGCCGGCCAGCACCGCCGCGAACACCAGCGCCGCGGCCATCTGCGCCAGCAGCCCGCGCACGACCCGCTGCGATTCCGACAGGTGCAGGAACACATAGACGAACGCCAGCGCCCCCAGCGCGCCGAGGCGCACCGGCACCTGGCCCAGCTCTTCGCGGAAGTCGGTGACGGCAAGCGGCAGCGCCAGCACCACCACCACGACCACCGCGCGCGCCAGCCGTGCCTCGTTGGCCGACAGGTCGGCCTCGCGCAGCCACAGCAGGAACCAGCCATTGCTGGCCGTGACCACGGCAAGGCAGGCCAGCAAGGCCAGCAGCAGCGGGGCATTGCCGGCCAGGTCCGTGAACAGGTTGAGGGTGAAGAACAGCGCCGACACGCCCAGCGCCAGCCCCTTCAGCCACAGCGGATGGTGCCGCCGCAACAGGTGTTCGGCGAACAGGGTCATCGCGATCGGCAGCAGCGTGGCCGCGGCGAACACCAGCTGCGCCAGCCACGCGGCGCCGAACAGCCAGGCAAAGCCCCGCACCGCCAGCAGCGCGGTCAGCACGCCGAACAGGAACAGGCCCGTGCCGGCGCCGGCCTCGCGCCGGCTCCACAGGAAATGCAGGTAGAGCCCGCAGCCGGCCGCGCCGAGCCAGGTCACGGCCACATCGCTTGCGAGTGCGTCAATCACCGTCAGCCACCATCCCGCATCAGCCTCGCCATGAAGCGCCGCACCAGCGCGCGCATGGCCCATGCCGACAGCGGATGGCGCGGCCGCTCGACGCGCAGGCTCCAGGGATTGAAGAAATAGCCCCGGCAATCGGCCAGCCGCGGCCGCCCCAGCACCAGCTTGATCGCTTCGAACGCCATCAGGTTGCCGGTGGTGATCACCATCGGCGCGAACGACATGCGCTTGCGCTTGCCGCTCAGCAGTTCCCGGGCCAGGTCCAGTTCGACATGGCGCACGGAGCTGGAGTGGACCATCACGTATTCCAGTTCCTTGCCCAGGCAGGCCTGGCGCAATTCCGGCGTCAGCGCCTTCCAGTCCACGCCGGCGGTGGCATAGCCCAGCCGTTCCTCCGGCCGGGGGTCGTGCGGGCGCACCACCGTGACCGAGGGCAGGGGCGAGGTATAGGCGTCGATCACGGTGGCGCCGTGCTCGCGGGCCTTGCGGTAGAGCGCGAGCCCCGCGGCGATGTCGTCCATGCCGTTGACCACGATCTTGTAGCGGCCGAGCAGGGCATCGAGGTGGTCGGTCCACTCGGCACCGAAGGTCTCGATGGCAAGCTCCGGGTTGATGCGGCGGAGCTGCGCCACGGTGGCCTCGACCTTGTCCACGCCGACCGTGTCCAGGCTGGCGAAGACCTGCCGGTTCAGGTTGGACATGTCGAAGGCGTCGAAGTCCGCCAGCGCAAAGCGGCCGATGCCGATGCGCGCCAGCGCCTGCAGGCAGGCGCCGCCCATGCCGCCGACACCGCAGACCAGCACCTGCGCCTGGCGCAGCTGCCGCTGCTCCGCCTCCGTGACGAAGCCGATATTGCGGGTGGTGAATTCCTGGTACGAGAACGGCGCCGTCATGGGCTCTTCCTTGCGCGCAGGTCGCCCATCGGCTCGCGCGGGTTCAGCCAGTGGAACAGCGGCAGGGCGATGCGGCCCACCGCGAGAAACGCCACCTGGTACAGGATGGCGGGCAGGGAGTCGCGCGGCACTTCGCGCAGCAGGTACTTGCGCGCGCTGGCCAGGTCCAGGCAGGCAATCTGCAGGAAGTCGTCGCCGCGCCGGTAGTCGAGTTCGCGCCGGCACAGTTCGTTGGCGCGCGCGTCGCGATGCTTCGGCGCCTCGTCGAAAGTCTTCTTCAGGTTGTCCGAGCCGCCGGTGTAGGCATCGGTGATGACGAAGCGGGCCTCGTCGAAGCCCGCGGCCCGGTCGACGCCAAACACATGGCGGTGCGAGCGCATGATCTCGCGCGCCACGCTGAGGTGCTCGAAACTGCGGCGCGATGGCGCAAACGGATTCGGGTAGGCGGAGACGAACACCTCGGCCACCTTGCCGATGATCGCCGGCACCTGGGTCACGTTGCTGATCCAGACCGGGCGCAGGCCGCGGCGGAAAAACAGCAGGATGCAGGTCAGCCCGTACAGCACCCAGGACAGCCCCTGCGTGCGATAGCCCGGATCCACCATCACCAGCCCGAGGTGGATCGCTTCCACCGGCCCGCCGCGCAGCTCGATCGGCATCACCGAGAGCGCATTGAAAGCGATGGCACGGCCACTGTCGCGGTCATAAAGCAGGGTGATCACGGCCCGCCGCAGCCTTTCCGGATCCCCGGAGAGCACGCCGTAATCCAGGTCCTTGCCAATGCCACGCTGCACGATGCCGCGCATCTCGGCCAGCATGGCGTCGAGCCGGGCGGACTCCATCCACATGCCGGGCCGCTCCACCACCCGGATCCGCACCGTGCGGCTGGCGTTCAGGCTCAGGTCGAGGTAGCGCAGCCGCTGGCGCAGCCGTGGTCGGATACGCCCGAGGAGTTTGAGCATGCAGGGTTGGCGCGGTGCCTTGTTCTTGTATGGCCGGACGGCGGGGGAGCGTGATGTGGAGGATATAACACCGCGCCCCTGGTGTCACGGCGGGGCCGGCGCGCGCCGCCGGCATGCAAATCCTGCAACGCTGACGCACGGCTTGCCTGGGTGCGACCGCCGTACCGGCAGCCATTTGGCGACGGCGCGGCCCGTGATCGTGGAACGAAAGTTGCGTGGTTTCGCTTCCTCTTCCGGCAGCCCGCTCCGCAGAAGCGGCGCCGGCCGGTGGGGGAGGGCAAGTTCTCAGACCGACCAATGTGTCATGACAAGGAGTTGGCAATGAAACCAGGTTCGAGCGGGAAGACCGCAGGCAAGACCGCTGGCAAGGCCGGCGCCGACAAGAAGAACCCGGGCGCGCGCATGGACCGCGACGCCAGCGAGATCAGGAGCCGCAGCGCCGATCCGGGGCAAAGCAGCTATGGCGGCTTCCGCAACGAGGATCCGCGCCGGCAGCACCAGGCGGATAGCGGCAAGCCGAAAAAGCCCGCGCGCTAACGCCGCATGAAGCCGGCAATGGCTTCGGCGTAGCGGCGCACAACGGTCTTGCGCTGGTGGTCGGCCAGGAACAGTCGCAGGCTTGGCTCGCGACGGTGCGACTCGCCCGCGCAGACGGCCAGCATCGTTTCGCACAGCGAGTCCTCGCGGGGCTCCGTCACCCAGCCGAAGCCGTCGACGGCCTCGGGCAGCCCGCCGCGACGCGTGACGATGACCTCGCAGCCCGCCGCCAGGCCCTCCAGGGCCACGATGCCGAAAGGCTCATAGCCGATCGACGGCACCACCAGGCAGGCATGCTGCGCCAGCATCGTCGCCACCACCGCGGCCGGTTGCGCGCCGGCAAAGGTCACGGCCTCGGCGCACTCCAGTGTCGCCGCCAGAGCCACCAGTACCGCGTATTGCGGCCCGTCGCCGATCACCGTCAGGCGCACCTCGGGCCGCAGGGCGCGCAATCTGGCGAAGCTGCGCAGCAACAGGTCGACCCCTTTCTCCGTCACCAGCCTTCCGACGAAGGCGAAGCTGCCCGGCTGGCGGGGCGCGGCAGCGGACTTGAACAGGTCGTCGCAATAGCCGTTATGAATCACCAGCGGCTGGCCTGGCAGCCATCCGGCCAGGTACCGGCTGACGCAGATGTTGTCGTAGAAGCGCGACATCCAGCGCTTGACGTTGCCCGCCGTGAAACGCCGCGTCTCGCCATAGTTGCTATACGGGCCATGATGCGTCAGCACGATGCGGCGCAGGAGCACGGTGGCCAGCAATACGTCGTAGAAGGTCAGGCCGACGAATACGACTAGCGGGTGCCGCAGCATGGCGCGCGCCAGTTCGGCCATGCCCGCCACGCGCGTGACCGGATAGGGAAACGCCGGCGCGTCGCCAGCGCCCGCCGGCGTGCGCGTCGCCAGCTCGATCCGATAACCCAGCTCGGTCAGCCCCAGCGCCAGGTCTTCGGCAAAGCGCTCCATCCCGCCCACGGAGGGATGGAACGGGGCGCTGAATATCAGGAGATCGGGCAGCGGCGGCGCGATCTCCGGGGGCTCGGGCTGGCTCATCCTCGTTGCGCTCCATGGCTTGCACAGCACAGGCCCCCACTTAAGGGGACGGCAGCGTCAAGCATGCCGCCCGGCCGTGCGGCGTTCTGTGCGCTGGCGCACCGAGAAGGGTCAGGCGCGCAAGAACATCGTTACCCGGCATCGACAGCGTCGCGGGCGGCAGATGGTGCATCGCCGCTGGTTGAACCCGGGCGGGCAAAAGGCCGTACGGGTTACCCGGTTCACTGGGACATTTGAATCTGGCTATAAGCGGACATTACTATTTGGGGCCAACATGTGTTGTCAAAGCTAAATTGAAATGTCCGGTCTCTGGCTAAGTTGAAATGTCCGGTTGATCGGCTATTGGGGTGAGCGTAGGGCGGTAGTGCTGTCCTGACGTGACTGAGTCCAAGCCGTGCTGCCTGAGCCCTGTTGAACTGCCAGCGCAAGCTGAATCAGTTTTCCGTTCCGTTAAGCGGCCACGGCTGCTCCTGCAGCCTTTGCAACGCTTCCAACATATCGTTCTGGCCGAGCGACCGCTGCGATTTCTTGCCGGGCGGCCGTCCACGCTTGCGCGGAACCCCCTCCGTGCCAGGCACAGAGAGCGAACGCGTGTTATCGCGCTTCTCCTGCACGTATTGCGCCAACTGCAGCACATGTCCCAGGCGCTTGTTGTCCACGATCGCGCCCTGGTCCACTTCCGACAGCCGGTCATAGGTGGTGTAGGGCAGGGCGGCGCCATTAGCCCGCGGCTCGATCCTGCCATCTGGGTAGTGATAGACGTCGATGTAGCAGCCAGCCAGCTTGCGATGCTCCGGCGTGTCCGCCAGCAGGTAGAGCATCTTGTCGTACTGGATCGTCAGGCTCTTGGACACGCAGCGTGGCTCGCGCCACGCGAAGATCAGATCCAGATTCTCGTCCGGTCGCAGCGGTCGATGGGCGTTGTGGTTGTTGCGCGGCACCTTGGCAAAGCGCGCGTTGTAGTCGGCGATGAACTCCGCCATGAAGCCATTGGCCGCCTCCATGGTGCTGATGCCACGCAGGCGCAGCTCCTTGACCAGCCGGTCCTGCAAGGTCAGGTGTGTCCGTTCCACGCGGCCTTTTGCCTGGCTGCTGTTGGCGCAGATGCCTTCGATGTTCAGTTCGAACAAGGCCCGCGCAAACTGCGTATGGCCGTCGCCGCTAGTTGCTCCTTGCTTGTTGACCCGGAAAACGCTGGCCTTGTCACTGTAAAACGCCACCGGCTTGCCGTGGCGCTCCAGGTAGGCGCGGGTCGCCGCGAAGTACGTGAACGTGGCCTCCGAATGGGTAAAGCGCAGCTCCATGATCCGGCTGGTGGCGTCGTCGACATAAACGAGCAGCGTGCAGGCAGGCGCGCGTTCCTCAAACCAGCGGTGATCGCAGCCATCAATCTGAATCAGTTCGCCATAGCAGGCGCGCCGATTACGAGGCTGATAGACCTTGAGCGGGCGCTGTTTGCGCGGTACCCACAGGCCGGCAACCATCATCAGCCGCCGGACCGTTTCCTTCGCCAGAGTGAGCCCGTGTGCTTCGCGCAGCTTCTCGGCCGCCAGGGTCGGGCCGAAGTCGGCATAGTGTTCCCGGATCAGGCCGAGCGCTGCGGCTTCGCGCTCGCCAGACAGACGGTTGTTGCTGGGTCGGCCGCGCTTGCGCGAGACCAGCCCGGCTGGGCCTTCCAGCCGGTAGCGCTCCAGTAACCGCCGCAGCTGCCGGTCAGTGATCTCCAATCGTTCGGCGGCCACGCCGGGCCGCAACTGACCATCCATGACCGCCTGGACGGTCTTGAGCCTGTCAATCTCGCGCATGCTTACTGTAATGACCTCTGGTCTTGCCATGCCTGGCGTCTCCATTGCATTCAACCGGGCAGGCTGAATACCATGGGCAGCGCCTCGGGCGGACATTTCTACTTAGCCAGAAGCGGACATTACAACTTAGCCGCTACATGTGTGTTTCGCATAATGTATCTTATGTTAAATAAGATAGCCAGCATCGCAGTGTTTGCCTGCGTCCCCCACGCTGCTTTAGAAAAACGCAAGCGCCCAATCGCATTCCTTCCGTGCGCCAGCCCACATTGGCTCTCTGCCTGCCACCCTAAGCTAGAAAAGTCCGCTGTCAATGTCCTCGCGGCATTCATTCCACCGCGATTTCCCAGCGCGGAACTTCCGCATTCCCTGGCAACGCTGTCACCGCAGGAGGTGATGCAAATGCGTCAACGCATGATTTTCCGGAAAACCGTGTGGGCGTCAGTGCTTGGCTTTTCCCTGCTGGCGCCGCCGGTTCACGCGGCTTCCCCCGTCAGCTTTGACAATGACGCCTGCAACAACCCTTCTGCGGAAGCCAGGCTGAGGCAGCGAGAAGCTGCCGTGCTCGGTCCTGCCCATGCCGAGTCGCATGCCAGGGCACGTGCCAAGCAATGTCGCGTGGCAGCCGGGCTGGACCGGGTTGCCACGCCGGATGATCAGGTGCTGGCAGCGGCCAAAGCCCAGGCCACCAATACAGCCGGCCAATGGAGCGCGCCGTTCGTCATCCCGGTCGTCGGCATCACTGCGGTATTGCTGCACACCGGCAAGGTGCTGTTCTGGTCGTACGAGCCGACCGAATACCATAATCCCGCGGCATCGAACACCGGTGTCGCCTATGTCTGGGATCCTGTGACACGCACGGGGCATCCCATTACCCCTCCCGAGAACATCTGGTGTGCCGGCCAGACGATATTGAGCGACGGCAGGGTTTTCCTCGCCGGTGGCAATCTGCGCTATCCGGACCCGAATGCGCCGGAGGGCCAGCAGAACTTCCAGGGCGCGCTGAGCAGCTATACGTTCAATCCGCTCAGCGAGACCTGGACCGCCCAACCGAATATGTCGGTCGGCCGCTGGTATCCGACGCTGACCAAGCTGGCAGACAACAGGGTGGTCATCACCAGTGGCCTCGATGAAACGGGATCCGGAAATACCACGTCGGTAGTCGAACTGTTCACCCCTGCCGCGGGCATGGACAGCGTTGGCACGATGAGCACGGTTTCGTTCCACGACCCGTCCGGCATGTACCCGTTCCAATACCTGCTTGGTTCAGGCCAGATGATGCAGGCGGGGCCGGCCTTCTACAATACCGTGCTGTTGACGCCTGGCACGTGGTCATGGAGCGGCATTCCGAACATGCTGAGCTCGCACTATGAGTGGGCCAACGGCGTTCTGTATACCGATGCCTCGGTTACGCCCGTCAAGCAGGTCGTGATGATCGCTGGCGGCGCCGAGGGCGACAGCGCCTTCCGCAACAACGAATGGTTCGATGTCGGCGCCCCCAACGCCGGGTGGCGACAGTTTCCGCAATGGCTGCAGCCACGCCATAACGCCAATACCGTGATCCTGCCCGATGGCACGCTGTTTACGGTGGGTGGAAATGCCGCCAGCACCGGTTATGACAACCCGCATTTTGACAGCGAGCTTTACAACAAGCCGGCCGGGGATCCGACCGGGACCTGGATTCAGATGAGTCCGAACACCATACAGGCGGGCTACCACTCCAGTGCCATTCTGCTGCCTGACGCCACCGTCTTGCTGTCCCAGGATGATATGAATCCCCTGGCCGCCGCCACGCACCAGGCACAGGTGTATTCGCCACCTTACCTGTTCAAGGGCGCACGCCCCAGTATCACCAGCGCACCCGGTACATTGAGCCTGGGACAGACCTTTACCGTTGGCTCCAGCACCCCCAATGTTTCCAGCGTTGCCCTGGTGGCACCAGGGGCTGTGACGCACGCCAACGACATGCACCAGCGCTATGTCAAATTGCGCTATACCAAGCAGGGCGCGAAGAACCTGCGCGTGACCCTGCCCGCCTCCAGTTCACTGGTGCCGCCCGGATACTACATGCTGTTCATCCTCGATTCGCAGGGAGTGCCGTCGGTCGCCAAGTTCGTCCGGGTTTCCTGAGGCCGGAACCGCCCGGTATGGCGGCATGATTGTTGCAAGGGCGGGTATGGTTGCCCGTTCAGGAGACAGTCATGCCATGCGATGCACGCGAGCCCGGCCGCCCTGGCCGCCATGCCACAGCCGCGCTTGCGGCGATATTGCTTTGCCTGACGAGCGGCCTGTACGCCGCGCCACCGGCTGGCGATGTGGAGTTCATGAACAAGGCGGCACAGGCAGGCCAGATGGAGATCGATGCCAGCAAGCTGGCCGAAAGCAAGGCCACCAGTGGCGCGGTCAAGCGTTTTGCCGGGCAGATGCTGCAGGACCACCGCGCCGCGGCGGAAGACCTCAAGCGGCTGGCTAACGCCAAGGGCGTGCAATTGCCGACCACCCCGGCTCCCGCAGATCAGAAGAAGCTGGAAGCAATGGGCGCACTCCAAGGCGCCACCTTCGACAAGCAGTACGCCGACGAGGTCGGCGTCAAGGCGCACAATGATGCGGTGGCGCTGTTCCGCAAGGCCGCAAGCGACGCGCGCGACAGCGATGTACGCGATTTCGCCAAGAAGACCTTGCCCACACTCGAGCACCATCTGGAATCGGCCAGGAAGATGGCGTCGGAGGTATCGCGATAGCTGAGCGCAATGCCGGTCAGCTGGAGCTACGCCCGCCCTTCCCTTCGCGCCGCCAGTTGAACAGGTGTGGCGAATCGCGGCTGACCGGTGCATCAGGCAAGGCATCTGACGTCGGGGAGGCAAGATCGTGTGTACCAATTTCGCCGCAGTGACTGGCCCTGTGCTGCGCGAGGTGTTCGAGGCCGAGCCGCCGCCTGGCACATGGAAGCCGGAAATATGTGCGGGCGAGGCCGCGCCGATCATCCGTACGGATGCAGGCGGCCGGCGCGAATCTTTGCTGGCCACCTTTGGTCTCGTGCCACGCTCGCGCCACGTCCACGGCGCGCGGGATTTTGAAACCATGAACGTCCGCGCCGAGAGCGTCGGCGACCGGCGAGCGTCGTGCAGCGCGTGGCATCGCACCCAGTTTTGCCTGGTGCCTGCGATGGCCATTTACGAGCCGTGCTACGTCGCCGGCCAGGGCTGGATGCGGTACCGGATCTGGCTACCGGACGAGCCGGCCCTCGGCATTGCCGGACTGTGGAGGCAATGGCCGGATGGATCGTATTCCTTCGCCATGTTCACGGTGAGCGCACCGGGCCATGCGGTGATGAAGCTGATGCATGCGCCGGGCAAGGAAAAACGGTCGGTCGTGATGATTCCGCACCTGCAGTGGGGGGCATGGCTCGCATGCCGGGACCCTGAACTGGCGCGAAGCTTCATGGCGCTCTACCCGGCCGAGAAAATGATGGCTGTGCCAGACCCGCTCCCGCCCCCCTCCACCGAGGACTCCGGCACGGACGGCCTTGGTGCGCTGTCGCTGTAGCCGCGCTATCGCCGCCTACGCGAAACGGTCATGCAGGATGGAAGCGCTCAGCTGGCGCTTCTTCCAGTACATATGGTCGATGCGTTGCTGCAGCTTGCCCAGCACTGCGGAATCGAGACTGCCGAAGTTCAACAGCACGGCCGGATGCGTGCCGTCGCCGTCCTCGTGCTCGAGACTGTCGAACGGCGGAAATCCGTATTTTTCCAGGAACGCCTGGATCTCTTCGTCCGAGGTGTCGGGGTCGATATTGCTGAGCAGCAGGCGGCTCATTTTCTCTCTCCCAATTGCAAAGATGACGGCGGGTGCCTGCTTGGAGGTTAGCATCTCGGCACCGTCGCTGCAGGACGCCGTTCATGCCTTCGCGCCAAGCCGCTGCCAGCCATCGCCTTTTGCACTGCCAAGATTGAACGAATTCCTTTACCAGCACCGGCAGGGCTTGCAAATAATCCATGCCGATGCCGAGCTCACGCCAGGGCGGGTGGCGGCCGGCGTCTGGCCGCGCCAAAGACAAAACCCCTCGCAGCACACGCTGTCGAGGGGTTTTGCACAATAAGAGCCTGGCGATGACCTACTTTCACACGGGTAATCCGCACTATCATCGGCGCGGAGTCGTTTCACGGACCTGTTCGGGATGGGAAGGGGTGGTTCCAACTCGCTATGGTCACCAGGCATGAGGGGTTGTGGCGCTGTCGTGGGACAGCGTCACGAATCGGGATGTAGTGTCGGTTGTGTGTGTATCGAGGCACAAGGCGATCGCTCACCAGGTGAAACACACTGGTTATAGGATCAAGCCTTACGGGCAATTAGTACTGGTTAGCTTAACGCATTACTGCGCTTCCACACCCAGCCTATCAACGTCCTGGTCTCGAACGACCCTTCAAGGCGGTCAAGCCGCCAGGGAATCCTCATCTTCAGGCGAGTTTCCCGCTTAGATGCTTTCAGCGGTTATCTCTTCCGTACATAGCTACCCTGCGATGCCTCTGGCGAGACAACAGGTACACCAGCGGTACGTCCACTCCGGTCCTCTCGTACTAGGAGCAGCCCCCGTCAAGATTCCAACGCCCACGGCAGATAGGGACCAAACTGTCTCACGACGTTTTAAACCCAGCTCACGTACCTCTTTAAATGGCGAACAGCCATACCCTTGGGACCGGCTACCCCAGGATGAGATGAGCCGACATCGAGGTGCCAAACACCGCCGTCGATATGAACTCTTGGGCGGTATCAGCCTGTTATCCCCAGAGTACCTTTTATCCGTTGAGCGATGGCCCTTCCATTCAGAACCACCGGATCACTATGTCCTGCTTTCGCACCTGCTCGACTTGTCGGTCTCGCAGTTAAGCACGCTTTTGCCATTGCACTTTAGGTACGATGTCCGACCGTACCAAGCGTACCTTCGAACTCCTCCGTTACACTTTGGGAGGAGACCGCCCCAGTCAAACTGCCTACCATGCACTGTCCCCGACCCGGATTCACGGGCCAAGGTTAGAACCTCAAACAAACCAGGGTGGTATTTCAAGGACGGCTCCACGTAGACTAGCGTCCACGCTTCAAAGCCTCCCACCTATCCTACACAGATCGGTTCAAAGTCCAATGCAAAGCTACAGTAAAGGTTCATGGGGTCTTTCCGTCTAGCCGCGGGGAGATTGCATCATCACAAACACTTCAACTTCGCTGAGTCTCGGGAGGAGACAGTGTGGCCATCGTTACGCCATTCGTGCAGGTCGGAACTTACCCGACAAGGAATTTCGCTACCTTAGGACCGTTATAGTTACGGCCGCCGTTTACCGGGACTTCAATCAAGAGCTTGCACCCCATCATTTAATCTTCCGGCACCGGGCAGGCGTCACACCCTATACGTCCACTTTCGTGTTTGCAGAGTGCTGTGTTTTTATTAAACAGTCGCAGCCACCATTTTATTGCAACCCCTTCACCCTTCTGGCGCAGGCCAGTCAAGCTACCAGGGCGTACCTTATCCGAAGTTACGGTACCAATTTGCCGAGTTCCTTCTCCCGAGTTCTCTCAAGCGCCTTAGAATACTCATCTCGCCCACCTGTGTCGGTTTGCGGTACGGTCTCGTATGACTGAAGCTTAGAGGCTTTTCTTGGAACCACTTCCAATTGCTTCGCAGCACTAGGCCGCTCGCCCCACACTCTTGAATTCCGCGCCCGGATTTGCCTGAGCGCCTTCTCCAATGCAGGGACCGGGACTTCCAACACCCGGACAACCTTCCGCGATCCGTCCCCCCATCGCATCATACGACGGTGCAGGAATATTAACCTGCTTCCCATCAGCTACGCATCTCTGCCTCGCCTTAGGGGCCGACTCACCCTACGCCGATGAACGTTGCGTAGGAAACCTTGGGCTTACGGCGAGGGGGCCTTTCACCCCCTTTATCGCTACTCATGTCAGCATTCGCACTTCTGATACCTCCAGCATCCTTTACAAGACACCTTCACAGGCTTACAGAACGCTCTCCTACCACGCACTTGCGTGCGTCCGCAGCTTCGGTATATAGCTTAGCCCCGTTACATCTTCCGCGCAGGACGACTCGATCAGTGAGCTATTACGCTTTCTTTAAAGGGTGGCTGCTTCTAAGCCAACCTCCTGACTGTTTTAGCCTTCCCACTTCGTTTCCCACTTAGCTATATTTGGGGACCTTAGCTGGCGGTCTGGGTTGTTTCCCTCTTGACACCGGACGTTAGCACCCGATGTCTGTCTCCCGTGATTGCACTCTTCGGTATTCGGAGTTTGCTATGGCGGGGTAATCAGCAATAGACCCCCCAACCATGACAGTGCTCTACCCCCGAAGGTGAGACACGAGGCACTACCTAAATAGTTTTCGGAGAGAACCAGCTATTTCCAGATTTGTTTAGCCTTTCACCCCTATCCACAGCTCATCCCCTAACTTTTCAACGTTAGTGGGTTCGGTCCTCCAGTACGTGTTACCGCACCTTCAACCTGGCCATGGATAGATCATCTGGTTTCGGGTCTACACCCAGCGACTCAACGCCCTGTTCGGACTCGCTTTCGCTACGCCTTCCCTAATCGGTTAAGCTTGCCACTGAATGTAAGTCGCTGACCCATTATACAAAAGGTACGCCGTCACCCCTTACGAGGCTCCGACTGTTTGTATGCATGCGGTTTCAGGATCTATTTCACTCCCCTCCCGGGGTTCTTTTCGCCTTTCCCTCACGGTACTGGTTCACTATCGGTCGATCACGAGTATTTAGCCTTGGAGGATGGTCCCCCCATCTTCAGACAGGATTTCACGTGTCCCGCCCTACTTGTCGCACACCTAGTTCCACAAGTCTGTTTTCGCATACAGGGCTATCACCTGCTATGGCCGGGCTTTCCATCCCGTTTTGCTAACAGTCTTGCTAAAGAGTGCAAGGCTCTTCCCATTTCGTTCGCCACTACTTTGGGAATCTCGGTTGATTTCTGTTCCTGCAGCTACTTAGATGTTTCAGTTCGCCGCGTTCGCTTCCCACACCTATGGATTCAGTGTGGGATGACCCATACGGGCCGGGTTTCCCCATTCGGACATCTCCGGATCAAAGCTTGTTTGCCAGCTCCCCGAAGCTTTTCGCAGGCTACCGCGTCCTTCATCGCCTGTGATCGCCAAGGCATCCACCACATGCACTTGTTCGCTTGACCCTATAACAAGTGTGTCTCATCGACACGCTCACTACAGGTTGAGTTCTCGCATTTGTGCCGTATTCCAAGTCATCTTTCGATCACTTAAATACATTTTGGTTGATACAATCACAACCCGGTATCACGTTAAACTACATGTGCGTCTCATCAACGCACCGTGACACCTTTACTACATCCCATATTGTTAAAGAACAGCCGATCTTGCGATCGCTTGGCAATGCCAAATGCAAACGCTCAATGCTAAGCGCTTGCATTTGGCCACCTGGCCTTAACCAACAAACTACCGATAAGTGTGGACGCTCAACGTTGGCTGCACGCTCTGAAAGGAGGTGATCCAGCCGCACCTTCCGATACGGCTACCTTGTTACGACTTCACCCCAGTCATGAACCCTGCCGTGGTAATCGCCCTCCTTGCGGTTAGGCTAACTACTTCTGGCAAAACCCACTCCCATGGTGTGACGGGCGGTGTGTACAAGACCCGGGAACGTATTCACCGCGGCATGCTGATCCGCGATTACTAGCGATTCCAGCTTCACGTAGTCGAGTTGCAGACTACGATCCGGACTACGATGCGTTTTCTGGGATTAGCTCCCCCTCGCGGGTTGGCAACCCTCTGTACGCACCATTGTATGACGTGTGAAGCCCTACCCATAAGGGCCATGAGGACTTGACGTCATCCCCACCTTCCTCCGGTTTGTCACCGGCAGTCTCTCTAGAGTGCCCTTTCGTAGCAACTAGAGACAAGGGTTGCGCTCGTTGCGGGACTTAACCCAACATCTCACGACACGAGCTGACGACAGCCATGCAGCACCTGTGTCCACTTTCCCTTTCGGGCACCTAATGCATCTCTGCTTCGTTAGTGGCATGTCAAGGGTAGGTAAGGTTTTTCGCGTTGCATCGAATTAATCCACATCATCCACCGCTTGTGCGGGTCCCCGTCAATTCCTTTGAGTTTTAATCTTGCGACCGTACTCCCCAGGCGGTCAACTTCACGCGTTAGCTACGTTACTGAAGAAATGAATCCCCAACAACTAGTTGACATCGTTTAGGGCGTGGACTACCAGGGTATCTAATCCTGTTTGCTCCCCACGCTTTCGTGCATGAGCGTCAGTGACGTCCCAGGGGGCTGCCTTCGCCATCGGTATTCCTCCACATCTCTACGCATTTCACTGCTACACGTGGAATTCTACCCCCCTCTGACATACTCTAGCCTGACAGTCACAAGCGCCATTCCCAAGTTGAGCTCGGGGATTTCACGCCTGTCTTATCAAACCGCCTGCGCACGCTTTACGCCCAGTAATTCCGATTAACGCTCGCACCCTACGTATTACCGCGGCTGCTGGCACGTAGTTAGCCGGTGCTTATTCTTCCGGTACCGTCATCGACGCCGGGTATTAACCAGCGCCATTTCTTTCCGGACAAAAGTGCTTTACAACCCGAAGGCCTTCTTCACACACGCGGCATTGCTGGATCAGGGTTGCCCCCATTGTCCAAAATTCCCCACTGCTGCCTCCCGTAGGAGTCTGGGCCGTGTCTCAGTCCCAGTGTGGCTGATCGTCCTCTCAGACCAGCTACTGATCGTCGCCTTGGTGGGCCTTTACCCCACCAACTAGCTAATCAGACATCGGCCGCTCCTGTCGCGCGAGGCCTTGCGGTCCCCCGCTTTCACCCTCAGGTCGTATGCGGTATTAGCTAATCTTTCGACTAGTTATCCCCCACGACAGGGCACGTTCCGATGTATTACTCACCCGTTCGCCACTCGCCGCCAGGCCGAAGCCCGCGCTGCCGTTCGACTTGCATGTGTAAGGCATGCCGCCAGCGTTCAATCTGAGCCAGGATCAAACTCTTCAGTTCAATCTCTGTGTGGGTCCGAAGACCCTCGCTCTTTCGAGCGGTCGCTCACTCTCAGAAAACTGACTGACCAGATCCGAAGACCCGGTCACGTTTTGCTGTGCGAGCACTGTATAACTTTTAAGCTAAAAGACCGAAGTCTTTCGCATCCGCTATCAAGCGCCCACACTTATCGGTTGTTTGTTTGTTAAAGAACTTCGCCGCCCGGCTTTGCCGTTCAGCGCGCTGCGTTGTCAGCAGCGAAGGAACGAGACTTTAAAGAAATTTTTTCGATTAAGCAACTGATTTCGAAAAATTCTTTATTGCGCCGGACGCCCTCTTTCGAGTCAACTCTCGCGCGCCGTTCCTTTCCCGTTGCGCGATGTCTTGCGAACGAGGGGGCGAATCTTAATGCCTGGATGCGTGCCTTGCAAGTGTTTTATCCCACGCAACAAAAAGAGCCTCTTCTGTCACCTAGAGGCGTTCCGCCCCACCAGGCGCGTCATATTTGCCCGGTGGCGCGGTGCCGTCGGCGTCGCCCGCATTTACCTGAACGGCCGCAAGAGCCTCAGTCGGTCAGTTTCTTGGGGCGTACCGCATCGGCCGTACCCTGGATAAAGGCCTGGATCTTGATGACGTCTTCTGCGCTCAGCTTGCCGGGGAAATCCGGCATGCCCTGGCCGACGTAAGGGCCGTTGAATACGATCTTGTCCAGGTTCTGGATCAGGCCCGAGCCCACATAAGCCAGGTTAGGAATATTGCCGCCCTTGTCCACACCCGGCACGCCATGGCAGAACACGCAGTTGTTGACGTACAGCTTCTGCCCTTCCTGCACATGGCCGGGATCGTACTTTACGCCCTGCAGCAACTCGGCCATCGGATACGGAGCGGACGGCGGAGCCTTGGCCTTGCCGCCGATGGCAAAGGTGTAGACCGTGCCGGGCGCCTTGCGGTCGGTGGCGCGAGTGCTCAGGCCGAACACGCCGCCCCAGCCCACCGCGATCGACACATATTGCTTGCCGTCGACCATGTAGGTGACCGGCGGCGCCACCACCCCGGTGCCGGTCGGGGTCTCCCACAGCTTCTCGCCGGTCGCCGCATGGTAGGCGATGAAGCGGCCGTCGGCGGTGCCCTGGAACACCAGTTCTCCGGCGGTGGTCAGCGTGCCGCCGTTCCACGGTCCGGTGTAGTCCTGCTGCCAGACCGCCTTCTGCCGGACCGGGTCCCAGGCGATCAGCCGTCCCATCGGCTTGCTTTTCGGCGGCTCGGCGTTGACCAGCATGCCGAGGTTCCAGCCCACTCCGCGGTGCGCTTCCGGCGAGTCCTTCTGGTTATGCACCCAGTGCTTGTTGTCGGCCAGGGTCAGCGGTACGTGCTGCGCCGGGATATAAGCCAGGCGCAGGCGCGGGTTGTATGACATGGCATGCCAGTTGTGCGCGCCGAAGGGTCCGGGCACGGCATCGACCGGCCTGCCCGAAGTGTCCGCCTGCGGCGTCTCGATCGGACGTCCATTCTTGTCATAGCCAGATGCCCAGTTGACATCGACGAAGTTCTTTGCCGAGATGAACTTGCCGTCGGTGCGGTCGACCACGAAGAAGAAGCCGTTCTTGGGCGCGTGCAGCAGCACCTTGCGCAGCCTGCCGTCGATTTTCAGGTCGGCCAGGATGATGTCCTGGGTCGAGGTGTAGTCCCAGTTGTCCCCCGGCGTTTCCTGGTAGTGCCAGACGTACTCGCCGGTGTCCGGGTTCAGTGCCACCACCGAGGCCACATAGAGGTTGTCGCCGCCCTTGGGACTGCGCACCTTGCGGCTCCAGGGACCGGCATTGCCGGTGCCGATGTACATCAGGTTGAGATCGGGGTCGAAGGCCATGGTGTTCCACACCGTGCCGCCGCCGCCGTTGACCCAGTACTTGCCGGCGGGATCCCAGGTGCCGGCCGCGCGAGCCATGGCTTCGTTCTCGAATGGCCTGGACGGGTCGCCCGGCACCGTAAACCAGCGCCACTGCTGGGCGCCGGTCTCGGCGTCGTAGGCGGTGATATAGCCGCGTGCGCCATATTCTGCGCCTCCATTGCCGATGATGACCTTGCCCTTGTACACGCGCGGCGCGCCGGTGATGGTGTAGGAATGGCTGCGGTCGACGATGGTGTCCTGCTCCCAGACCTTCTTGCCGGTGGCGGCGTCGATGGCTATCAGCCTGCCGTCGAACGCGCCGACATAGACCTTCCCCTTATGCAGCGCGACGCCGCGGTTGACGACGTCGCAGCAGCCCTTGTAGGCCATCTCGCGCGGCACCTTGGGATCGTAGCTCCACAACTTCCTGCCGGTGCGCGCGTCGATGGCGTGGACCACGCTCCACGGCGCCGTGACATACATCACGCCGTCCACTACCAGCGGCGTGGCCTCGACACCGCGCGTCGATTCCAGGTCATAGGACCAGGCCAGGCCGAGGCTTCCGACGTTGCCGCTGTGAATCTGGTCGAGCTTGCTGAAACGCGTTTCCGCGTAATCCAGCCCGTAGGTAGGCCAGTTCGGGGTGCTGGCCTCATTGGCGCGAATCGCTGCGCCATCGATGCGCGTCGTGGCCGCGCGGATTTTATGCGCGGCGAGCGACTTCGCCCGGCTGCCAGCCGCTACATCCGCTGCATCCGCCGCAAGCGCGCCCGCAGAGGGCAGTGCCACCAGCGCCAGCGCCACCGCGGCCAGAGTGCGCGCATGCCCGCCCGCCCCGCATTGTTTGCGTCCTGCCATGTTGTTCTCCTCTCTCTGTCAGTTCGTGGCTCTGTCAGAACACCTTGAGCAAACGAAGGTTGAAACGGCTGCCCTCCCGCGGGCCATTGCGTACCGAGATGTCTCGTCCATAGGTGCCGAGCACCTGAACCGTAGGCATGGGAAACCACGCCATGCCTACGGAGAACTTGGACGTATTGGTGTGGTCATTACGCGATACGCCGTTCACCTTGCTTTCGCCGCCGCTCGCGTATGACAGCCCGCCGCGGATGTCGAAGCTGTCGGTCAGGT